>LBTJ01000001.1:0-55545 GCA_000990445.1 Candidatus Roizmanbacteria bacterium GW2011_GWA2_37_7
AAGTCAGAAGAGACATTTATATATTTAGCCATGATAGGACTCATGCTCAGAAGAACGGAGGTCTCAAATAAGGGCTAAAGAATCCAAACAGGCTCTAAGCTTGCTGGATTCCCGAGTATCAGATTGGGCTGGACAATTGTTCCACGGTCACTTTCAAATAAAAAGATAGAGAAAGGACAACTTAATTCAATATGGAGGAGAAGACAGCAGACGGGTTTCAATGGTGCCTCAGTTATTGTTCAAGAAGGTGGAATTGCGGCATTATCATCTGAAGGAATAAAAGAAAGTAATAAAAATATTGATTATTACATGACTAACACCGCTTTAATTAAAAGCACCTGTAACAAAATAGGTTTTAAATCATATGGTGGGACGAATGCCCCTTATGTATGGTTAAAAACTCCGCAAAAAATGAAATCGTGGGACTTTTTTGATTTTCTTCTTAAAAAAGCTAGTACTATTTGTGCTCCAGGAATAGGTTTTGGTTCCTCATGTGAAGATTTTTTTAGACTCTCAGGATTTGCCAAAAAAGAGGATATTAAGGGAGCTTTACGATGTATGCAAAGGGCATTCCTTTAAAGTATTTTTACCATTTTGTTTCATGCCTTATAGCATTATTATACGAATCCCGTCAACCTTCCTGACAATTCTGTCATTCTCTTTCTCCCCCTTTTTCCATATATTGAATCTGTTTCTTGTTTGAGAGGTTAGGCGAGGTTGCAATAGCCGTGACCTCAACCTGATCTCAAAAACCAGAAGCACCTCAACAATCTGTGTGACGCATCTTGTATGAAAGGAGAATTCTCATGCGTCAAAAGCTTGTGTTCTTGGTCGTGATCACAAGCGAAAAACCAACCGATTTTGTCCTTATTGCCGTTAATTTTGAGGTTAAATACTTTATGAAGACTCGAATTTATGAATTCTTTGGCAATAATGAATCGTAGTTATGTCTGCTGGACTATAATATTCAATTTCAAATCTTGGATCATCATAAAGCGGAACAACATATATATTATATGTCAATCTCATTCCTTGATACATAATGATTAAATTTATATACCATTCGTCTTTAATGATAGATCTCTGCAAAGATCTAAAATGAACAATAAATCGTAACAAATTCTCGTGCCAAATAACTCTATCATTTCCCATTAATATTTTATTCATTTGAAAAGCTGGATCAAAAAGAATTTCAATCGCAGTTGGATTTTCCTTATGAATATTGGACATTTCTTCTTTTTTCATATCAAGGATTTTACTATGTTTATTATTTATATATATAACCCGCCAACAAAAATCATATAAGACTGCTGAATACTGATATGACTCTAATACTGGTGCCATTGTTTCTTGAACTGACTTTATTTCTTGTTTCGTAGGCATATAATTACATAACAATAAAATATTATTTATTTCTTGTTTTTGGAGTCCAAGCACATTGCAGTATTTTTCAATAAAATTTTTATCAATATTTGTTGAATCACCCCTTTCAATTTTGTCAATAAAATCATAATCTGATACATTAAGGGCAAGCATCATTTCTGATAAAGTTATATTTTTTTGAATGCGATATGTTTTTAATAGTGAACTAATATCTTGTATTGTATTTTGATTAATAATTTTTTCTAAAAACTTA
Source organism: Candidatus Roizmanbacteria bacterium GW2011_GWA2_37_7 (assembly GCA_000990445.1). Lineage (GTDB taxonomy): Bacteria > Patescibacteriota > Microgenomatia > UBA1406 > GWC2-37-13 > UBA1450. The sequence goes on from LBTJ01000001.1 coordinate 1,637, forward strand.
GGAAGGTTTATTTTCTCTTGATCAGTTAAGTAACCTTGGTTTGCTGCTTCAAAAAAATGGTTTACTTCAGAAATCAACCGTATTGCTCCACGTTTGATAAAAATATTTACAATTGTTAATAATATTCTTCTATCGCTAGGAACTCTTGTTCCGTTTTGCCACCTTGTAAATAAAGAGCTTTCATACACAATGCCTTCTTGAGCAAGAAGATCTCCAAATTCGGAAAGTGTTTCGATTTCTGCACGAAGACGATATTTTTTAAATAGTTTTGCAAAGCTTATCCTGCTTGAAGTTTTTTTCATAGGCAGAAGCTATTATAGCCTACTTCCAGTCAAACTTCCTGACAATTCTGTCATTCACTTTTTTGATTCTCATAGGTATAAAGTTTGTATGAAGAAACAAAAAAATCAAAGTATCACGATGCATAAACTTAAAAATATGCTCTGGGATCTTACTGATGGTAAAGATTGGGAAGATAAATATTACCCCGACAACCTTGCAAAATCGATTGTCATAAGCTCAAATGACCTTTTAAAAGAATTTCAATGGGTAGACAACGTAGATTCATGGGAAAAAATCAATAATGAAAAAGGTAAACAAAAAATTGCATATGAGATGATTCATGTTATTTATTACACAATGATGCTCGCAGAAATCATGAAAATTGATATTGTCACATATCTGCAAATGAGACTTAGAGAAAAATATAGCTTAGTGTAATTGCGCCTTATATCTTTGCTCTTTTTTTAAAAATAATTTTCAAAGGTATCCCTATACAAATATAAAAGAATAAAAAAATACCTATAATGCCTGCAAAAATAAGTAACAATATATTTTCTATATTCCTTCTCATAGATACTACTTAAGTTAAAAGTATATTCGCGCCTTGTAGTATAAATTCCTTAACACGAAATAAGAATGACAAAACTGTCAGAAAAGCTGACCACAGGAAGCTTATTTTTACGCGGGATTTTCTCTCATGTGCTTTACGATCATGTCACGAAGAAGTTTTGATTTGGTGACGCCTCGTTCTTTTGCTGCGTCATCGATATATTGGAGAAGTTTGGGGCTGAGGAAAAAATTAAAGCGTTTGTCCCGTTTTTCACGGGCAATTTCTAGAGCATTTCGAAGGACTTTCCTATAGTTGTCATTGTTATAGCTCTTAATAATGAGTTTTTCATCTTCTATGCCTGATAAAAAATATGGGATATTGTCTTTGTAATAAAGAACTATTGTGGGTTTTGATGATTCAAGGGATTTTTGTACAATAAATCCATTCCCCAAACTATGAGCGCTTGATTCAATAATACAAATATCAGCTTCCTGAATACACTTCATTTTCTTACGATAGTTTTCAACCTGCGCCTTCCTACCCTTAGCCATAAAATCAATATATTGTTCATAGGTGATTGACACGGCTTCGTCATCCACATGAGAATAACCCATATGTTCAAGCACTTCATAAATATGACGATAATATTTTCCGAATTCTTTTTCCCCTGCATAAGTAGCACCAAAAAATACTTTCATACAATAATTATAATAGATTAATAAACCATCTCAAATTGAAATTTAAACCTTGCATTCCATGGATAATCCCCACCAAGCATAATATATCGGATACTATCCTGCACAACAGGAAAAATTCTTTGAATAACCTCAACAATTTTAAGCTCTTTTTCATCTTTTTTCTTGCTCGTATCTCCTGCAATCTGAACCATATTGATGTATGCATCTCGCACAGGCTTAATAAATAACAGCTGTTGCATGTACGATACAAAATAATTATTACTTAATGGTAAGATTTCTATATGTTTTGAAAGCTCATCGGTTTGCAAATGTGAAAAATTTCTTGTCATGGTAACGTCGATTTTTTTCAATGCAAGTTCTTGCTCATTTTTCATTCGTTCTAGTTTTAATAAACTTTCTTGTGAGCCTTGGACAATAACATGTATTTTCTTGTTTACCCATTGTATAAATAAAAGATGTTTCTGTCTATTGTTTAATTTCAATTTACCATGTAAATATGAAATATCACCAAAAAACTGCTCAATATACTCAATATTATGAATAATATTTTGATTATTTACCTGCAAATATTTATAAAGAACAAAGTCTGATTGAAATCTTTGTATAAAAACTTTTTTAATTTTTTGAAGAGCTTCTTGAGTGAATAAACTAGCGTCTTCCTGTCCTATTGATTTATTTTTATACAATAGCTGAAACAGCATTTTTGCTTTAGTAAACATATTTATAAAATTATGAGTCACAGTCATTTTTCTTCGTATATTGCAAATTTTTGTTTTTACCTTTACAAAATTGATAAGGATATGCTTGGACACGAATATTGCATTTGGGTTTTTAAAACGTTCAAGGAATGCAATAGTTGTATCAACATTATGAGTATGCATTCGTAATGGTGAATCGAATATTTTGCTTTCTAATCCTTCTTGTAGTATTTTTTTTAATTCTTTTCGTGTAAACGCAGAATCCTCATGAAGAAGTTTTCCACGATAATTAAAGTCAAGAAATCCTGAAAATCCCACACTTAGCTTTGTATAATTTTTTAATAACCATTGATACTGTGCAATTTCCTGACAATGAAAAGGGGTAAGAAATGATTTTTTCCAATTTTTGATCAACTTTGTATCTGTTAATTGGAGGATAACTGAGTGCATCCAAATATTTGAACGCTCTGTATCCAGATGATCTATCTGTTTGCCCCGTACATGTAGAGTAGCTTGATCAATATGAAACTGCTTGTAGTATGTGGCGTATTTCTCTTTAAGATATTGTTTTACTATTTGAAGAATCTCTGGTCCAAAGTATGTATATAAAACCCATGCCTTGATATGTGTATCAGGATCATGGTTTGCAGGACTTAATCTACACTTCTTTTCTAATGCTCGCATATATGGCTCAACCATCTCAAACCAATTCTTTAAATAACCACGCGTTCCAAGCTTCAAATCAGTAAATGGCACTGTCACTAGTATATTATTGGGGTCATGCAGTCGAACATACCTTTTTACTGCATGGACAATTCCATCGTATACCCGTTGGGTTACAGACTCTGCATCCTGGATTCCATATTCTTCAAACCGTAAATACCAAGGAAATGTTTCGTCATACATAATGTTAAGACCATGTCGCGGTATAAGCGCTCCAGTAACCTGTGTCCATGTAGGAAACTGCAAACACATCCTAGTGATATACTGGCATATTAATGGAGATAACTCATTATCTTGTTGCAGAATGCGAATAATTTTCGTATCAATACTTTCTAGGGCGCACGCTCCACCAAGTGCAATAATTTGATCATTAGGCAAACTTTTTTCCAACCACGATGAAAAATTCCCACCTATCATAGCAATCTTTGTTACGGCTTCTCCATAGATATTTACCAATCTATCAAACTCATTTTCAGATATACTAAACCATCCTTTTGAATATACCGAGTTTGATAAATACGACCTCTGTTCTATTGAAGAAATTGAACGACCTTTCGTTATTGATTCATATGCGCTTTGTGCATATTCCAGTCTAGATAAATCAAAAGCAGCATGCGACTTTGGATTCTCTGAAATCACCAAAGCCACAGCATTCATAATCTTTTGATACTCTTGATAAGTTAATAAATTCTGTATCATATAATAATGTGATGTATATTTTGAGCAATAAATTATACTATAAGATATATTTATTTCTACAAAAATACATATTTCTTACTCATATCTCTCAAAGTACACTTTTAGTATCTCTTTTGCAATAGGAGCCGCAATATCAGACCCTTGTCCTCCTTCTTCAACTAAAACCGTAAGTACGATCTCTGGATTGTCAAATGGTGCAAAAACTGTAAACCATGCATGAGGTTTCCCAGATTTTGCGTGAGATTCAGCTGTTCCGGTTTTACACCCAACAGAGATATTTGTAGTAATTACTGCTGTTGGACTTGCCTCTTTCTGAATACTATCAGACTGTATTTCTTGTTCTGAGATATTCTCTTGCTGTTGAACAGAAAAATTGAAAAATGGCCACCCAGTACCTCCGGTTTGACAGGCTTTGTGCATTCCTTCCCGAATCAACTCATATGTTGTATTTGACATCAGAAGTTCTTTACACGATGCGTCGTGTGCAGATTGTACTTTCAGAACTTTCGGATCACACAAATACCCGCCGTTTGCAAATACCGCAGTTGCCCGTGCTATCTGTAATGGTGTTGTGGCAACATATCCTTGGCCGATTGATAAATTGTACGTATCTCCCAAAAACCATCGTTCTCCAAATGTATCTTGTTTCCAAAATGTGGATGGAATAATACCCACTGCTTCGTCAAGCCCAAGGTTTGATGAGTTTTGAAATCCAAAAATTTCAGCCCATTTTTTAATTTTTTCTGGGCCAAGTTTTCCACCAAGAAGATAAAAATATATATCATTGGAGCGTTGAAGCGCCTTGAGCATATTTACTTCTCCCTCTGTGCGGCCATACTCCAGATAATACCAATTATGAAATTTCAGTGGTCCAGCTTCAAGAACTCCGCTATCCATAATAGTCTCATCCGGCGTGATCACTTTCTCTTCAAGACCGGCTGCAGCAATAAATAATTTAAACGTGGATCCAGGAGCATACACGCCTTCTGTTGCTCGGTTGAAAAGCGGTTCATCCTTGTCATCAATCAGCTTTTTGGCTAATTCCGAGTCTCCGTCCTCAAAAATCTGCGGATCATATCCGGGTGTTGAGGCCAAAATAAGTACATCGCCTGTGTCGGGCTTTAGTCCAATCACTGCTCCTTTCGTATCGCCCAGAAGCTCCATTGCCTTCTCTTGAAGTACGATGTCGAGGGCAAGCTTCAGATCGTCTCCTGCCTTTGGATCAAGAACGCTAAGTGTTTTGATATATTCACCATGCGCATCAATTTCGACAAGCTTCTTTCCGCGCCTACCGCGAAGCTCGCATTCATAGAGTTGTTCTACTCCTTTTTTTCCAACTTTATCTCCATACTTAAGTTTGTTCATACACGAGTCTGATTCCAAATCATCTGTATCGGCAATTTGCCGATACCCAATGATATGACTTATTACATCAGAGTATTTATAGATTCTGTTTGAAGTTACACGCTCGTCATTGTCAGAAATATCTGGAGTTGTATTTGAGACAAGAATAACGCCTTTTCGATCAACAATCGTACCTCGAGGCGCTTCAATAACAATCTCTTTGACTCTATTGTCGTCAGAAAGTACTGAGTAATAATTGCCTTTGACAATAGTAAGCCTGAATAGTTGAACAAGTGCTATCAAAAAAAATATTGCCACACCAAGTCCATACAGTAAAAATAGGCCTTGCGAATATGACCGTTGCCTTGTGTCAAATGACATTGAGCCTGTATCGCCTTTGCGGATATAAGATAGTTTTTGATTCATTACCTCTTATTCTATCAATCTTTTTTCTTCTTCTGAAGCAACTACCTGAAAACCGACATGAGACTGTCCGGCAAAGAAAAGCCCTTCTCCAATCCCTGCAGAAAGCAAAAAATGTTTTTCTCCTCCTGTCAGGTAAAATGTTTTGGTAATGCGGTCTACTGCAGCTGTTGATTGTTTGAGAATAATCTGAAGACTTGAGTTTGTGATGATTGCCTTTCCTTCGTCTGTTGCCAAAAAATCCTCAACGTCTTGCGTGATCGTGGTCATGCCAAGTTTATATTTTCTCGCACGTTTTGCAAAATTATGAAGATATGCTCCTGAGTCTTTATTTTTTATAAGATACCATGCCTCATCAACGATCAACACTCGTTTCCGATGTTCACCGCGTCGCACGCGATGCCATATATAGTCAAGGATAATATACATTGCTACGGGCCGTAAATTTTCCTCCAAATCGCGAATTCCAAACACGGTAAATGTATTTTTAATATCAAAGTTCGAGTGGTTATTAAAAATTCCTGCTGCCGACCCTTCCACAAATTTCTCAAGCCTATCAGCAAGTTCCCTTGCCTCAATCGCCTCCATGCCGATCAAAATCTTATACAAATCTTCAAGAAGCGGCGGTTCTTTCATAAATGTTTCAGGCTCCTGGGTGATTCCTTTTTCCCGGTATGTTAATACAAGCGCCCGGTCAAGCAGCGCGTCTTGAGAAGGGGTTAGTTCTCCCATAATAACCTTCATGAGTGAGTGCAAATCAAGAATTTTGTTTGGAAGCTCATCTGGTTCTGGATTTTCGTCGTTCAAATCAAATGGATTGAGCTTATACTCTGAGCTTGCTGAAAAATCTACAAATTCTCCGCCTAAATTTTTACAAAGCGTTCTGTACTCATTCTCAGGGTCAAGAATAATAACGTCAACATCCATCATCAAAAGCCTCAAAGCCTCAAGTTTCACCATAAAACTTTTTCCTCCTCCTGACTTTCCTAAAATCACTGCATTTGCATTCTCGAGAGTAAAACGATCAAAAATAATTAAGCTTCCGTCGTGCTGATTGATACCGTACATGACCCCTTCGTTTCGGGTAAGAGAGGCTGTTGAAAATGGAAATGTCATAGCAAGTGAAGTCGTGTCCATATTCCGCCATATCTGAAGTTGATCTCGGAACATCGGTAAAGTGGACTTAAATCCTTCTTCTTGCTCAAGCGTCGCTTGTTTTGAAACAATAAGAAGTGACGACAGCGTTGAGTCGATCTCTTTGGTCACACTATTGAGCTCTGCCTCGGTGTCGGCAGGTACTGTGATATAGAGTGCAAACTGGAAAAACCGCTCTGCACCTTTTGCAAGCTCAGCTTGAAGAGAAAGCGCATCGTCAAGCGCAACCTGCACAGTCGGGTCTATCACTTTTCCTGCTTTTATATCACTTTCAACTGTTGCCTGCATCTCAGCAATTTTCCTCTTCAGTTCATTGAGAATGGCTTTTGATTCCGAAGGATAAATAAACATTGAGATGTTGAGCGGATGATCGTAGGTGATAAGCGAGTTCATCCAGTTTGCCGAAACATAGCGCGGATATCCAACTACAAACAATGTCCGATAATATTTCGCGTCGATTTTAATATGATTAAAATCTACCTCAACATATGAAGGGGCGACAATATCTCTGATTGCCACATCGCCTTTGGACAACACATCAGCTACTTTGAGAACGCCACCGGGGATATTGCTTTTGTTTGCGTCCTTATTACTATCTTTCTTGTTTATTTTATTTTTATTATTGAATAACATAGTATTCGGACTATCCGCTTGTCAACACCACATCGGTATAACTGTCTACAGGCGCCAGCTGCTTTCCGACATTTGATGGATTATAGATGTTGTAAAACAACTCAGTCATCTCTTGCTGTTGGAGCACTGATGGCTTTAAACCAACTTTTGCCAAAAGTCGAAGCAAATGATCCCGTTTTGGATATAATGATGTTTTTGCTCTGTTAAAAATATATTCTTTGCCGTAGTTTTTTGCCTTCACACCGCTTACACCCATCTCCAGCGGATTAAACGGAACAGCAAAAAAGAACCGCTTTTCCATGACAGTATTTTTTTTGACAATCATTTTGATAAACTCGCGATACTCTTCAAGACGGGACCGTATTATTTCATTGCGTTGCGTATCGATTTTTGACTCTAAATACTCCAAGTATGATGAAATATTCATCATTTTTGAGATGATCACAATCTGAACAGGAAACGACAAGGAATTCAAAAGGCTTCCATACATATAGATCATCGACATCTGATCTTCGGTCGACAACAGCCAAAAATTGACCGCGCCCACCTCAATAATTGTTACCGCTGAATAATCCCTCATAAGCATGATGTCGTCTTTGATCTCATCAATCTCAATAAATGACTGTGTTGTTGATTTTTTTGGAGAAGTTGGTTTTGTTTTTGACATTATAAAATTTCCTTTGAATAAAACTGCAATGGCTTTTGTTTGTCAGAATCAATCTGCACATTCATTGTATCAAAAAAGTAGTTTCCTTTTGGATCGCTGATCTCAAATTGGTACTCCCCTGGTGACAAAGGGCTGTATGTTGCAAATATTCCATGTGGATTCGTCTTCAGAAGCCGAAGCTGATTACCATCTGTATCTTTGATCGAAACCAGCGTGCCTGGGAGTGGGATTTGCTTTCTGTTTTTGATGACCCCGGTCACAAAAGGTTGTTTTATTATGTCCGGTTGGGAAGCTTTTGATTGCGTTGAAAGCGAAACATCTGCTTTTTTTATTTTGGACGGATCTATGTTTTTCGTCTGCTGTAATAAATCGTTGATATGAATTTGTTGTTTTTTTGATCGCGTACTGATTGACGTGTCTATATCTCTGTCTGTATTTTTTTTACTTTGTAAGTACTTATCTAGTTTTTCTTTTGTCTCTATATGAGTCATCGCAAGATGAGGATCAGAGGTAAAATATAGGTTTTCAAGGGTTTTGATGGTGTCCCTTTGCTTTTTAAAAACATACTGCGTTGGAGAGTTTATGCGCTTGATAAAGTTTTTCATCCAGACCTCAAGCGGCCGATCCTGAATAGGAATAAATGCAAAAGCAAGCCCTACAGCTCCAACCAAAACCCCCAAAAGAATATTTACATATAATATTGGGATAACTTTGTACACAATAAAACCTATGGGAAAAAAAATGACTAGATACAAAAACTGACGCAATGTCATAAATCCGATAAGCTTGAACTCAAATGTAGTGATCTGTCGTGGTACAGGGTGCTGGTCCATATTCTTTAGTATAGCGTATATCGTTTAGCGTTACACATTTGAAAGTGCTTCTTTCACAAGCGCATCAGCCTCAGTGTTTTTATCACGAAGAACATGTTTGTAGGATATGGGAAGTCCCAGTTCTATCTCAAGAAGTTTAACTTGTAAATGTAATGGCAACGTCGCAATCTCATCCAAAAACTGACTGGGTAAACTCTGAAGATATACGGTGCGGTCCGTGGATGTGTAGGCATTCAACTGAGTACCCCCCAGACGTGTCACGCGCAAGTCAAACTCTCCAACGCAGTATGTTTTTAAAAAGCAAAGGGAAGTGTAGATAGTGAGTTTCATGCAGACAAGTATATCAAAGCTCCCCCAACTTTTCTTTTCTCTCCGCCTCTTGTTTCACAAGATTGAGAAAGCGTTCGGTTGAAGATATACGTCGATGACCAACAATATTTGAAATATATTCAAGTGTAGAACCATTTCGCAACTGATGTGCAATAAAGGTATTCCGAAGATCGTTGACAGTCGCATTCTCTATTCCAACTTCCTGAAAACATCTATCAATAATCTGCCGTATGTTTCGAATCAAAAGTTGCTTGCCGGTGCGAGTGATGAATACATGATCTGATGCACCATTATTTCCCCTTTCCTGAACATAATTGGCAAGGGCTTGTTTTACCGCGTTGTTCAGTGGTATTTCTCGTTCAATATTTTTGCCATATTTTCTAATGTGTAGCATGTCGTCTTTGATATCTTCAAGTTGAAGTGTTGCGAGCTCGCCGATTTTCATACCGGTCTGAAGGAGCGTCTCAACAAGCGCATAGGTACGGATATCTTCTTTTGCAACATCACGAAGCGCTCTATACTCCATTTTGCTTAAAATACGTGGCGGGGTTTGGGTGTATTTTGGATGAGAGATATCAAACGCTGGGTTTGCAGTAATAACATCTTCATGTTTGAGAAATCGGAAAAATGTCCGGATTGAGTTGAGTTTTCTTGAGGCAGATTTTTTTGTGTATTTCTTTTCAAGAAGATTTTGAATAAAGCCCTCAATATCATCTTTCCGAACATCACGAATATCGGTTTTCTCGCGTCCCGCAAGATATCCGATAAACTGCTCAATATCTTTTTTGTAAGCTACAATGGTAAATTTTGATTTTCCTTGATCCTTTAGGAAGGCGACAAATCGTTCCAAAAGCTTTGGAAGAAAGTATTCATCCATATGAGCCTATAATATAGCATAGACTAAAACAAATAGCAACTTGTATATTATCATATATATGTGTATTTAATAAGTAATTGATTGATTAATATTTTTTTTAATCAACATAAAAAATAATGACATCATTGTCTCTTCACATCAAGCATTTTTATTTTGTCACGATATATTGCTGTACTTTATGATCGTGGTTGGAGTTGAACACTGTCTCGTTCAGAGGTACAATGTGACATTTGTTACTATTTACTCAATGTAATGTATGGCCGTACTATCGTCTTCGCAAGACTCGTTTCAAAAAGATGTTCTTGACGGAAAAGGATTTGTTTTTGTTGATTTTTATGCTGACTGGTGTGGACCGTGCAAAATGACATCACCAATTATTGACGAACTTGCAAAAACAATGAAAGAAGTGAAATTTGTCAAAGTGAATGTAGACGAAAATCAACAATTAGCTGGTCAATACTCAGTCTTTTCTATCCCAACTTTCATGATCTTCAAAAATGGAGCAATGAAGAATCAGTTTGTGGGAGCCCATAGCAAAGAAGGATTTGAAGAGGAAATAAAGAAAGTGATGAATGCATAAAATAGACAAAGTGTCGGGAGAAGGATCTATTTATCTCTGAATCATAACTCTTACCACATGTCCATGAATTTTTTTTAAGGTGAGGTGCGCTTGTTTTAGCATAAAAAATGCGATTTCAGCAAGCCACCGGAAAGAAGACGAGATGGGTTTATGCAGTCCCTCAACAACTTTTTCGTCAGCAATCGGTAGCTTGACCTTATGTTTTTGGTCAAGTGATGAACTGTCAATTGATTGAAGGCCGGCTTTTTTGAGTTCAGGATGAATTTCAGGCTGATCACGAGCAACCTCAACAAACTTCTTGACCTCCCTATCCTCGATGGTCGGCTCTGTTTCAACCAGAGTTACTTCCGGAGACGGCAGTGCTTCTGATACAATTTCTATCGGCTCCCCTTCTTTAGTGACCCTGACTGTTTGTTGTTTTTTATTGTCGTCAATAAGATGCTTAATCGAGGTATGATTTATTCCTTGTAGCGCGGCTTGTTGTACTTTTTGTTTTTGATCGTCGGTCATATATTTAGTGTACATGAAATTATACTTATTTTTTATTCGACGGACATCGTTTATTGCCACAAATATATGTCTTATCATCAAGCTGCAGATTGCCTTTTTTATTTTGGCAATGAGGACATGTGACACATACTTCTTTTGACTTTCCACCAATCAATTGCATACTATCAACTATTGAATACCCCCCCTGAACAAGGTTTGTTAATGTGTCCATTTCTGCCATCTGTGTCACAGGACAAGAAGATCCAGATATAGTAAGTTCCTGATACTTAGCCATGCTTCCTGCAAACAAATATAATGTTCGTGGGTCTGAAATATCATACTTAAATACTTTCATTTGTTTTGCATCTTGCGCAAAACGATATTCATCGGTTTTTTCCTGTCTTAATGTGCGGTTTATGATCCGCGCTGTATTAAACATTGCACCAATAAGTTGCTTTCCTTTTTCTTCAAGATCGTTGAATACAGCATCGCCTTTATTTAATGTACGCATGTTCATTTTATGGATAACTCTCATATATTCCTCAAGCCATGGTCTAATATATGGCAATACTTTGTGTCTGAACTGTTCGGAATATACGATATCTTGTTCATGTATCCCAACCAAATCATACAGATACGCAAGGTCTTCGTCTTTTTGTGAGTTGTAGAGTATTGGATTATGAAGAAAGTCTATATCAGACGTTGGTCGAGAAGTTTGGGCACCGATCAAAGCATTCATCTTCTGAAAAATTTCTTTACTTCTGTATGTTGTGTTTCGTGGCTCATCATACCGAATTAATAACTCACGCATTGGTCTTCCGTTGAGTGCCTTATCATACTCATCTACCATAAACACAAATGCAAATCCATAGTCTGCAAATTTTGGAGGCGAAACCCATAATGCACGGTTGCACGAGCTAGTAAGCCCCTCTGATATTTTGTCAAGACCTTGTCCTTCATGCCATTCACGCGATCCATATCCCGCCGTTGCAGCGGCGTGGCGATACATATCGCTCACATTTGTCCCAACCATTTCCAAAACTCCATCGCTTCGCACAATTCCTGATAATTTTTTTACTCCTACATTCCCTGCAAACTCTTCAAGATACGATAGGACATTTTCTGAAATATAATAATTTTGTTGTTCTTGAGTAAGATGAGCTAATTTTTGTATTCGTTCCGCGTCGTTTTTTGGAGAATATGATTCAAAAATTGATCGCTCATCTTCTGCCATATGGGCTTCGGCTCGTTGCCAGATTGGAATCGATGCTTCATAGTCGGCTCGAGAAACAATAAAATCAGACTCAAAAGGAAGCGCTTTATAGTAATTAATTTGAGGAGACTCAACAAATGACATATGATTCCCTGCTCGGGGCCAGGTACCATACGGGACCTGCTTTGGGGGTTTGGTCGGTCTTCGGACTCTTCGACTCGCTTCGCTCGCTCAGAGCAAGCTTAAGAAACGATTCAAATTACCGCTGCGGCACAGTTGCTGATTTACACAGCATTCCCGTTTTGAAAGGGCGTCTTCCCATCCCGACGTAACGTCGGGAAAGTGACGTTCACCAAACCAATAATTATTAAAGTATCCATAGAATACTCTGAAAGAGTTCATAATTCAAGCGTGATACAATAAATTTGTGGGAAAAGTGCATCTTCCGTATATCAGACTTCTTTCATAGCAACTTCTTGTTTTGAGTATTTGCGTGCGAGTATAAATAAAAGATCTGACAACCTATTGAGATATCGAAGTATAATGTCATCATTTTTAACTTTTTTATTTTTATTATTAATATACTGAACTATTCTTCGTTCTGCTGACCGTACTATTGTCCGGGCAACATGTAGCCTAGCTGTTTGTTCTGATCCCTGTGGAAGAACAAATCGAATCAGTTTTGGCAATATGGTTTCTCGTTGTTGTATAGATTTTTCTATATAGGTAAGATTGTTCACTACCTGTTTCGCGTCGAGTTTTGCTCCGGAAAGATATGCCATGATCAAATATAAATGGAATTGGATCGTTTTTTTTAACTCGAGTACCACCAAAAAGTGCTGTGGTTCCATCATCTCCTGTTTTTGTTGTAATACTCATGTGAATAACTTCAATTCAAATAAACCATTATCTATCTTCATGCCGTTTTCTCTATTATAATCAAGATAGCAATGAAAAAAAATAATAAATTAATCCTTCCAATTATATTTATTCTTGTTGGTATTATTATTTTTTTTGTATTGTATACTACATCTCTGACAACTAATACGCAAACCAAGCAAATATCTTCGTCATACGCATCTTCAGTAAATTTTGATCAATATTGCCAAGACGGGGTTTATTACGTTCAAAAAGATGGAAAGCGCATTTCCTGCGGACGGGCGCCAAACTGCGGCGGAAAATCATATGAAAATGTTGTGGGTATAGAGTATAGAAGCAAAGCAGAGTGCTGGGTTGAAGACTATTTTGGCGGCTCCCGATGTGCGGCATACTGTTCAGGAAATATTCCGCTCTGTTGTTATAAATTAGAGCAGACAAAAAACCCCGAAGACTGCACATGGCCAGAACGAGGATATTGTCTTCCAAGCCAATGCCAAGGCGTAGGTGAAGGATGTGGAAACGCAATTATTACATGGTGTACAAGCATTGATCATTGTGTTTCTGATGCAAATAACATTCCTTATATTCCTTTAGACAATCGGCTTTCGGGTCAATCCGGTACACGTATATCTCCAACAAATCCTCCACAGCCAACCTCAACGCCACAGCCCCCAACAAATCCTCCAATAGCAACAAACCCGCCACAACCTCCCACATCAACCACACAGCCAAATCAGCCAACTACTCCGGTAGGTACATCACCAACGAATAAACCCAGACCGACAAATCAAAGCCAACCTACAATAACGCCGAGCTACCCTCCTCATAATGAGACTCCGTATCAACCTCCCCAACCAACCAACACGCCTTTTCTCTTTCCGACAATAAAATTCAAAACACCAAAAGAATTAGCGCGTGAAGTGATCAATCCGGAAAATATTCAAAAACTGAATGACACAACGAAAGCTCCACTCGAAGCTCCAGAAAAAGCAGTTCATTTTATTAAGAATATTGATACAGCAATTGAGCAGGCTGCTGAATCGTGGATATTTAAAATTCGAATATTTATTCAGAGCTTCGTTCGATGAAGGTATCTAACATTCTGCATATCCACATCCATAACACTTTGCACATCCTTCCTCACGAGCCAACAGGGCCTGACCGCATTCTTTGCAAATATCAAAATGCATGTCTTGAGATTCTGCTTCTTGTTTGATAAGCGGGGCGGAATGGTCTGGATCTTCAAGAAGTGTTGGTTGCTCAAGTTGAGAAACCAACTCGGCATCCTCAACTTTGCCATTGCCGTTTCCATTGCCATTGCTTATCCCCATATTTGTTGTATTTTTAGTAAACTGATTTTTTTGTTTGTTCAGATACTCAAAATGCATCCGAAGAACTTTTGCAACCGCATCCGGAAGACTTCGAACGCGCTCTTTTCCAAAACCCAACGTACGCCCGCCACCAATACCCTGCAGCTCTTTAATGACGTTTTTGATCCGCTCTTCAGGTGTGAGATGCGCTGTTGAACGAAAGTACATTGATATCATCCGACCCAAACCTTCAGCCATAGCAAACACATCTGTTCCAGCCTTCCCAATGGTCATAAACACCTCGTGCGGCTCGTTGTTGCCGTTTGTGTTGATGGTGATGTACGCTCGCCCTACTGGCGTATCAATTTTGTACGTTGCGCCATGCACCACCATTGGTCGAGGTTTTATTGTTGGAAGTTGGACTTTATTCTCTGCTTTTCCTGTGGCGTCTTTGAGCAGTGGCTTTCGCTCCAAAACTCCTTGTCTTGAGCCTTCGCGCATATACGCAATTCCTTTTAATCCTTGATCGTATGCCATAGTATAGATGCGCTTTACATCCTCAACAGTATGCGATTTTGGTGCATTTACTGTTTTGGAGATCGAAGCATCAACATATTTTTGGATTGTTGCCTGAACCATCACATGATCTTCGGGACTTAAGTCATTTGCTGAGACAAAATAATCTGGGCGTTCAATTTCTTTATGTTTGAGTTCTTTTTCATGCTTTGTGTACCATTCTTCATATAAATAATGTCTGATGGCATGTTCACCAAGCCGATCGCGGCGTATAAATTCAAACTCATACACCGGCTCTATTCCTGATGTCGTGCTAGCCATAAGCGAGGTTGATCCTGTAGGAGCTTGCATAAGAATCACTGAGTTTCTGATACCATTTCTTTTTCTTTTGCATAGTCAGACGAAGCGCAATATGCCTCGTGTGCGATAAGCTTATACACTTTGTCAATAAACCGAATAGATTCTGGCGATCCGTATCGAATGTGGAGCTTTATCAAACTATCTCCAAGCCCCATCGTCCCCAAACCAATCCTTCGCTCACCCTCAAGTTGTGTTTTTCGAATACCCGGAAACACGTATGGATCCATATCAATAACATTATCTTGAAGTCGCACAGCAATGCGCACAGTTTCACGAAGAAGATCAAAATCAAACTCTCCAGCCTGATCTATTTTATACCCTTTTACCAATGCAGATAAGTTTATTGATCCAAGATTGCAAACTCCCCACTCTGGCAAACCTTCTTCGCCGCAAGGATTTACGCATATAATTTTATTCCAATACGAATTGTTATGCATTTTGTTGTACCGCTCTAAAAATACGACTCCTGGCTCTGCAGAGCGCCAAGCAGCTTGAGCAATCAGCTCCCAAATCTTTCGTGCGCGAACAACTTTACGCACAATGATTTTCTTTCCTCGTGCTTTCCAGCCTTCGATATCCCCGTCCCATTCTGCGTCATAGTCTGGATCGTTTTTATCAGGAAATATGAGGGGCCAGTCTTCGTCTTTTTTCACCGCATCCATAAATGAGTCTGACACCGCAACTGAGAGATTCGCACCATTGATTCTGGTTAAATCTTGCTTTACTGTGATAAACTCTTCAATATCCGGGTGCCAGTCCCACAACATAAGCATCAAAGCTCCGCGCCTGGTTCCGCCCTGCTGAATAATATCTTTTGTTGCAAGTGAAAAAATTTCTGCCCAGTTGCACGGTCCCGATGAAAATCCATTGACTTTTTCAACACGTGCGCCTCGCGGACGAAGCGTTGAAAGATTGATGCCAACTCCCCCTCCCCGAGCCATAATCTCAATCATCTCCCCAAGTGTTTGCAAAATTCCTTGCCTTGAGTCTCTGGGCGATGGAATGACAAAGCAGTTATAAAATGTTACTGAGTATCCTGTGCCGGCCCCTGCCAAAATACGACCTCCTGGGACATACTTAAAGTTCTCGAGTGCATTATAAAACTTTTTAGACCATAATTTTCTTTGTCCTGGTTTTTCTTGTGATGCTATAGCATCTGCGATACGCCTCCACATTTCGTCCGGAGTTTTTTCAATTGGAGTTCCGTCTTTATCTTTTAAAGAGTATCTATCTAAAAAAACCTTTTTTGACACGCCTTGAAGTTCCATATCTATTTTACAATAATTTTTTCAATTCTTTCTCAAACTCTTCTACATCCACAAACCTCCGAAACACTGATGCAAAACGTATGTACGCGACTTTATCCATGTTTTTTAAATATTTTGCAACTATGTCTCCAATATTTTGACTCCGTATCTCTGTTTCCCCCTCATTGGTAATCTCCTGTTCTACTTGATTGACAATATCTTCTACTTGATCTGCTGTTACAGTTGTTTTCCCAACAGCCTTAAAAATGCCGTTTACAAGTTTTTTTCTGTCAAAACGCTCTCTCCTATCATCTCGTTTTATGACAAGTATCGGGAGCTCCTCTACTCGCTCATAAGTGGTAAATCTTTTTTTACAGTTGGTACACGACCTTCTTCTTCGTATGGTTGTGCGATTCTCTAAAACGCGTGTTTCTATTACTTCTGTGTTCGTGTTTTGACAAAAAAGACATTTCATATCTTGAGTATATTTTCAATGTATACCACTAGGTGTAGTATTTCAACTGTATTTATTATATCAAAATATATCATTATTTGTAGCACATATTTACTTTAAAACCTGTAATAATATTAGTATTTTTGTATAATGTTTGAACAATATATCATAGATATGTCATTATGAAAGCGTAGAGAAATAAGTGTTTTTCGTTTCTATTCTTTGCTAACGTACAAAATATGAGTCATATAGTACACAAAACAACTTTTATAATTCTTACATTTTAAGAGCGTCAGGTAGTGTGAAGTTCTTTAATAATTAGGGTTTATGTAAAGCTCCATGTTTATAAACCGGCATGCTGTCTTTTCTATAAGTTCTTTATTGTGAAGCCCCTACTTCTCTTTATGCTTATGTATCTCTTTTTAGGTAGTATTTTGCCTGTTATAATTGATACATGAACACATATGTCCTTGATACAAATATATTATTTAATATGGAGGCGCAGTTGGGGTTGGGCAACTCAACAAAAGAAATTCTTGAAAACTTGGTAAAAATACTCCCCATTGCTCAAAAACAACAAGAAGTGGGACATTTCCATTTCTGGCGCTATTTTTAACACCCTGATTGATGATTATCGCTCCAGAGCGTATCGTGGAATGAAAGTTTCTGAAGAAGAAATAACCAAGACAGCCGAAATGTTTATGGGGAAAGAGGTACTGCCTCAAAAGGAATTTCAGATAACAATCGGCAAAATAGTCACCAGTTTGCGCGATCGATATCGAAACGCAACGCGTACTGGTACAATCGACAGCCAAGCGGATTTTGATTTGATTATGATTGCAAAAGAATCTCAAGGCGCTTTAGTCACTACAGATGAAGGCGTCAAACTATGGGCTCGGAAGATTGGGGTGACAGAGATGTCTTCTCAGGTTTTTGGAAAAAAGATGCGAGCGTATCTTTGATATCTTTGAGTTTTCCTGATCCTTCTTTTTGTTCTATTTTGATTGTAGCCGGCACGTCTTCCTCTTCTTCGTCGTCTGGGATCAGGTATGATAGTAGTTTGATCATTTTGTCGGTAAAGGCTAACTGTGGCCGTTCTTGAAAAACAATATGCTCTGCAAGAATCCTAACAATATCTTTTTTCACAATAGTATCAGGAACAACCAAATATGCATGCATATTATACGGCGGATGCGTCACCACAGTGAGTATAATAAAGCCAAATCTTTGACTAAAATAAAAGTGTGATAAAGCTTCCCACCGCATAGTAATACCGGCTGTTTCTATTCCAAACTTGGTAATTCTGTTTTCAATCTCAGGTGGTGGCGTGACAGTAAGGACATAAAATAAAAATAGTATCGACCAAATTGGAATGATAAGTATTCTGTCCCCAAGAAAAAAAATAATCGCGGTTAAAAGAAGCGCTACTGCAAGATAGAATCGAAGCACATTCTTGCTTCTTTTTTTATATGCACGAAGCGGCGCCTTCCAACTGTATACGACTTGAGGATTGAGCGATGCTGGAAGTGGAGTTGCTTTTTGAAACAATGTTTCTTTCTGATCGTCCATACCTTATTGTTCTATGTTTTGTAAAGAAAGTCAAGTTTATTGTTGGTGTTTTTTTGTATGTTGGGAATACGTAATTCAAATAATAATCACCTTGTACTTTATCAACATAATAAATATAATTATTAGGTTACTAAATAATTAATCTATGCTTACATCAGCATTAAAAAAACTTGTTGGTTCTTCAACTGAGTTTGACAGTTACACTCTGCTGCGCCTTCAGGCCAAATCATATCGTTTAATTAAAAACAGTGTTTCAGAAACATTGAGTAGGCATGGATTATCTGTTCTTGACTGGAGTCTTCTTGGAATCCTTTTTCAAAAGCCTGAGGGAGGTCGGTTTGTTGAAATATCGCAGGAGATGGGAGTGGAACCGCCGTTTGTTACTGAGCTTGTGACAGTTTTGAAGAAAAAGGGTTTTGTTAAAATAGAAAATAACCCTGAGGACCGGCGTGCAAAATACGTTTTGCTTTCAAAAAAAAGTACGGATAGTATCCCCTCAATTGAGCAAGAAATCAAAAATATTTTGTCTCAGTTGTTAGATGGAGTGTCTTCTTCTGAGTTTCGGGGCTATAAAACAACCATGGAAAAGATGCTGAAAAATCTCAATAAACACTCATAAATTGTTTGTTATTGTTTATTTAGTTTATCTGCGATCTGATTTTGTTCCTGCGAAAGTTGCTCGTCGTCTTTGATCCATTGGTTTTGCTCTTTTGTCAACCATTTATTTGCCTCCATTTGTTTTTCTATTTGTTCAAAGCGGGAAATTCGAATTGTAATAATTTCATTCATACGGTCAACGTCAGCTTTATTTTGTTGATAAAACTCCTGATAACTTGTTAAACGCTGCCATCCAGGACCAATTTCTTTCAATCGGTCAATTGCTTCCTTAAAAGACGCAATCTCACCCGATCCGTAGTTTGGAGGGATATATCCGGCAAGATGCTGTACAACAACTTGCACTGGACATTTGTTTAGTTCTCCCACAAACGTGCTTACGCCGATCTCATCATAGTCCTCATTGAGCAAAAAATCGCGTGCACCTGGCTGTTCTAAAAATGCATCAAAAAGCTCTTCTGCGTCATAGTAACCGAGCATTGGGAACTCTCCATACACAATGTTTGAGTATCCAACATCGTTCATCGCGTCCTTCATTGTATACCCGCTTTTACTGGCTTTTGAGTCAAACTCATTATAGGAAAGCATTGTTTCTGCCCGTCGTTTTGCTGATTGCTCTAATTTTATTTGATAGTTTAAAGCGTCAAGGTCGTGTTGAACTCGCTCATTGTTTAAAAGTTTTAAATATAAATCAATATCAAATAACGACTCGTGCTCGGTATCAAAATCATGGCCGGCATCTCTCCATTTCAAGCCATACTGTTCTTCCTGTTTCTCAAATGGAATGTAAAATAAAATATCTGCGATTGACACAAAGCCGATCTGGCGTGAATCCATACTAATTTTGCGGTTATCTCCCAAAACAACTACCTTGTCTTCTGGTACTTTGATTGGTTTGCAGTCTTGTATTTCGGTTCCGCCAAATGTTGATCGCGGCTTTAAGGTATATTGTTCTTGTTTTTTTTGTCCGTTTACATATACAAAGCCGTCTTTAATTACTACAACATCCCCTTGTATTGCAATAACCCGTTTTACAAATCCAGTGACGTCTTTATCCTGCTTTTCAAGTTCTTTATGCGTTTTTTCATTTTCAAATACAACAATATCGCCTTTTTGTATCGACTGAGGGATAATTTTTTCAAATGCTTTGTTGTGATAATACCGCTGAAATGGGACACTCCCCTCTTCAGGAAGCGTTGGCAGCATTGAGGCGCCGGTAACTGGCACCTTAACTGTCAAGATACCTATAGTCTGAAGCACAAACCAACCGGCAATCACTATCCCGGCGAGGAATGACATACGAAGGACAAAAAATAATATATGGAAAGGCCACGAAATAAGAATTTGATACCACAATGATGGATTTTTTTTTGGCATGCGATTTTATTCCTGTGTAATTTGATATAAGTATAGCACCAGAGAACACGACAACCAACCGAACGATTGTTATTTATTTTTTTGAATGATCAAACAAAGACGTAGTATTATAAAAGAATATGAAACAAGACAGAAACACAACAATAGACTTTTTGCGCGGTCTTGCAGTTTTTTTGATGATTTTGATTCATGCTACTGCATATTTTTTGGATAAATCCACTGTACGAATACTTTGGGACTATGCGCACTTTGCAGTGCCGCTTTTTGTTTTTTGCTCGGCATATATTACATTTCAACGGAAAGATGTAAAATTAATATCTGCATCTCAAACGCCAAAACGTTTGCGTCGACTTTTTATTCCGTATTATATTTTTGTGTTTTTTCTCATTTGTGTGTTTGCTCTTATCTTGCGCAAAGACGTTTCCTTTCAATTTATTCTTCATTGGGTATTGTTGGGATCTGGCCGTGACGTAGGCTGGCTTGTCGTATTGTTTGTTTATATTCTTTTTTTGATTCCTCTTATTGTACGTATTTCAAAATTTCAATTGCCGGGAACTGTTGTAATGATAATCGTATGGCTTTCGCCGATTGTACTTCTGTTCTCCCCATATATTGAATCCTTTCGATTGATGATGTGGCTTCCCTGGTCGGCTTTTTTGGTCTTTGTTTATTGGTTTGTCCAAAATGAAGAGCATATATGGTTTCCTTGGTATATTATTGTTCTTTTTACTGGTGGATTTCTTATATCGCGCTACATACTTCTTGCGACCAACCATACACTTATTTTTACAGAAAATAAATATCCTCCTAACTTCTATTATCTTTCCTATGGAATTGTAATGACAACTGCCTTATATTATTTTCACCGCTTCTTGGCAGCCTACAATTTATTTGCAACTTGGTTGCAAAAGGTATTTAATTTTTTAAGTAGGCATTCATATTCGCTGTTTTTTATCCATTTCTTGTATGTGTATCTTTTGCAAGGTCTTGTTGATTACCGCCGTTTGCAATGGTGGGGATTTTTTGGAGTGATTTTTACTCTATCTATTTTGACACAAATGATTATTAATAAGATGACGCGCTTGACGATATCATGATATCGTGATACTATTTAAGCATATGAAAAAATTAGTGGCAACAAATATACGATTTCCGGAAGAAGAGCTGATTATGTATAAACGCATTGCCTTAGAAAAAGGGGAAAGTTTATCTAATTTTATCCGCGTAACAATCCGACAGAAGGTTAAATCGATTAAAAAACAGTCAATTAATAAAAGAGATCCTATTTTTAACATGAAACCTGGTCATTCTGGTATTTCGGATGGCGCCAAAAATCATGACAAATATATTTATCGATAGTGCGGCATTCAAGGCAGTATTTGATGTAAAAGACGACTTTCATTATTGCGCATGGGACTACTGGAACAAGATAGCTACAACTTCTTATAAACTCATCACAACAAACTACATCCTTGACGAGTCTTTAACATTATTTCGTGCGTATCTCGGTAAACAATATGCTCTGAACTTATATAAAAATATTTTTGACCATAATGATAAAATTTTATTGGAGCATATTTCTCGGGCAGATGAAGCGGAGGCATGGTCATATTTTGAAAAACTTCCAGGAAGAGGTGTATCCTTCACCGACTGCACTTCGTTTGCAGTAATGAAGCGACTAAGTCTGAAACAAGCGTTCACTTTTGATAAAGACTTTGAAAAAGCAGGATTCGACGTTGTACCCTTATGATTGTGGTTATTTCCTTTCCACATTGAAAAGCGGTCCAACAATCTGAAGATTTGCTGGGGCGCGTAGATTAAACCAACCCTTAAATTCTTCTCCTCCGAAACTAAAACTACCTACGTCGCCATCACCACTGACAGTAGTTGTCTTTCCGCTTCCAAAATCTGCTGAAATTGACAAAGAATTAATGGTTTTGAATGCAGAAGATCCAAGCTCTTGCCTAACTTTTTCAGGGCTCCAATTATCAGTTGAAGAACATCCTTTTGATGGGTCTGGTGAAGGTGCCGGCTTATCTGGTTGGTAAACATAACATGCGTTAGAAGAGTTTTTCCTTACTAACAAAATTACGTTAATAATGTCGGCAACTTCTTCGGGTCTTAACCAGGCTGTTTTATTGTATTGCGGTCTTGATCCCCAGTCGCAATAAAACCAAGGAGAGTCTTTATCCCATGCGCGTTCATTTAATTCTGAAAAACTTCCTGCGTTTGTAGATGTGTCTTGAAAATGTTTTGTCCATGGTTTGTTTGATCCCCAAATCTCCCCAGATGTCCACGCATAACCTCCGTGAGTCGACGCATACCATGCTTTTACAACTTCGCCCGTATCATTTGAAACCATAACTTGGACTCCGTCACCACAAAAATTTTTAATTTCATTTACCGTTTCTTCCCATTTTCCGCCTTTATTATTACCTAGATAAACTTGACAATTTTGATTTGTACAAATTTCTCCGCCTCCCCCATCCGTATAAGCGTAAGCAAAAGATGCCGCTGCGACAACCTGGGCTTTTAATGCTTCGTATCCACCAGAGTCCCCCCATGTATTTGGCATTTCTCCTATACCTTTTAGGTATTCATATATTGGTTTTTCTCCATAGCCTTGTACTCTAATGTTGTTATTTGGAAAATTGCGACACTCAAGTCTTATATTGTTATAATATGCATTTAGTATGGTTTCGTAATTTTGACCAGCCCTAGATCTGCCATATGCTCCAAATTGATTCATACCCACTCTATGAACAGATCCGTAAGTATAAAAAGCATAACCTGGGCTAAATCCAGGATCAATATTACGATCGTCAATACAGCCTCCCGTAGACAATCCGGCAGATCTTGGTAGATTCAATCCTGCTTGTTTTTGTGCAATAACTGCTTGTTGTTGTGCGGTTAATGATGCTATCTCTGACTTTAATGTTTGTTCATACTTTTTTGCGCTCAAAACTTCTCCCTCTAAAAACAATGATTGTTTTGCTATTTGCTCTTTGATGGGGATAAGCCGTACTTTTTCATCCTCAAGCTTGATCTTTTTTTCCTCAATATCCTTGACAAGAAGCACGACGCGGACAATAGTCCTGCGATCGTTGTTAAGGAGGTTTTGCTGATATCTGAACTGTTTTAGAAATGTTGTAAGGTTGTCTGATACCAATATTTGAAGAATGGCGTCTTGCGTTTTCCCTTTTTGTTTGTAAAATGACGCAACGCGCTCATCAAGAAGTTTTTTTTGAGCTATGAGTTTTTCTTCTCCTGCTTTGATGTCTTGCTCTTTTTGATCAATGTCTTTTTCAATTTTGACAACCTGCGCCTTGATACTTTCAAGTTGGGCTGTCAACGTAGTGAGTTGTTTTTCGTTTGTTGCTGTCGCTTGCTCTGATGACTTAAGAAAAGTAGTGAGCTCAGTAAGTTTTTTATTTATATCTTCAAGTTCGTCAGCGTTCACAGAAAACCTTACTGAGTTGCATCCGGCAACAAAAAATATAACCAAAATCACTATAATTAAAATCTTTCGCATATTGTTTATTATACATTGGGTCACTAATTCCGTATTTGAGTTTCCTACATTAATGTATACTTTCTTTATATGATTGCAGCGTTTCGGTATATTTTTTTGTTATTGTTATTTTTTATTTTTCTCCTCCCCACCCCCTCCTATGCAGTGCGGTATGCAGAATGTGATGCTTGTGGATACTGTATAGGAAAAGATGTGCCTGAGAGTTGGGATGCATGCAGGAAGTGCTTATATCCACAAATAACCAATGATGCGGACGATAATGAAACGCTTGAGATTATTACTGATCCAAATGATACACGACTTGATCCTGCCAAAAAAGCCTTAAATCAACCCATTCCTCCTGCAAAAGGAAGATACTATACCCAGCTTGGCTGTGTTGACACATCGCTTACATCATTCTCAGATCCTGCAGCTGCTGGCGGTGTATTAAACTTTATTCTTACAAAGCTCATCTTTCCATCAACAGGTGCGCTTGCTTTTCTCTTTCTTCTTTATGGTGCGTTCTTGCTCATCACTGCACAAGGTGCAGAAGAACAGATTGCACGAGGAAAAAGATATATCACCGGAGCTATTGTTGGGCTTATCTTTACCTTTAGTGTTGTTTTAATTGTAAATATTATTGGAGGAGATATATTGAAGATACCGGGGTTGGACAGATGAACGCAGATCGCACTTTTAGAATAAAAATAAATCAAAACACATAAATCAGTAAGATAATCATCAAACCAGCAATAAACATTGTGACAAGTAATGGCCTGTCTGTGGTTATGATTTTCTCTGGACGCTCTCCTTCTTCTTTTTCATATAATAGCTGTGCGTAGCGGGCTATACCATACACGACAAATGGAACAGTTAGCATCATAAGCTTGCGCGCTTCAAGATTTGAAAATGAAGATATTGACCGGATGATATTATATTTTTCACACTCATTAATATCTTTTTGCTTTTCATAAATCTGTTTACAGATTGAGGCGCCGCCCCCATAAATTTGCTGTTGAGATGGATCTATGTAAAGTGTATATGTGTATAGGGCGTATGATACGATTGTCAGTGTCGCAAACGTTGTTGAAAGAAAATATAGCATATGGTTTTTGTAGCGGAAAAGTGATTCTCGTGTGTCGCGCCCATTGGCGACGAGTTCTGCATGGCGTTTGACAGAAGCCATAAAAAGAGAAACAAAAAATATAGTCATTAAAAGCCAAATCGGAACATGATATCCCGTAACAACCACTCCGGCTAGGGTTCGAAGCACAAATGAAAATGAGATGGTAAAAATATCCACAACCGGATACCGCTTAAGGTATAAAGAGTAGTAAAAATGGAGAAGGAGAAAAATTAATGAAATAAAAAAGAATGATAATGAAAAGAAAAGCGATAGCAATAACGAAACAATAGTCATCACAAAAACCAAAAAAGTTGCTTGTGGTATGGTGATTGCCCCAGATGCAATGGGACGATATTTTTTCATTGGGTGTTTTTTGTCGTACTGATAATCAATAATGTCATTGAGGACATACGAGGCAGACGACAGCAAACAAAACACAAAAAACGCATAGATGGTTTTCAATAAAAGATCAGGCTCAAAAAGCTTACCTCCAAATAAAATTGCGGCAAAAATAATGAAGTTTTTGATCCATTGATTTGCGCGGATTGCTCGGAGATACAACACAATTGTTGTTTTCATTTTGTTTAGATTATACATCATTTGCTGGTTCTATATGACGCGCAAGAGACGAAATAGAAGAAAGGTTAGGAAAAAAAATAGAATAACATGAAAAATCGGGATATAAAGAGTTAAAAAAATAGTAACAACTGCAAGAATAAAAAATGCTTCATTATGGATTGCTGGTAAAAGTCCTTTGGTAAAAAGCATAAGGATTACCATGGTAAGCAAAACTTGTTTATCAAACCACCAGATATCCCATCCAAAAAGGAGAGCAAACCCCAAAAGCAAACTTGCTATTATGAGAAAAATTTCTTTTGTGTCAAAGAAAAATGGACCGAAATACATAGGATATTAATACAACTACATTTTATTGTATATTACTTTGGATTTACTATTCAACAGGAACATACACTTTCACTGTTCTTCCATCTGATAAAACAAGAGTGTGAATTTCCAGTTTTGTTCCTTTTTCAATTTTTATATATCTCTTTTCATTTTCGCCGCCCTCAGACGCATACACGCCTTTTGCTATTGATGTGTAATTGGTTCCCTTTGGTGGAGTTGCTTGTGGGATTTTTGCAGTTTCCAGATGGTCTTTGAGCGTGGCGTCTTCTTGAATATTTCCAAGATAGGCAAAAACAGCTATGGGGGATTTTTGAAGTGTTGACATAAAATCTGGATTTAGGGTTGGGGTGTTTGCCACAAAAACGTGCGGTGTTAAAGACCGCATAATACTAAATGAAAAAACCATTGATACTGCTATAAGAATGTATAATTTTGTTTTCTTTTTTTTGTGCATAAAGGCGCTTAAATGTTATGGTGTACAAATAACAGGTTTGGCTATTCCAAGCTGCGACATAATAGCAACGACTTCATCTGAGCAAAGTGTTTGTGTATTAATATTGAGTGTTACGACAAATGTCGTTGATGGAGCGGGAGTTGGTGCTTCAAGCACATTATTATTTCCTGAGATAACTGGTAAATAATATAATAAGCGCTGCTTTAATGTGGGCGTTGGTGTGAACGTTGGTGTGGGTGTTGGATTATCTGGCTCGTCGGGTATTAGTGCATCTTCTGGAATGTCTGGAATATTTGGCTCGGGAGAGTTTGTGGGAGTTGGTTCTTGCTCAATAATATCTTTTTCCGGAACACCGCCCCAGTAGTCTGGCTTAAATATTGAGATAAATGGACCGTTGTCTCGAACCCCAACCAACACACTGCTTCCGCTTGCTTTGCCAAGAATATGGCCCGGAAGCACCATGGGTAATTGTATTGGGTTTAAATCTGCGCCCGCTGCTTCTTGTGCGCCTTTTGCCTTATTGTAAGCATTTTGTATCTGCTGGTCGACGCAGATATTTTTAACATAGATCCAATATCCTCCACTGCAGATTTGACCACTTGCACATGTTTTTGTGCCGGTGAAATACTCATGTCTTCCGATATGAAGCGTCACACGATCGGAAGCTGCAAACACAACCATCGCCTCATATCCTCCGCCAATATCATATCCTGTACCTGGCATTTTAATATCTCGATTCTCTGAGTCAACGGGCACCTCAAGGACGTATGTGCCCCCAATGCTTGGAAGGTCGTATGCCGCGATAAGGCGTTTTGGTTTGTATCCAAACATTGAGGCCATCATATTCCTAACATTTCCATCTACTGGTCCGCCGTCTGTTTTTGTAAGTGTCAAAACGCCTTCGTCGCTTATTGACTGGAGGTTGGATGTGTCGACCAAACCGTCATAGTCGCTTCTGTGCTGGCTAATTGGCCAACGATTTTCTGCGTTTGATGCGTCAGTTTCTGTTTGTCCAAGAGGTATTGGCACACCAGAATCATACGGACAGCTCGTGGCTTCGGCATATGAACTGGTGGTTTTTGAGGTTGTGTTTAAAGTACTCGATAATAATATCGCTGCTCCAGTGATCACCAGCACCCCAACAACAATTAATGTTGACGCTTCTGCGCGTATAAGCTTTTTGCTTTTTTTACTCATGCGTACTTTGATTATAGTAGGAAAACAACACCAACACAATCAAATAATAAACTCTGACTGTTGCAAGAAATGTCCTTATCATCTATGATGTATGCGTTAGCATGTAATGTATTATGAGCCGTCCGTACCTTATCGTTCCACAACTGATCAAACAACCCACGTGGGGGGGGGACTATATTTTACGTCTTAAAAAATGGAATAAAAAACAATATCAAGGAGTAAAAATTGGGCAAAGCTACGAACTTTCTGGCTCCTCACGGCTTGCTACTTATGCCAGCCACAGCGACGACCTTCAAGACATGATGGATTCAAATAACGACCAATGTATACTAATTTCCGAAATTGAGCCGGTGAATCTACTTATTAAACTCAATCAGGCTTTTGGCAACTCATTTCAGCTTCATATCAAGCCGAATTTGCACAGCGCTCGATGGAAACCAAAACCAGAATCGTGGTATTTCCTTGAAGACGGACTTATCACGCTGGGAGTGTGTCATGATACTGATCTTGGACAATATAAAAATACATGTGTTGAGATTGATGTATTTATGAATAATCTGTCAAAACAAGTAAAAAACAGCGAGATTTCTCTTATGGCTGCACGACAACAAGCAAAAAATTTTGTCCAGAAAAAAAATCCATGGCAGTTTGTGAACAAATACCGCGTTGCAAAATACAACCTTATTGATCTTTCAATTGGGGGCATCCATCATTCGTGGGAAGAAGATATGGTGAATAATCCCAACGGAAATATTGTATTTGAGGTCCAGCTTGAGGCGGGCGATGATAAAGCAACAATACGCGCATTTGACCAGGGAAAAATAAAAGATGACGGGTCAATTCGAAAACTTAATATTGATGATTATTTTAATAATCTTAATAATGATCCGTCTCATAACGACATTTCTTTTTTAAAACGTGCAAAACAGAATGGTAATCTCTTAAAAACTCAGTATTATACTGTTGACATTATAAAAATAGATAGTGAGATTTGTGTTGAGGGGATAAAAACATATCAGCACCTCTATGTGCGCGACGGCGCAGTGTGTGTTGTTGGCGGAAACACTTCGGTTGTTGTAAAGAAAGGAAATTCTTGTTTTCTTCCCTCTTCGGCCACCAAGTATATCATTCAAAAAAATGAACCCAAATCTGTTGTTCTAAGAACATATCCTATATATAGTTAAGTAAAATAAATAAATAATTTGTATTATTAATTATTTAGATATATGCAATTTTATTATAAAAATACTGCTCTTATTGATTCTTCCTCGCTTTCAAAATATCTTTCAAAACTTGAGACATATTGTGTACGTCTACAAAATGTTGTTTTTGGTGGAGGATATGATGAGCTTGAGGGATCGATCAATCTCCCGTCTGATGAAAATCTTTTTAATGATGTATGTGCGCTTGTAAAAAAAATAGAAACAAAAACGCTCCAATATATTATTGTTGTTGGAATTGGAGGATCAAATTTAGGAACAAAGGCGATATATGATGCACTTTTTGGATATTACGACGTCTTAGATTGTGAACGATTTCCGAAGATTATTTTCCTTGATACGCAGGATCCAGATGTGCTTATGAAGATTGGCCGACTTATAGAAAAACTCTCTCATAAAGACCAAATAGTAATAAATGCAATAAGTAAGTCTGGCAGCACCACCGAAACTGCTGCAAACCTTGAGGTCGTCTCTTCTACTCTTTTTCACAAATTCGGAAATATTTCTGATCGTTTTGTGTTTACAACTGACGAAGAGTCAAATATGTATAATATTGCTAAAAAAATACATATTAAAACTCTTGTTATTCCTAAAAAAATCGGTGGCCGCTACTCTGTTTTGTCTTCTGTTGGTTTGTTTCCATTGATGCTTGTTGGACTTGATGTTATTAAGCTTCGACAAGGTGCGGAAAATGTGCGGAAAATGTGCGTGAATTCTTCTATGCTGGTAAATCCTTCGGCAATTTCTTCGGCTTTGCTTTATCATTATTATCTTTGTGGAAAAAATATAAACGACAACTTTATTTTCCTTCCTCAACTTGAGTCTTTGGGAAAGTGGTATAGGCAGTTGATGGGGGAGAGTATTGGAAAAAACGGGAAAGGCATCACGCCAACTATTTCTATCGGCTCCACCGACCTTCACTCTGTTGGCCAACTTTATTTGGGTGGTCCAAAAGACAAAATCACATCATTTATTTATAGTCAGGAAGTAGACCAAGGAATTTCGGTTCCAAACAATCCTCGGTTTGGACTTGTTCCGGAAATTGAAGGAAAGAAAATTTATGAAATCATAAATGCTATTGTTTCTGGAACTAAAATTGCATATCAAAAACAAAAGCTTCCGTTTGTTGAGATTGTGCTTGATGGGATAAGGGAAGAAGAAATTGGTGCTTTTATGCAGTTTAAAATGATTGAAATGATGTATCTGGCGAAACTTCTTAAGGTTAACGCCTTTGACCAGCCGCATGTTGAGCTGTATAAAATAGAGACAAAAAAAATACTGGAAGGGAGAGTTTAATTCACGCATTTTTTAGTTGGTTTGCGGTTCTGGCATGCGGTACATATTCATGAAGTATTGTTTCCACAAAAAGAAGTATTGGTATTGCAAGTAGAACGCCCAAAATACCACCAATACGACCACCAAGAAGAAGGGCAATAAGGGTTAAAATTGGGTTTAATCCAACTGCTTTTTTCATAATAATCGGCACAATTAAGTTGTTTTCAAGTTGTTGTACGATTATATACAACGCTGTTGCTGAAAACCCAGTAAAATAGTTTTGGCTAAATCCAATAATAATCGCAGGAATGGCAGATATTACCGGGCCGATGTTTGGCACAACTTCAAGAAGGCCTGCTAGAACTGCAAGAGGAAGCGCATATCTGACCCCAACGAGTAAAAGACCAACATAGGTAAGGGTTCCAACAACAGTCATAAGAACGATCTCTCCCCAAAACCAAGAAGACATGCGCTTCTCTGCGCAAGAGAGGGTGTTTGAGAGTTTATCTGCGATATTTTTACCAAAATAGTGGTGAAGAAATCTGTCAACGAGCGTTTCTTCAAGTAGGAAATATAATGCAAAAAACATTGTGGTAACGACAAAAAGCGTGTTTGAAAACACAGAAGATATAAAGTTAAAAATATTGTTCGTGACGTCTGGAATGTATTTTGTTAAGTTGGTTGGGTCTGTAATGTTTTTAATATATGGAAAAGTTTGCTGAAAGATTATCGGCAAGCTTCGAATAAGGTTTGATGTCTCTATAATTATTGGTGGAATGATCACTGAAATGATTGAGATAAAGAAAAGAATAAATACAAGATATACAAGAGTGACGGCAAGTCCGCGTGGTATTTTTTTTCTGACTAAATAGACTACTCCTGGCCGGAGAGCGCTCATAATAATAAACGCAATAAGAAGCGAAAATAGAATGTCTCGGACAAACCAAAGGAAAAACAAAGAAAGGGGTATTAGGGTAAAGAGCGCTATTGATCTTGGTGTAATGGTTATTATAATGTTGTTATTTTGCTTCATGTTTTTTCATTATACACTACGCGGGTTTGTGACTACTCTTGTATTCTCACCGGCATAATAATGTGAAAAAAGGCTTTGTCCCCTTTTGCTTTAAATAGAGCGGGTGTGTCGGAATGGAGCAGCTCTATAACAACTTCGTTGGCAGAAACATTGTTCAAAAAGTCTATTACATATCTATAATTAAATGCGACGCGGACAGGATCTCCTTCAATTTCAATATCTTGTGTTGTTGAATTTTCGGCATTCGCCTCTTTTTTTGGTGACAATATCAACCCTTTCTTGGAGAAATCGTACATGATCACGTTCGAGTAGTCGCGCGCAAAGATTGAGATTATTTTCGTGTTCCTCAAAAGCTCGTCGCGATTAAGGATAACTGTGGTCTTCTTGTCCTCTGGGATAACTCGTTCATATGGAGGAAACTCCCCATCAATCAGTCGTGAAAAAAACTCTTTGTTTCCAACGACAAAACGGACAATCTGCTCTGTTTCTGAGTAAGCGAAACCTATTTCCTCTTGATCTTTCGCTTGTTTTTGGACCTCTCGCAGAAACTCTGAGGGTACGATCATGGACGAAAATGCCTCTTTTCTTTTTTCCTTCACAACAGAAAGTCGGAATCCGTCTGTTGCTACGAGCGTGAGCTCTCCTTCGGTTGCAACAAAGTTCACCCCAGTTAAAACAGGGCGCGACTCATCGGCTGAGGAGGCAAATAAGAGACAAGAAAGTTTTCCAAGCAAAAACTCTTTATCAATTTTCTGCTCTTTTTCTTTGAGCTTTGGAGGAAAAGGAAAATCTTCTGCAACAATGAGGGGAAAGTTTCCTTTTGTTTTCCCTTGTTTTATCTGCAGGCCGGCTTTCTGGATATCAACGTCAATAGCTCCTGCCGGGAGAATCTGCAGAAACTCCATTAGTTTTTTTGGTTCTGTGAAAAATTCGACTCTGTTTGGGACAATCAGTGGCAATGTAATATGGCAGAAAGAATTTAAGTCGGTTGCGTAGAGATGCATAAATGTTTTATCAAGCAAGATAAAAATTCCTTGTAGAGCGGCTGGTGTATTGATTTTGTCTGAAGAAAACCTGTGTGCGGTTTGAGCGCTTTCAAAAAATTGAGCCTTATCTATTGAGAATCTCATTGATAGTTATATATAAAATAGTAGTATTAGGGACTGTGCATAAGTGTATAAAATATCAGGTGGATTTTCAAGACAGAAAGAAGATAAAAAAAACCAATGTTCATAAGGTGTGAAAATCATGTTGACACAAAAAGAGACCTTGTAATGGACGAGAGCTCTTCGCGGAAAGAGCCATCTCTCATATTGAGATTTCTTACTTTATTCATCGCATGAATGACCGTTGTGTGATCCTTGCGCTTGACTAGAAACGCGACCTCTTCGAGATTTAGCCGAAGTTCGCTGCGCAGGAGGAACATAGCCACCTGGCGCGCAAGAGCAATGGCGCTTTTGCGCGAAGCCCCTTTCAGCTGCGACTGTGTTACGTCATAAAATGAACAAACCGCCTTTATTATGTCTTGCGGAGCAAGTTTTTGTTTTCTGCTTTTTGCTTTGTCATGAAAAAAATCTTCAATAAGCTCAAGACTTACAGCCTGTCCGTTTGCAACACCACGAGCATACAAGGACAAGAGCGTTCCCTCAAGCGATCGCGTATCAATGACGGTTTCAGCAATTATTTTTGCCGCCTCAATATCAATTTCAATATTTTTCTCCCGTGCTTTAATAAGCAAAATAGCGGTGCGCAACTCAAAATCTGGCTGTTGGATGTCGACGATAAGTCCGCCAGAAAAACGCGAACGAAGCCGGTCTTCAAGTTTTTGAATTTCTTGTGGTGGGCGGTCCGATGTCAACACAACCTGCCCACCAGCCGAAACAACACTATTGAACGTGTGGAAAAATTCTTCTTGCACTGTTTGTTTTCCTGCAATAAACTGTATATCGTCTATTACAATAAGCCGAAGTGAGCGATATTTCTTTCTGAAGCGCGGCGTTGTTTTTCCACGGATAGATTCAATAAGCTCGTTCATAAAAGTTTCGCTCGAACAGAACAAAACATCGCTTGTGGCATCTTCCTCAAGCACCACGTGGGCGATGGCCTGGGCCAAATGTGTTTTTCCAAACCCAACACCGCCATAAAAAAACAAAGGATTATATGAAGATCCTGGAGTTTTTCCCACAGCCTGAGCAGCGGCAAACGCAACTTGATTTGTTGGAGAGACAGCGAAGTTTTCAAATGTAAAGTTTGCGCGAAGCCCTGCCCTACGAAAGACATCTTCTTTTGAAGGCTGAAAACTGAGCAGTGGACTTTCAGATGCGCCTTGGTCGGCTCGCATTAAAAATTCCACTCGTGTCTTTTTTTGTGCGTATAGTGTAAGGCTGCGTTCAATGTCTTGTTTTTTCTTTTCTAAATATTTTTTTGCCCCCATACTGGCACAAGACAAAATAACAACATCGTCTTTGATCTTAATTGGTAGAGCGTCTTTCAAAATAGAATAGTAGATGGGATTTTTCCTTTTTTTATCCTTGATAGCGGCAAGAAACTCGTCCCAAAAAGACTTTAACATAAGCCAAAAATGAAAGAATGAATAAGTTGTGGATAAGTTGTCCACAAACAATAAACATATTAACACAAAAAATTTATTTTTGTTTTATAAAATGTGTGATAATATAGATTATGTTTTTTGATATTTTGTTTCCTGCGCGGTGCGTTGGGTGTGCGCGTATCGGGTCGTCGATCTGTTCAAACTGTGTCAAAGAAATTTATCCAATACAAAAAGACCTGTGTCCAGGCTGTTTTCAATCTTCGCCAGATGGGAAAACCCATGCGCGATGTTATGCCAAAACACATCTTGACGGAGCGCTCGCAATTGTGCGTTTTTGTGGAGTGACAAAAAAAATAATCAAAGAAGCAAAATATCAACGAGCACACAAAGCCCTCAAAGATTTTTTTATGCATATCCCAAAACATTGGTTTAATAAAGTTCAAAAACTCCCATATAAAAATATAAGCGCAGCGCTGTGTCCAATTCCTTTACATAAAACAAGACAGAATATTAGAGGCTTTAATCAAGCAGAGATTCTCGCAAACCACTTTAAGCAAGAAATAAAGCTACCGGTTGAAGATTTGTTAGTGAGAATAAAAAATACACCGCCGCAAGCACAACAAAAAAGTCGTGCCCTGAGAAAAGCAAATATTTATGGGGCGTTTCAAACAAAAATATCTAAAAAACTTCCAAGCACAATCATACTTATAGACGATCTATACACGTCAGCAAGCACAGCAAACGAAGCCGCAAGAACCCTCAAAAAAAGCGGAACGACACAAGTTTTTTTGCTTGCGCTTGCGCATGGACAGTAATGTCTTGTTTTTCGTATCCTATAATGTTATACTAACCACACTATGGAATTCAATCGACTTGTTTCATTAGTATTGGGTTTTATCGTTCTTATTCTTGCGTTTGTTTGGATAAGCAATCGGTTTCGAGCAAAAAAAACCCCTACACAAACCAATCAGCCGACAATTACTATCACCATTGCCCCGACAGGAAAAGAGGAGAAACAAGACGGAGGATGGAATCCGCTTGCGTTTTTATTTAAAAATAATACACCAACACCAACAAACCCAGTAGCCGAAATAAACATCCCAATTAATGAACAAATAATTTCTCCTACACCCCAAACAAAAGTAAAAGTTGTCGAAGGGGGAATCGTAGACCAAAGCAATTCATCAAACGAGCGCACAATATACACCGCTTATAATCAAAACATAGTACATCAAATCCCTGAAACAGGAGCAGCAACAGCACTTCTTCCAATTCTATCTGTGTTGTTTGCTGGCGGCATGTTGATAAAAAAATCTTCATAATCTTGCGTTAAAATTTTGTCCTTCGTTATACCATTACTCCATTGTATTGTTTGCATTTTTTCAATGTGTTTGTAATAATGAGTGATGTTAATATTTGTCACTTGTCACCATGAATAAAAAACCAACAAACAACGAACAAAACCCCAAAAGCAAAGCAATAAACCTTGCAATTGAGCAAATTCAGAAGCAGTTTGGAAAAGGCGCCATTATGAAGCTGGGAGCAGGTCCAGCAACCCCAGTAGAAGTAATCTCGACTGGCATTTTACCCCTTGATCTTGCTCTGGGAGTTGGGGGAATTCCACGCGGAAGAATTGTAGAAATCTATGGTCCAGAAGCATCGGGAAAGACAACTGTTACGCTATCGCTTGTATCTCAGGTTCAAAAAAAAGGAGGCACAGCGGCGTTTATTGATGCAGAGCACGCGGTTGACCCCACATGGGCAGAAATTCTCGGTGTGAATCTAGACGATCTTCTTATATCTCAACCAGACACTGGAGAGCAGGCATTGGAAATTACCGAAACCCTTGTTCGTTCAGGGGCGGTTGATCTTATTGTAATTGACTCAGTAGCCGCCCTTGTGCCGCGTTCAGAAATTGAAGGAGACATGGGGGATGCACAAATGGGTTTACAAGCACGGCTCATGTCGCAAGCACTTCGGAAGCTTACTGCGGTTGTTTCAAAATCAAAAACAACCATTGTGTTTACGAATCAACTTCGTATGAAAATTGGCATTATGTTTGGAAATCCAGAAACAACCCCAGGAGGCATGGCTCTCAAGTTTTATGCCTCTGTGCGCATGGAAGTGCGAAAAATCCAAACACTCAAAAAAGGAGATGAGGTTATTGGCGCAAGGGTACGCGTTAAGGTTGTTAAAAACAAAGTGGCGCCGCCGTTTAAGAAAGCAGAGTTTAGCATCACTCCTGAGGGGGTGGACAATCTTGGTTCGCTCATTGACATTGCGGCAGAAAAAAAGATTTTGGAGAAAAGCGGGGCATTTTATAAATATAACAATGAAGTTGTTGGTCAAGGGATAGATCAAGTAAAAAACACGCTCAAAGACAACACAAAAATGCAAAAAGAAATTGAAAAAAAAGTCTACGCAACCCTTTCTATAAACAAACCAACTCAAGAAACAAAAGACCAAAAACAATAAAAAGAAAAAAAACACACAAACTTAGAAACAAATTAATGTATGAATCAGCGTCAAAAACAAGTACAAATACTTATAGAAAAGGCGCTGTTTTATCTACGCTTCCGTGCGCGAAGCGAACAAGAGATGAGACAGTATCTTCAAAAAAAATCACAAACATACAGGTTTGATGAAGAGAATATAAAAGATACGATTGACCATCTTATAAAGCACAAATATATTGACGATAACAAGTTCGCTCAAGCATATGTGCGATCAAGAACGTATATAAATCCAAAAGGTAACTACGCAATAATTCAAGAATTACTTCAAAAAGGGATTAAGAAAAAAATTATTGATTTAGCGCTTCAAACAAGCGAGATTGACGAATATTCACGTGCACTGAGCGTATTGAAGAAAAAAAACAACTCTCTCGCTCCTCTACCAGCGCACCAAAAGAAAGCCCGTGCCTTGGCACATTTACAAAGAAGGGGGTTTTCGTATGATACCGCAATTCAAGCATATAAGCAGTATTTCAATACAACATTTTAAGAGTTTTATAATTCACAAGATGCTTCTTGAAGAATTTGGTTATACGCAGTACAATAGAAGGGTTAATAATTACTAAGACAGATCAATTATATTTTTATTTTAATATGTCACTTCCTACTCGTTTTGTATATTCCAAAACACACAAATACAAATAGAAGGCGATTATCACACGGACCCATGACCATATGGGTGCCCGCACTTTTATGTGATTGGCGTGGACATGTTAAACTACTAAACCCCCAAAACATACAGATCCGTCTTAAATCATAAATACTATGTTACAATCATTGATTCGATCGTTGTTTCAAAAAGAGCGACAAGAAGAGATGCAAAAGGTTGAACACAAAGCAAAAGAACTTATACTTAAAGCAAATGAAGAGGCGCTCCATATTAAACAAGAGGCAGAACAAACCGGAAGAAAAACTATCCAAGAAAGAATTGAGCTTGAAAAAAGACTTGCGCGAAAAGAACAAAATATTGAAGAGCATGAGAAAGAAATTCAAAACAAAGAGCAAGTCCTTGTTGAGAAAATAAAACAAACAGAGAGCAAAAAAGAAGAGTATGAAAAAGAAAAGGATAAAATTATTGCAAAACTTGAAAAAATAGCTCAGATGACAAAAGACGAAGCGCGGAAACTTCTCCTTTCTGCATGGGAAGATAAATTAAAAGGAGAGGTTGCAAAACGAGTCCGCGATTCAGAAGAGCAGATACAAGCAAGCTCCATTGAGAAATCAAAAGAGATCCTTATGGAGGCTATGCGCTACGGAGCAACAGATTATGTTTCTGAGTATACCTTAGCTGTTATACAACTGCCAAATGACGACTATAAAGGAAGGATTATTGGGAAAGATGGGCGCAATATACGCGCATTTGAGCTTTCAACTGGCGTTGATGTTGATCTTGAGGAAGAGGGGATAATCCGCATATCATCTTTTGATGCAATACGCAGGGAGATTGCGAGAATTGCCCTAGAAAAACTTATTAAAGATGGGCGAATACAACCACAAAGAATTGAAGAGGTTGTTCATAAAGTTAAGGATGAAGTTGACCAAACAATTCTTAAAGCAGGAGAGGATCTTACACATAGAGTAGGAATTTTTAATTTACCAAACGAAATAATAAAACTTCTCGGACAATTTAAATTTCGTTATTCTTACGGCCAAAATATGATTCTTCATACTCTTGAGGAAACCAAAATTGGCGTTGCACTTGCACACGAGCTAAAAGCAGATGTGAACATAGTGAAACTCGGCTGCCTGCTCCACGATATAGGAAAAGTTGTAACAGATAAAGAAGGCTCACATGTAGAGCTTGGTGTTGAACTTCTAAACAAACACCGCTTCCCAAAAAAAGTAGTTGACACAGTAGCAGCTCATCATGAGGATATTCCATTCCCTTCAATTGAAGCAGTTATTGTCTATGTTGCCGATGCTGTATCAGGAGGAAGGCCAGGAGCACGACATGAAGATTTTCAAGAGTATTTAAAACGGATTAATATCATCGAAGAAACTGCAAAAAAACAAAAAGGCGTTCGAGACGTCTACGCACTACAGGCGGGTCGCGAACTTCGTGTTGTCGTACGCCCAAATGAAGTGTCAGACGACGAAGCAACCATTATGGCAACCAAAATCAAAGAAGAACTGGAAACAAAATTTGATGTTTTCCCAGGGCAAATAAAAGTAACTGTTTTGCGAGAGTATAGAGCTGAGGCAGTTGCGAAATATAATTAGTTTATTTTATTAATTATTTATCTGTTGTTTGTTCTTATCTTGTCACAATAATATAAAAAAAAATTTAATAAAATGTTTTTTGATATAGATTGTAACAAAAAGATATTTTAAGTATGGATTGACAAGAGGCCTCCGAGAATATACAGTGTAAGGGTATATTAAGATATTTCTTGCTCCGACACTCTAACAAGAGTATTGGAGGAGTTTGATAAAGAAGGGGGGTGAAATACATGACAAAAGCAGATTTAATTGCACAGGTTGCAAAAAAATCAGGGCTGACTTCAAAAGCAGCAAAAGATGCAGTAAACGCAGTGTTTGACACTGTTGCGCAAGCAATGGAGAGGGGCGAAAAGGTAGTGGTGACAGGCTTTGGTACATTTCTTGTACGAAATCGAGCAGCACGGAAAGGACGAAATCCTCAAACAGGGGCCGAAATCCAAATTCCTGCAACAAAAACACCAGGCTTTACCGCAGGTAAAAGTCTTAAAAGAAGAGTTAAATAACTCTTTTATACAAGATGCAGCCCCGCTCTGTTGATATCGATCGTGTCAATCTATGCCAAGAGAGCGGGGTTGTATTTTTCTAACAATATATGAAACGAATTATTCTATCAGTCATTATTATATTATTGTCGGTAACAGTCGTGCCAACATTGTATTCTGTGACTGAGCCACAGTCTGTTGACATTGAAAAAAAAGAGGTGCTATATCAACTTCCATATCCGGGTCTTCTTCCAGGACACCCGCTCTATATATTAAAAATACTTAGAGATAATATTTTGCTTTTCACAACCAGAGACAATCTAAAAAAATCAAAACTATACCTTCATCTTTCAGACAAAAATATGGCAACTGCAATTGCTCTTATCAATGAAGGGAAAGAACAGACAGCAATAAAACAACTAGAACTCGCGGAGCAGCGCTTTTTACTCATCCCACCAACACTACAAGAGCTAAAAAAACAAGGAGGAGAATATCCAAGTGATTTTATTATTGATTTACATCAAAGCAACCAAAAACACAGAGAAGTAATTACAGAGGTAATCAGCAAAGTTACTGAATCTGACATTGATGTACTCAATGAGCTTTTGAAACAAAACAAACAAGCAGAGGGATTATTGCAAAAAATTCAGTAACTTATTGTATAAAAAAACTATAGCAAGCAGCTTGTTTTTTATATGAAATATGGTATAGTAATAACCTATTTAAGATAGTAAAGGAGCAGAGTTTATGCCAAAAATAAAACCGCAAAAAGATCATACGCCGCCAAATCCAATGAAAGCACTTCTTCAGTCCAGCAATATATCAAATATTCGGAAAAATACTGAAATAGATGCGAAAATACTTGCATTATCAAAAAAAAACGTACTTTTTGATGTTGGCGCAAAAGCAGAAGCAGTCCTTGGTGAAAAAGAACTGAAAGAGATTACTACATATCTTCCCTATCTTGGTGAAGGCGACATTGTAAAAGTTCGCATTATTTCAGCAGAGTCACGCGAAGGATATCCTGTGGTTTCGATGCGGTCATTTTTTGAAAAAGGGAAATGGGACATTCTTCAGGAGAAAAAGAAAAATGAAGAAGATATTGAGGTTGTATGCGGGGAGTACGGGAAAGGAGGAGTGTTTGTTGATTTTATGGGAATCCGAGGGGTTATTCCAAAAATACAACTAACCACTGATTTTCTTGAAGACCCATCGCGCCTTGCAGGGCAGCGTATTAAAGTAAAGGTTCTTGAAGTTGATGAAGTAAAAAATCGTCTTGTTGTATCACAAAAAGCAGCTGTTTTGCAAATTTCTCAAAAAGAAATGAAGAAGCGCTTTGCAAAAATCAAACTGAACGAAGTATACGACGCCAAGGTGCTTGGTGTTTCAGAGTTTGGTATTTTTTGTGAAGTCCAGGGTGTTGAAGGTTTGGTTCATATTTCAGAGATATCGTGGGAAAAAGTGACCAACGCATCAATATATGTTAAACAAGGAGAAATAATTAAGACGATGGTTGTTGAAAAAAATGACGAAGATTTAAAACTGAATCTATCAATAAAAAGGCTGGCAAATGATCCGTGGGAAGACATAATCAACAAATATCCTAAAGAAAAAGAACTAGAAGGAGAGGTGGTGAGGAGAGAGAGATATGGGTATTTTGTACGACTAGAGCCTGGGGTAGAGGGGCTTATCCATGTGAGCAAACTAACAGGTTCAGAAGAGTTTGAGCTTGGGAGAAAAATCAAAGTATTTGTTGAGCGGGTAAGTAAAAACGATCGACGAATGAGCTTAATTCTTCCTCAAACCGACAAGCCCGTGCTTTACCGATAGCTCTAGCCCTATATTTGGTTTTTCACTTCAGAGATATCTCTTCTAAGATCTTCAAGCGCAGATGACGACGCTTGTTTAATTTTGTCCTCTAGGTTTTCTACTATTGAATGTAAATGTTCCAATATTGTTTTATGATCATCATTCGAGAGATTGTGTAAAAATATTTTTTTTTCATCTTCATTCAATTCTGTAAGCACAACATCAATTACAACATGATGAACAGTTATGTGGATGAGCTCAACCAACTCGTCTCGTTCATGTGATTCAAGCTCAAGCTCGTCAAGTTCAACGGAAAGAGTGCCTACCGCAACAAGATGGCTATAAAATTGTTTGTTCATGTTTATTCGGTGTAAATAGGCCCGAGTGGAATAGTGTCGTGTGGATCGTCAATAAAATAGTATAACACCGGGCCTTTTGATCCACCGTCCTGTCGTTCTAAATATGTCATTACTTCTGGCGACCCCCCAAGATGTTTCCCAGTATTTTGTGCAGGTCCGGCATCACCTATTACGACAATTACTGCATTTCCATTTTCAGGATTTACCACAAGCATTTTACGGAATTTAAAAAAATGATACAAGTTGTTTGAGTTTTTGTTCCACCCTGGTGATAAGAATGTTTGAACAGCAATATAATATTTTTCACGCAGGATGTCTTGCTGAGTTAATTCTGAGCGGGAGTTTGCGAAATATCCCCACGCGCCACGCCCAGGAGCCATACCAGATGACCAGTATTTTTTTTCTTCATCATTTTCAAAATGCGTATACATACTATCTCCAGGATATCGAACAAGATGTTGTTCTGCGCCAATAATCCCATAGTTTTGGTTTAGTTTTTTTCCTTCAATCGTTGTTGATGCAGGGACATGAAAAAAAGTGGTGAGGATATGGCCTATTTGTTTTTCTTGATCGTCTGAAAGAGATTGGACTATGCCGGGAAGGGCAGAAGTAAGCTGGCGGATTAATTCATCTTTTGTATGCGCAGGGCGTTCCTCGGCCGGCGTTGTGGGAGGAAGAAGACTTTGTGTTATTGTTGTTGCGTTTGCCGGATGTGTGAGCATAAGCAGACCGGTTGCAGACCCAACCACTAGTTGTTTGGTGTTGTCCCGCATCCACTGCAAGGATTGTTTGTGTTTTTTCCAAAGATCTTTTCGTATTTTTTGATGGCGCTTTATCCATATATTCTTAAGACGTTGGAAATGTGGCTTTTGGCCGGTGGTCATAGAAAAGTTTGGAATAATAATAAATACCAAAACCTGTTTTACATTATTGGGTACTGTTTTTTGTTGAGTTTACAACATTTGAAATTCGATTTTGATCA
This sequence comes from Candidatus Roizmanbacteria bacterium GW2011_GWA2_37_7, assembly GCA_000990445.1. Taxonomy (GTDB): domain Bacteria; phylum Patescibacteriota; class Microgenomatia; order UBA1406; family GWC2-37-13; genus UBA1450. Next base: position 43,796 of record LBTJ01000001.1, read on the forward strand.
ACAGATATCTTGAGCGGTCTCACCATTTGTACACCAAGAGACGCAAGCTTGTATCCAAAACCCAACATAAACTGCATGATAAAATAATAAACTGTGAGATTAAGCATCTGATATAAGACTGTTGGATCAATTAAATTCGGTAAACTTACCCCACCCCCAGAGCTCAGAAGCGAAAGCGGGTCTTCCTGGATCTGCTTGAGCAGCTCATCAGGGTTTGACGAATCAATGTTTTTTGAGGTATTTTGATTATTGTTTTGGGCGGTTGTATTCAATATTTTGATGGGTTGCGCTTTTCCCGTAAATACAAGAATTATTTGAAACGCAGCGACCAACATAAGAAAAATTCCAACACCAAGAAGTACGTATCCAATAATTTTTTCAGAGGGCATAACTCATTGTAATATAATTGCAAATAAATTATCATGAGCACACTATGATTGAATCGTTTATAGCTTTAACATCAGGGATACTATTGTTGGGTATTTTTTGGTTAACATCTGATCCGCGTTCAAAGTCTGAAAGATTCCAATATTTTTTTAAATCAGAAAAAATATATCTTTTTACTACCTACCTATTTGTTCTTGCAACTCAGTTTGGCTTTCTGCAAAAGGGTTGGTTTATGATTATTCCCACACAAAATATTCAGTTTGCAGGATTTATTTTATATTTTTTTGGGTTTCTATTTGCTATCTGGGCAAAACTTATCATGGGCTCAAATTGGGGTACTCCTGCACAACATACCATTTCAAGACAAAGCATACTGGTAACAAGCGGCCCCTTTTCATTTTCGCGTAACCCGATATATTTAGGACTTCTTATTGGTATGACTGGATATTTTCTTACATTTGGTAGTTTACTCATTCTCCTTATCGCTGTTCGGTTCGCATACCTTCAATATATCGTAATACCAAAAGAAGAAAAGCTACTTTTGACATACTTTGGAAAAAAGTATAAAAAATATATGAGCACGGTTCGACGGTGGATATAATAACTCATAATATATATATCCACAACGTGTGGATAACGAGATAAATCAATTATAATTATTGTCATAAAAACTATTATAAAAATAAATATATATATAAGATGGTTGATAAATTGATAATAAAAAAATATACTATATGCAACGGCACATTGTAGACCTTCATATTCACTCACACTATTCCCGCGCAACAAGCAAACATTCAAATATTGAAGGTCTGTATTATTGGTCAAAGATAAAGGGGATACATATTGTGGGAACCGGAGACTTTACTCATCCTTCTTGGTTTGCAGAAATGAGAGAGAAGCTTGAAGCTACAGAAAGTGGGCTGTATAAACTAAAAGATGAGATTGCACAAAAGATAGATAAAACATTGCCACAATCAGTACGTGAAAATCCAGTACGATTTGTTCTTACTGTTGAGATCAGTAATATTTACTCAAAAAAAGGCAAGGTTCGTAAACTTCATAATTGTATTGTGGTTCCTTCATTTGAGGTGGCATCATATATCAATGCACAGCTTGACAGAATCGGGAATATAAAAGCTGATGGCCGTCCAATTTTAGGGATGGACAGCAAACATTTGCTTGAAATCACCCTTCAATCACACAATGATAGTTTGTTTTTTCCAGCACATATTTGGACGCCATGGTTTGCGATGTTTGGATCAAAATCTGGTTTTGACTCGATTGCCGAGGCGTTTGAAGATATGGCGCCAGAGATTCGCGCAGTTGAAACCGGACTTTCATCCGACCCATTTATGAACTGGCGCCTTGACGAGCTTCAAAACGTAACCATAGTTTCAAATTCTGATGCGCATTCTCCCCAAAAGCTTGGGCGCGAGGCAAATATTATCAGTTCACCCTTAAACTATAAAGATATTATTGGAGCAATAAAAACAAATGATGAACGGATGGTAGGTACCATTGAATTTTTTCCCCAAGAAGGAAAATATCATTATGACGGACATAGATTGTGTGGGTTTAGCTGCGCTTCAGAAGAAACAAAGAAGCTCAACGGGATATGTCCAAAATGCCACAAACCACTCACGGTGGGAGTCGAGTATCGAGTAGGGGAAATTGCCGATCATCCTGAAAATTATAAACCCACAAAACACAAACAAGTCGAGTACGTAATCCCTCTCCCTGAAATGATTTCCGAGATGATGAAAGTGGGGGTACAATCAAAAAAAGTCCAAACAGAGTATGAAAAGGTTTACACAGCTCTTGGCGATGAGTTTAGTATTTTGCGGTCTCTGTCCCTTGGAAAAATCCGAACTGCGGGGTTTGTCGAACTTGCAGATGTTATTGAGCGCATGAGAAAAGGCGATATATATATAGAGCCAGGATATGACGGGGTGTTTGGGAAAATCAAACTTTTCAAGAGCGACATTGAGCGGAAAAAACTTGGAAACCAGATGAGTTTGTTGTGATACTCTATAATATTGTATTGACTCGCGGTAATACGTTGTATATACTTATATTATATGAGCACATCAGTCATCACCGTCAAGGTTGATAGTAAAACAAAAAGCAAGTTTCAGGACATCGCCCAACAGCTTGGGATGCCGATAAGCTCTCTCATTCGTGGCTTTATTCGCCACCTTATTCAAACGAGGAGGGTAGAATACTCGCTCAATGAGAAGCCCACGCAATATCTCATAGATGCCCTTCGAAAGTCTGAGGAGGATATCAAAAAAGGAAACATGATTTCCTTTAATAATCCAAAGGAAGAGCTTTCATATTTACAAACTCTTATTAAAGAAAATGAGAGAAAGTAAGAGCGTCGAATATTCAAATCAATTTACGAAACAATTAAAAAAGGCTTCAATCAAAATCAAAAAGGCATTCTTACGACGCCGTCAATTATTTATTCAAAATCCACAGCACCCTCTGCTCAAAAACCATTCGCTTGTAGGAGAACTAGCGGGATTATCAAGTTTTAATGTAACTGGAGATTGGAGAGCTGTATTTAAAGAAGAAATAAACAAAATTACTTTTGTAGCACTTGGCACGCACAGTCAACTATATAGATAAATTTTCTTCAGAATTTGAGGATAAAGTAGAATAGGCACATGGATATTTACTTTCCATTAAACACAAAGCAGCGGGAAGCAGTCAAAGCCGATGGTTCAATCATCATCAATGCCGGACCCGGCACTGGGAAAACCAAAATAGGCTAAAAAGAGATAATATACGACCGCTTCCATATATCGCAACATTTCATGCACTTGCATATGGAATATTGCAGGATGTATATGTGAAGATTGACGTTGTTGAAAAGCAAGAAAACAAAAAGGCAAATGTGCATAATCAGTTTACATATGACGAACTTATTCAAAAAACAAGAGAGCTATTAAATGCAAAAGAACCCAAGATAAACAAATGGCGTTCACGCTTTTCACATATTCTTATTGATGAATTTCAAGACACAAATGTCATGCAGTTTGAAATAGTTAAAAATCTATTACACACAGAAAATCTCTACGTCATAGGCGACCCATACCAGTCAATTTATGGCTTTCGTGGGGCAGATCCATCAATTTTTCAAATAATATGTGTCGATTTTCAAAACGTTTCAGAAATTACTCTAACTCAAAATTACCGATCAGGGCAAAACATTATTGATGTAAGTCACAATCTATTTCCCTCATCCAAACGTTTACTATCAATGATAGATTCTCAAGGCGCAGTCCAATATATTATCACTCAAAATGAAAAAACCGAAAGCAGATGGATATTAAAGGATATTCAAAATCATATAGGAGGAGCGGATTTACTGCAGGCAAGCGACAATAGAAGCAACGATCAAAACTATCGTTTTTCTGATTTTGCCGTTATTTTTCGTACTCATCATATTGGGCGTATTTTGGAAGGATATTTTTGTAAAGAGAGTATTCCATACCAGATGATTGGTGGTGATTCATTGTTTGAGCGGCCGCATATTTATGCCATTACGAGTGCAATGAAAACATTATTGAAAGAGGGCGATACAAAAGCAAAAGTTTCAAATATTATACGCATGATTGTTGAAAATAAAACTATTGAAACAATGATAAAACATTCAGAACAAAAACAGACCGACGTTCAGCACTTTGTAAGCATGATGTGTCAGTTTGATCGATACGAAGATGGATTATTTCAAGCCATTCAGCACATTACCTATTTGGAAGAGCACGAATATTATGATTATCAGGCAGATAAAGTCACCCTGCTGACCATGCATGCAGCAAAGGGTTTGGAGTTTGCGCATGTATATATCGCAGGGTTTGAAGAAGGGATGATCCCTCTCATAAGAGGAGATATTGATAGTGAGGAGGAAAAGCGATTGCTCTATGTTGCCATGACACGTGCAAAAAAAACATTGTCGCTCATCAGGCCAAAATATCGTTTTGGGAAAAATACACAGGAAACACGATTTTGTCGCATGCTTGCAAAAAATCCTGCATTTCAGAAAAAAATCGATAAAGAAATTGTAGCAGGCGAAAAGAGACGAAAAAAATGGTTCGATAAAAAAAGTCAGATGAAGATGTTTTGAAAATGAGATACACACAAAGTACGCTATTTGATATAATATTCTCTCCGGAATTATTTTTGTCGCGTGAAATTTTTACAAGCGCTTGTTTGAGGTTTTTAGCATTTGGGAGTATTTGAAGAAGTTTTTGCGTCTCTAGAATCTGAAGGGCTATAGCAGCATAGAACTGACGCGCATATTTGTATGAAGATACTGATTTGAGATATGGTTTGAGTACGCTATCTTCCATTAGATGTTATAAGAAATAAAAAGTTATATAGTAATCGACTTATTATATCCACACAGCAGGATATAATAAGTTATTGAATAAAGATTATAGGATATAATGCGAAATTATGTTAGGTGCTTTTACAGTTCGCTCACCTGTATAGCATCAAGGAAATACCAAATGAGATACAAGAGGCCAATGGCGATTGTAAGAAGAACTACTCCTATCACTACCCAGATCAAAAAGCGCTGTGTTGTGGTTTTGGTCATTTGAAGATGCTCATCATACTCAATAGCAGCAAATATAGTTGCGTGATATAGGTCAGAAAAAAATCGCTTCAACCAATCAATAACTGTCCACATATATGTAGTATAACGAATCAATGTTGAAAGAAGCGCTGTAAGAATTGGAACAAAACTGCACATGCAATTTATACCTATCGAAGTTTTATATGCAAAGAACTATTCCTTCGAAAGGACGAAGATTTACTCGATTTTGTTCTTTCCTATTTTTCACATCAAGTTTTGTAGAAAGTATGGTTTTCCAATCACCTGTGGGCAATTCAACTCCTTGAATTTCTTCTGAAAAATTCGCTAATATCAGAGTTTCTTCATCTACTCCTCGACGAATAAATCCTAATACATGTGGATTTTTGCATTCTAAAGGAATATATTTTCCTTCCGTGAGACTTTTTCTTGTTTTTCTAAGATTCAAGATAGATTTATAGAGACTAAGAAAAGATTCTTTATCAATTTCTTCTGATGCAACATTTCTTTCTGCAGATTCTTTCTCTATAGGAAGCCACGGTTCAACATTTGAAAAACCTCCATATTGTGTTGTATCCCATTGCATCGGGGTTCGCACAGGGTCGCGCCCAAAATGAAAACCTTTCATATTTAGGGCCATAGGATCTTTCATTTTTTCTTTAGGAATATCCATATTCTTCATTCCCAACTCTTCTCCATAGTAAATAAATGGTATGCCACGAAGTGTCAATTGAAGAAGAGCGGCTGTTCGTGCAGCATCCTCACCAAGTTTTGTTACGATCCTTGGCTTATCATGATTACCAAGTACATATGTTGGGAAAAAATCATCACCTATCATTTCATCAAACTCATCAATAAACCTTTTTTGTTCTTGTGCATTCCAAGGAAGAGAGAGAAATGAAAAGTTAAAGGGGGCGAAGCTTTGATGATCTACAATCCTGTAAAGATTTACTATCTCTTGGAGAAATGTATATATTTCGCAGACCATAAACCTATCATCAAATTCATTTATCACGCTATGAAATTTTTTAAGCATATGCAAGGTCTCCGGAAGAGCTAGCGTATAGATATGCAGTAAGCTATCGTACTGCATGTTAAGCTCGGGAAGATATGCGGGATTATATGGCTCGTCACGGAAAAAAGGATCCTTATAAAGGTAATATGCGACATCAACACGAAATCCATCCACGCCTCTTTTCAACCAGTAACGCATAACGTTTAATATTTCATCAACTACGTGTGGGTTTCTCCAATTAAGGTCAGGTTGACTTACATCAAATGTATGAAGATAATATTCCTCTGTTTTTTCATCAAATTTCCAGGCTGATCCACCAAATTGAGACAGCCAATTATTTGGTGCCGATCCATTTTTTTTTGGTTTTTTCCATATATACCAATCTCTTTTATGGTTATTTTGAGAAGAACGCGACTCTTTAAACCATGGATGTTCAAAAGAAGTATGGTTGGGGACAAAATCCATAAGAACCTTCATGTCCTTATCATGTGCTTTTCTTAAAAGGTTATCAAAGTCAGATAATGTTCCAAATATTGGATCAATATCATAATAATTTGAGATATCATATCCAAAATCATGCATCGGAGAACAATAAATTGGAGAAAGCCACAATGCGCCTATTCCTAAATCCTTTAAATAATCCAGTTTTTCTGTTATCCCATTTAAGTCGCCTATGCCATCTCCACTACTGTCTTTAAAACTTCGTGGATAAATTTGGTAGACAACTCGTGCGCCCCATGTGCTATTCATCATAGGATTATTTTTTTATTGCTTATCACAATACTTTTAAGCAATGTATGAAAATCTGCAAATTGCTTCTCTGCAGTAAATTTTTCTTCTACGGTAATATGCCCATTTTTTATGAACGTATTACGAACTTTTTTATCAGTAAGAATTTTTTCAATTTTTTGAGCCAATATGATTGGATCATTGGGCTGAACAAGATATCCGCTATATCCATCGCTAATAATCTCAGGCATTCCTCCGGTTTTGGCTCCGATTACCGGAAGACCACATGCCATTGCCTCAAGAAATATCTGACCCAGTGTTTCATTTTTTTCAGCGGGCAACACCAAAACGTCCGAACCTCTATATACATTTGGCATTTGATCTAATTCAAACATCTTTACAATAGTTTTATCTTCAATATTATTGATTTTAATATAGCCAAGAAGCATTTCAAATGTATTGTCAAACTCATCTTTTAAATTATCCGAGGCCTTTGCAACAGCAATAAGCAGGCGCAGTTTCGGATACCGAGGAGAAATTCTTGAGAATGCTTCGATCAAATTTATCATTCCCTTTTCCCTCAGCATATTTTTAGATCCGGTAATGATTCTTCCTGCAGTGAGAACAATTTTTACATCTTTTTCAAGTCCAAGTTCGATTTTGAGAGCATCTCTAGATTTTGGTATAGGATTGAAATCAAGTGTATTCACTCCCAAATAATCGGTCGAAAGCTTGCTGATGTTTGTTCCTTTTTGAAAACAATCTCCGGCCACACTTTTACTCACGCAACTGACACGATCCCACATGAGCTCATTCGTAAGCGCTATTCGAAGGGGAGTTTCGGCATACATATGAAGACGAAGCATGAGTGGTATCTTGTAAAGTGCGGCTATCATATTGAGCCGAAAACTGTACCCAGCAGGCGGTCCAAACAGAATATTTTCTGCGCAAATGACATCAATACCATGTTTTTTTATAATTTCTTCAATCAAATCTGAAAATCCTTGTTCTTTACTCGCCTTATTCACAGCAGAACGTTTTTTACGCGGAATAGAAAGATTGTTGTCATAGTAAATAGTCATATTCCCATCGACCGTTGTGTGACTTTTTTCTGTCGTTGGGAGAATAAGAAACGTTTTGATATCTTTCCGTTTTTTAAAATAATTTATGAGATTAATAACGTATCGCTCCACTCCGCCAATACTTTCAAATGGCGAGTTGGGACTTATAAATAGTGCTTTCATATGCATAATTAAAGTATATAAAATTTATTTTTAACTTCATTCCTGCTTTTTCAATTTTTCAAGCTACATATTGAGGAAGATTGCGTACACTTTTCATTTGGATTTAGTATTACCCGCAAAGTCTGAATCAATAATTTAGGGGAGAAAGATAATGGAGTATGAATAAAAATTTCCCAAACAGTATCTTTTTCTATTTCGAAACAAATCTAAATTTAAAGAGATGTAGTTCTTCATCTATACCAATCGTTGCTCATTTTGCAAATATTTCATCACAAAATGAGCTAAGAACTCGTCCATCAATAACCTGATAGATATTGATGGTTACGGCTCTTTGTGTCGCATACATATATGAATCGACTTGTTGATGGATGCGACCTTACGAGTGTATATACTCGTAGCATTCTCAAGTGCGAAGGGTATATCAAGAACATCATATCACATTTGGAGGTATTAAACAATAAATATTGACTATTACACCCATATGATAATGTCATAGTTAATTTTTCCGGTAAAAATTTGTTGTAAAACACTTTCTATTTCTTCAGAGATGCCAAGATATGAAAAGTTTGACGATTCTTTTGTGTCCTCAATATTGACATTTTGGATTGATTTATTATTAACGCCTTTACTAGTATATTTTAAGTAGGTAATAAACAGTGAACCCGTAACGATAGAGAAAATTAGAATGGATAAAACAATTAACCCAATTACTTTCTCTTTATTAGCAGGCGGGATATCTTTTTGAGGTAATTTTGAACTGCTTATATCTACCATAAGTGAATTTATATATACTAAGCTGCGAGACCGTTTTTGAACGGTCGCGGTACCACTTGGCTGGCGGTTTACGAAAAATGTCGAACTTCAATCTGTTAGCGCGCGATTTTATGCTCAGTTTCGCCGAGCATTGATTGTTCTAAAGCAAAAGTTTATCAGCCTTTGCCTCCATAAACTGAAATTTCTTCTCTCCTAAAAAATTGCCTGCATCATCTTCTAGTATAAATATGAAGTAGTGAAGATTACTTTCTGTTGCCGAGCTCACGTCCTTGACCAATCCATTGATCACCAATTCCTGTCCGAACCAGTCTTTAAAATGCGTTTTTGCTGGCTGGTTTGGAAAGGAAGGATAGGTTAAGACCCCACTCTTTGTTTTACCGGATCGAATGTCTAATAAGGTGATCCCCTGACAAGCTGTGCCGCAATGACTCAAAAAGAAGAGATGGTTATTGCCAAGCCAGTGGATACCGCTTCCCATATCAGATAAGAAAGTGTAATAGACTTGTCTGGTCATGCCGCTTTCTAGACTTAAGAGAATGAATGACAGTTCTTCTGAAGATTGATCATTTGGCAAATAAAAGAAAGCTGCTTGCTTTTGAGAAGGAGATAGAGCTAAGGACAATAGCGCTTTGTCATTGTAGTGTACTTGCTTCTTTGCCCCATCCTTTTTAGTTATAAAAACGGCATTATACTTTCCTTTCTGAATCTTTTCGTAATCATCTTTACTTAGACTAAGAACATCAATGCGGTTCGTTGGCGGGCTTACCACCACAGGCGAGAAGGAAGTGACTATTTGTTTCTGTGAAAAAAAATATCTACTTGTAACTAAAGCCAGTAATACGAAAGAGCAAACAAATAAGTATTTTCGTGTCATAATTTAAAGAAGAAAATATTAGCCCTTTCCTCGTATTCGTTGACATAGCTGATGGTAAGAGTGGGTTTTTGTTTTTCAGCCCAACCAGGAGTATTAATACTATCATCATAGTAATGGTTTGCTCTTTTGGTGAGATCCGACACTTCACTATTGATAATCTTTCCAGCAATTTTATAGGAATGCTCCCAGGCTGTTTTATCAATCTCAAGACCTTTATAGAGGGGGTCCTCTACATACTCGCGATTAGGGTCATCTTTATTGAATGAACTGAATTGTTCCGGTTCTGTAATCACTCCCCAATAAGTATTGGGCCATCTATTGCTCTTTACCCTATTTTTGATTACCCAACCAATAGCAACTCTTGCCTTGTCAGGCACAAGTGTTTTTCTAGCTTCACCAAATAAAGCGCGGGCTAAGATAATCTGATCGGGGTCATCGGCAAAACCCCCAGTCCACTCGGGATCCTCAACCGTGGGAATGCGTTTAGGTGTATAGTCTCCCAAATCTAAAGTAACTGTGTGTAGGGTTGGTGTCTTGTCTACCCAAAATTCAATGTAATGGACGTCTTTGGTCAATTGTCTGACAAATGTCTTTTCCTCTCTCCTCACTCCTGAAAATATCTGTTCTGGTTTTGCGTGCCATGCCCAATTTCCCCAAAAGATAGACTTTCTATTCTGTTCTATATGACCGTCAACTATCAGCTTAACGTCGTCGCCATCAAATAAATGCCAGTCAACAGTGACATCTGCCGTAAGAGATTCTAAAGGAAGATCAATCAACGCAAACGCATACCACGGCCGCCTGTCACCGTCCTCAGCCTGATCGTCCAAGGAAAACGAAATCTCCGGTGGGTTTTGAATTGGTGTAATGCTGTACGTTTCGATAATGGCACCACGTGTTGGGATAAGTTTTAATGTGTGACTTCCTTTATTGAGAGGAAGAAGAAAGATCACGGTTTTGGCTAGCCCTTTGAGAGCTGTACCATTCCACGCTGGTGGAATATCAACGTATTGAGGTTTATCTACTGAAGGGGTTTCTCTAGGTTTGATATTATCTATTTCTACACGAAGGTTTTCTCCTCCCCATAAACCCAATAATTTCCCCGATCGGCAACGTGCTTTGATCAATATGGCGTAGAGTCCAAACGTATCAACTGCAAAGTTGATGGTATCTAGCTGTGTAATCTTTTTACCTGTCATATTTAGATCGTAGCACATAATTTATAAACAATTTCCTTACAATTTTTGCGTATTACGAGCCGACGGTCTTGTCCTGAATGAAATCGAAGGATTCGGGGGCGCGGAAAGCGCTACCCCTCGGCGGTTTTCTTCTCCTTACTGGCTGCGGGAACTGTAACAGGTTAGAAATAACTTATTACAATTTAATAGAGTAAACTCCTGTTACGTAGTCTCTTATTAGAGCATTAAGAAGTGTTTGGTAAGGAATATTTTTTTTATTAGCTTTTGCCTTCAACCTAATTAAATCACCCTGATTTATACGAATGGTAATTTTCTGTGATTGTTGTAGTTGTGTATATCTCTTAGCCGCTTCCTGAAACATTTTTTTCATTTCTTCAGAATTCTCAACAGGTTGCCACTCTCCCCGTGCTATAGATGTTTCTATTTCCTTTTCATAATCATCAAGGATAAGATTTTCAAATGGATTTATTTGATTTTTTTGTTTTTGATAAGCCATAGTTTATTTTTTAAGATAAATTTTAGTTAATTTACGATCTGGATATACCGTTTTTAAGAATGCAACATTTTTCTTTTTGTCCCAAACAAAAGGAACTGCATAAATATAGTCATTTATATTCACTATTAGTATCTGCTGGTGTTTATATTTTTTCCTATTTTTATGCTCGATAACAGTTATATATCCACCATGCTCTAAGGTATCTTTGACATGTTCAAAACAGACACCACGAGTTTTTTTGAGCAACTCATTCTTTTCTTCACTATACTCAATATCAAAATCCATTATAGTAAATATAAACCATATGTATGGCTTTTGTCAATACTTTTTGCTGGGAGACTTGGATTCGAACCAAGATAAACGGATTCAGAGTCCGTTGTCCTACCATTAGACCTGCCCGCAATGCTACGCATAGCGTTGCAGGCGGGC
>LBTJ01000001.1:55693-56733 GCA_000990445.1 Candidatus Roizmanbacteria bacterium GW2011_GWA2_37_7
GGGCGATTTTTGCTATTTATATACATCGACTATTGGGCTGGGAGACTTGGATTCGAACCAAGATAAACGGATTCAGAGTCCGTTGTCCTACCATTAGACGATCTCCCAGCTCAAAAGTCGATTGTTTCTACTATAAGTTTCTTTACTACTCTAGTCTTCTTTTTAAATAAGCCCTTCCAAATCCAGTCTTTAGTTGTTTTTCTCTTTCTATAGCCTTTTTTTCTGACAAACAGGCTTCATAATATACTAATTTCATTGGTAACCTATTTTTTGTTGCATTAACTTGTGCTTCACTATGCTCTTTAATTCGATTTCGCAAATTCTTTGTCCAACCGATATAGAGTTTCCCATCTTTATTGCTCTTAAGAACATATGTGTAAAACATACATTTATGCTACCATTAGACCTGCCCGCAATGCTACGCATAGCGTTGCAGGCGGGCGACCTGGCAATATTACAAAAGATAAAGCTTATTGTATCACACTTTTTCATGCTGTAGAAGCCCAAAGACCACGGGAATGAGAAGCATATTTTGCTGAAGCGTGAGCCAGTAATGGTCAAACATACCGGTAAAAAGAATTATAATAAGGAGTATATTTCGCACCTCGGGGGTGCGTAATGTTTTCAAGCCAGATCGTATGAGATAGGCCATAATCAAGAAAAAAGGGACTCCTAGTTCCGCAATTGCAAGAAGAAAGATGTTATGCACAGGTTGAAGAAAAAAATAAGGATAGGGAATCGAAAATCTGCTTTGGGTAATCAAATAATTTCCAAAGCCAACACCAAAAAATATATGTTCTTTGATGATCTGGACTGCAGACTGCGTAAGCCAGAGCCGCTTGCCAAGCGAGTCAGGATCACCCGCTGCAGTGAGAAAAATGCCCCCAAGCATGAGCGGGACGATGATCGGGGAAACACGGCATAGAAAACAATTTGATTTTTTCCTGTTTTCCGCACTGTTCCCAACATATTAAAAACTTAGCCTCAATTTGAATTAAAATCTTGCGATTTGGGTGTTGCAAATGTAATATGTTGACATG
>LBTJ01000002.1 GCA_000990445.1 Candidatus Roizmanbacteria bacterium GW2011_GWA2_37_7
AGTCAGAAGAGACATTTATATATTTAGCCATGATAGGACTCATGCTCAGAAGAACGGAGGTCTCAAATAAGGGCTAAAGAATCCAAACAGGCTCTAAGAGCTCGTCCGCAAATAACTTAATAGGAATTTACGGATACGGCCCCTTTGCGTCGCATACATACTGGTCAATTAATTATAATGGATGCGACCTTATTAATACCATGTTTCAAAAAGATCCGCTACTTGAACAAAGTACTTCGCCACACAGTCCGCAAAATATTATTCCTCAACAAATAAGGAAAAATGCTACCGTCCTTGATGTTGGCTGTAATACAGGCTTTCTAGCCCGGATTTTGAAGAAGAAAAAGACTATTACTGATGGCATTGATATTAATGACGAAGCATTACAAAAGGCAAAAAAGTATTGTCGGAAAGTATACAAACGGGATTTGTATTCGGGTAAGTTTGACATTGACAAGAAACAATATGATTATATTGTGTTTGCCGATGTGCTTGAGCATCTTCCGCGCCCTGACTGGCTATTGCTGGACGCTCACAACTATCTTGCCAAGAATGGAAAAATCATCGCATCATTACCAAACATCGCCCGTGCAGAAATACGATTAAATCTAATGCTTGGCAAATTTGACTATACCAAAGGGGGGATATTGAGTGAGGATCATCTCCGATTTTTTACACGAAAAAACGCAACCGAGATGTTTGAGCAATGCGGCTATATTGTAGAAGAAACGATCCCGACCGGACTAGGGCATCAACTAAATATATTGCCAGAACTGACAGCGTTTCAATTTATTTATATATGCAGTCAAGCCTGATATTGAAAAACCTAGATACAAATGCTAGTATGTAGCGTATCTATTTTTTCCACTTTTTGATATGCAAGACAACATAATAAAAAAACTGAAGAAATGCCGTGTATGTAAAAACACGCATCTAACAAAAGTATTTACATTAGGACCCACACCTTTGGCAAATGCATTTCTTACAGAAAAACAAATAGATGAACCTGAGTCGTTTTATCCACTCGACGTATATTTCTGTCAAAATTGTAGTTTCGTACAACTCGGTCATGTAGTATCACCCGAGATTCTGTTTAAAGATTATGTATATGTATCTTCGACTTCACCGGTGTTTGTGAATCACTTTAAAAATTTTGCAAAAGAAATAGTCACTCAATTCTCTCTGAATAATAAGGCGCTGGTGATCGATATCGGTAGCAACGACGGGATATTATTAAAACCATTTCTAGCGCTTGGGACTCGCGTCCTCGGGATTGAACCTGCTTCACACATTGCAAAAGAGGCAGAGAAGCAGGGCATCGAAACCATTGATGAATTTTTTAGTGTCGCACTGGCAAAAAATATTGTCAAAAAAAAGGGTAAAGCAAAGGTCGTAACGGCAAACAATGTGTTTGCACATATTCATGATTTAGACGAGGTTATAAAAGGTCTTGACGTACTCCTTGATGATGAAGGTGTCTTTATCACCGAATCTCCTTATCTTATTGATTTCCTGAAAAAAAGATACTTTGATCTGGTTTATCATGAACATCTCTCGTACTGGTCTCTCTCATCTCTTATGACTCTTTTCAAGCGATTTGATATGGAGGTATTTGACATTCAAAAAGTTGATGTACACGGAGGCACCATACGCACCTTTATTAAAAGAAAAAAAGCTCACTTTGCAGTCTCAAAGAATGTGGACAAATTTCTACAAAAAGAAAAAAAATCAAAACTTAAAAATATTGAAACCTATCAAAATTTTTCAAAAAAAATTCTGGAAAACAGACGTAAACTGATCGGACTTCTGACAAAACTTAAATTATATGGCAAACGAATTGTCGGATACGGAGCTCCAGCTAAAGGAAATACTTTGTTAAACTATTTCAAAATCGGCCCGGAAATACTGGATTATATTGTAGAAGACAGCCACCTCAAGGTAGGGTTGTACACCCCTGGAACACATATCCCGATTGTATCTTCGAAACAATTGCAAAAAGATAACCCTGATTATGTTTTTATTCTTGCCTGGAATTTTGCCCCATCTATACAAAAAAAGCTTGCTTGGTTTAAAAAAAGAGGTAAAAAATTTATCATCCCGGTACCTCAACCAAAAATTGTATAATAATTAACATGACCAGTAATACTATCGTTCAAGAAGATATCGACCAAATAATAGATTCTATTAAAAGTCAGTATTCTATATTGGAAGGAAAAACTGTCATTATTACCGGTGGGTCAGGATTTTTAGGCCAATACATGGTCAAGACTTTAATAAGGCTTAATCAAAAACATTTGAAATTAAAGTGCAAGATTATTTCGATTGATAATCATATTGTTCCCAATAAGAAAAGATCTTCAGAAATGATCACGGCAAAAAATGTTAGATACATTCAGCAGGATGTTACAAAACCCTTTACATTGAAGGGTCCTGTAGATTTTATAATTCATGCGGCTGGAATTGCCGCACCTGTTTTTTATCAAAAATACCCTCTTAAAACAATAGACGTAGCTGTAACCGGAACTCGAAATATGCTTGAACTGGCAAGAAAAAAAAAGGCAAAAAGTTTCCTTTTTTTTAGTTCAAGTGAAATTTATGGAAATCCTGTTGTGAGTGAAATCCCAACAAAGGAAACATATAAGGGAAATGTCTCATGCACAGGACCGAGAGCCTGTTATGACGAATCCAAAAGAATGGGAGAAACGCTTTGTTTTACCTATTTTCGAATGTTTCAGACGCCAGTTAAGGTAGTAAGACCATTTAATATTTTTGGTCCCGGGATGAATATGAAGGATTATAGAGTCATTCCGAACTTCCTAAATAGTGCCTTTACCGGAAATCCGCTCCCGGTACATGTAAGCGGAAAACAGACACGGACATTTTCTTATATATCCGATGCCGTTTCCGGTTTTTTTAAAGTTTTATTGTCTGATAAAAATGGTGAAGTCTATAACGTTGGGAACGATAAAGACGAAATCACCATGAATCAATTAGCTCGGATAATAAATGATATTTTTGATCATAAACTTGAAATTAAAAACGTTGAATACCCCAATACATATCCCGCAGACGAACCTCAGAGAAGATGTCCTGATTTAACAAAAATTAAAAAGGATTTAGGATATAAAACAAAAATTGATCTAAAAAAAGGTTTGAGAAGGACTATTATCTGGTGTCAGGAACAGGGTATGTAATCTTTCTTGTTTATGAAGACAATTATTCACATTCTTTCTCACACTTTAGAAAATGATAGTAACCTTAATTATCATATTGAAGGAAATTGGGCTTCACGGCTAGCAAAAAACACCCTGCAATATACTAATATATTTAAGCATGAGGTTTGGTATCCTGTCAGACATTTAAAAAAATCCGTAAAAATAACCAAACATAATATTAAATACAAACTCTTTCCGGCAAAAACTCTAAATGTAGGACTCGAATCATATTTTGGGCTGATCTCTTGCCCTCTTCTTTTTCTAGAACTATCTCATTACAACCCAAAATCAACTGTTATCCATATTCAAGGAGAAAGGGGTAGTATTTTACACAAATTACTTTTATATAAACCCCTCTTCCCGATAATTGTCCAATATCATGGCTATGGTCAACCACCTTGGCTTGATTGGTTCGAAAAAATCAGTGTTGCTCTTATTGAAAAAATGGCTTTTCCCCGAGTAAAACATTTTTTTGTACCGATTCGTCCACGTGTGAAGTATTTAACAGAAACCATTCACATCAGTCCAGATAAAATAAGTTTTGAAAATGTTGGGGTAGACTATAGTAAGTTTAAACCGAGGAATAAAGAATATATTCGTAAGCAACTACATCTTCCTAAAAAAGCATTTATAATGTTGTTCGTAGGCCACCTTATATATTCAAAAGGAGTTGATATTATTATCCAAGCATATGAAAAGCTGAAATCTTCATTTCCACATTTATATCTTCTATTCGTAGGGGCCCATCCTAAAGATCCGCTTTATACAACTGCCTTACAAAGGGCAGACAAAATAATAGGTGTGACCGACAATAAAGACCTTCCACTTTATTACAATGCATCTGATGTCTATTGCCTTTACGGCAATCCGAAAACTGCTCGGTATGGAGGTGTTGGTATTGCATCTTATGAAGCTCTTGCTTCAAATCTGAATGTCATATCAACAAATCTTATCCATTTCCCTGATGACATTACTTCAAAAGTCGGGTTCATTCCAAAAAATTCTATTGATTTTGAGAACAAACTGGAATATCTGATTCGTAACCCGAACTTTGCATTTAATGCCCGCTCTATCGTTGAACCATATATCTCTAACGATTTTGTTATGAAAAATATTATTGAGATATATCGCAATTTGTTTCCAATAAATCGCTGATTAGCTAAAAATCTTTTTGAAAACAAAAAGCATGTATAATGGTACAAATATGCCTACACTCAAAGGAAAAAGAGTTTTAGTCACAGGTGGTGCGGGATTTATAGGAAGCCATCTGGTAGACAGAATTATTAAAGAGCAAATCCGGTCGCTATGTGTCGTTGACAATTATTTTCTAGGCACAAATGACAATCTCAACTTTGCCTCACAAAATTTCCCATCATTAAAAATATTCAAACAGGATATAACCAACGTGGAGAAGATCCAAACCATTCTTCGTAAAGAAAATATTGACGTTGTTTTTAACCTGGCTGCCATACCGCTTCTGACATCATTGGAAAAACCGGTTTTTACTGTTAATTCGATTATTAATTCTTCAATGACATTTTGTGAACTGTTAAGAAAAAAACTTTTTGAAACACTTATTCACTTTTCTTCATCTGAAGTCTATGGAACAGCCCAATATGTACCAATGGATGAAAAACACCCTATGGAACCCTGCACCCCTTATGCAGCTGCAAAGGCAGCTGCAGATCATCTTGTTTTATCCTACGTTAAAACATTTAATATAGATGCATCAATCGTCCGGCCGTTTAATAATTATGGACCCCGACAGAATAAGGGAGATTATGCAGCAATTATCCCCATAGTTGTACAAAACATTTTGCTAAAAAAACCGATAATAATCTACGGTGACGGCAGACAAACACGAGATTTTATATTTGTGCGCGACGTTGCGGATGCAACGATTGCGATCTATAATGAACCTCGGGCAAGAAGAAAACAAATCAATATTGCCGCAGGGAAGGAAACATCGGTTCTTGATCTCGTTCATACCATCGTTGATATCATGCATGCTGATACAAAAATCGTGTATAAGCCCGCGCGACAAGGAGATGTCCGAAGACACTTTGCCGATATTTCACTTGCAAAAAAATTAATTAATTTCCAGCCGTCAACAGACATAGAGCAAGGACTTAGGGAAACGGTTGAATGGTATAAAAATTCCCTATGAAAACTCAAAAAAACCTCAGATTGGCTTTACCGTACTTTGATGCAAAAGAATTACTCGCAGTAAAAAAAGTACTTGATTCGGGATATCTAACACAAGGTCCAAAAGTAGCGGAATTTGAGCAAACATTAAAAAAATATATTGGAACCCGTCATGCTTTTGCCGTTACTTCTGCGACAACGGCACTACATTTATCGCTTGTCGCGCTTGGAATAGGCCGCGGGGATGAAGTTCTTGTCCCGGACTTTACATTTCCAGCTTCGGCAAATGTGGTAGTACAGACTGGCGCAAAACCGGTACTAGTTGATATCGATCTGAATACATATACCATGAACCTCGAAGACGCGGCGAGAAAGATTACAAAAAAAACAAAGGCTATTATGCCTGTGCACACTTTTGGACTTTCTGCAAATATGAGTCCTATTCTTAAACTAGCTCGTAATCATGGCCTCTTTGTAATTGAGGATGCTGCTTGCGCTTTAGGAGCGTCTTATTTTGGGAAAATGTGCGGATCACTCGGAGACACAGGTTGTTTTAGCTTTCATCCAAGAAAAGCGATAACTACCGGGGAGGGAGGGATGATTACAACCAATGACAAAAAACTGGCTGAAAAAATCATTCTTCTGAGGAGCCATGGGGGAATAAGAAAAAAGGGTAGATTTACTTTTTATGAAGCTGGGTTTAACTATCGAATGACGGATATACAAGCAGCTATTGGAATAGTCCAAATGGCTAAATTCGATCGAATTCTTAAAAAGCGTTTAAAACTGGCTAAAATAATGACTGCCGCTCTGAAAAATATTGATGGTGTAACTGTTCCTTTTATCCCGAATTGGGGTGAACATACATTTCAATCCTATATATTATTACTTGATAATAAAATAAATCGCGATCTTGTCATCCAGAAAATGAAAGCAAAAAACATTGAAACAACACTGGGCACATATGCTCTACATGACCAACCGTATTTTCAAAATGCCTACGGATATACAAAAGGTCAATTGCGCAATTCGCATATTGCATACAAACAAACACTGGCGCTTCCCTTGCATATGAAAATGGATGAAGGAACCGTTCGTTTAATAATTTCAGCATTAAAAAAATTTTTGTAGAAATATGACAAAAAAACAACATTGGGCCAGTCATGGGAATGGTAAAGTATCTTCAAAAGACTTTGGCGCATATGGAAAAGGGATTGTAATAGAAGATGACGTGCTTATTTTTCATCCAGAGTCTATCTTTTTAGGCGATAATATTTATATAGGTCATGGAACTATACTCCATGGATATCACAAAAATAAAATGAATATAGAAAGCGGTACATGGATTGGACCTTTTTGCTACTTGCATAGTGCGGGAGGAATTTATATAGGAAAAGACGTCGGAATTGGTCCGGGAGTAAAAATGATTACCTCGCAGCATTTAATCGATCGGGGGAACAAAGCGATAATAAAAAATGATGTATCTAAAAAAGAAATAATAATTCAAAACGGCTCAGATATCGGAGTTGGAGCAATTGTTTTACCAGGGGTTACTATAAATGAAGGTGCTCAAATTGGAGCAGGGGCTGTCGTTGCTGAAGATATCCCCCAGTTTGGCATTGCTGTTGGGGTACCCGCCGTAACGATTCGTCATAGGAAAGGACATTTGGTATGATACCTATTTCTAAACCAACCATCACTAATAAAGAAATAAAATCACTTGTGGATGTTTGTAAATCAGGTTTGCTTGTACAAGGAGCCAAAGTTGAAGAATTTGAAAATGCTGTTGCAAAACTGTGTGGAGTAAAATATGCAATAGCCCTTAGTAATGGTACGGCTGCACTTCATACCGCACTTTATGCCGCAGGAATCGGACATGGCGATGAAATAATTACTACTCCTTTCACATTTGTTGCAACTGCAAATGCGATTCTGATGCAAGGAGCTATTCCTGTATTCGTCGACATTGCACCAGAAACATACAATATGGATCCGTCAAAAATTGAGGAAAAAATTACTAAAAAAACAAAGGCAATATTGCCGGTCGATCTATATGGACAAATCTACGATGTGGAAGCTCTCCAAAAAATTGCGAACACGCACAAACTGAAGATTATCGAAGATGCGTGTCAATCCATTAATGCTTCATATAAGAAGCAAATGGCTGGATCATGTGGTGACGCAGGTTGTTTTTCTTTTTACGCCACAAAAAATATGATGACAGGGGAGGGAGGAATGATTGTGACCAATGACAAAAAATTGACAACAATTGCGAAACAATTTAGAAGTCATGGACAACCAGAACATATTCGATACGAATACTTTCACCTCGGATACAACTATCGAATGATGGATTTGGTTGCAGCAATAGGACTCGTACAGCTTGATAGACTTGAAACATTTACAAAAAATCGCATAAAAAACGCAGCTTTGCTCACAAAAGGTCTCGCAGACATTCCTGGGATTATAGTCCCCACTGTAATGAAAGAACATCGGCACGTATTTCATCAGTATACAATTCGTGTTACAAATCCTTTCCCCTTAGATAGAGATCAAGTCGCACAATACCTTAACAAGCGGGGAATTGGAACCGGTATATACTATCCTAAACCCCTTCATTTGTATTCACATCTTGCAAAATACCTATTTAAAAGGGATGTTTTCCCCATTTCAGAACAGTTTTCCCATCAGGTTCTATCTCTACCTGTGCATCCGCTTGTTTCAAGGAAAGATATCCATCATATTATTAAAACGATCCGGAATATATATGAAAAAAATTAATGTCGCAGTCATCGGTACCGGAAATATGGGACAGCATCACGTCCGGGTATATTCGCGCATGAATAATACCAATTTAGTTGCTGTATGTGATCAAGATATCAAACGGGCACAAAAAATAGCACAGGAATATGGATGTACAAGCTATCAACACTATCACGATATGATAGCTAGTGAAAAAATCGATGCTGTTTCTATTGCAGTACCTACCTTCTTACATCATAAAATATCACTAGACATGCTTGAGAACGGAAAACATCTATTAATCGAGAAACCAATCTCAACAACACTAAAAGAGGCTCAAGATATTATTGATTCTTCAAAAAAGAATAAAAGAATTGTGATGGTTGGACATATTGAAAGGTTTAATCCAGCGATAATAGAATTAAAAAAACTTATCAGTAAAGATATTTTTGGAAAAATTATAACTCTTAATACAAAACGGGTCGGAGGAGTACCTTCACAAATAAAAAATGCAAATGTTATGCTAGATTTGGCAATTCATGATATTGATATTTCAAATTATCTTTTAGATGATCTTCCAAATAAAGTAATGGGATTTAAATCAAAAAATGTCATTAAGGAACAAGAAGATTCAGCAATCATTTTGTTAAAGTATCGCGACTCAATATCGGTTATTGAAAATAACTGGATTACTCCGGTTAAAGTCCGCACTCTTGATATTACAGGCACAAAAGCATTCGCCAGATTGGATTATATAAAACAATCATTGTTCCTTTATGCCGATAACTTTAATATACAAAAGAAGCCTTATTATAACTACAAAGAATTTATTAACGGAACTGCTACAAAAATTAAACAAAAAATACATGTTAAAAAGGCTGAGCCGTTGAAACTTGAATTAGAACATTTCATTGATTATGTCATTCATAATAAACAACCGGAAATGGATGCCAAAACCGCTTATAATGTTTTAAATATTGCTCTTAAATTATGACATATTTTAAACACCCAACTTCCGAAATATCCGAAAGTGCAATAATAGGGAATAAAACAAAAATCTGGCATTATGTCCAAATTAGAGATAAGGTTTCAATTGGTTCCGAATGTATTATTGGAAAAAACGTGTATATTGATTTTGAAGTTCATATAGGTAATCGCTGCAAGATTCAAAATAATGTTTCAATATTCCATGGTGTGACAATTGAAGACGGAGTATTTATTGGTCCTCATGTCTGCTTTAGCAACGATAAATTTCCAAGAGCAATAAATGAAGATGGCGCATTAAAAACAGAAAATGACTGGGCATTATCCAAAACATTGATTAAAAAAGGAGCATCTATTGGAGCAAATTCTACAATTCTGCCAGGAATCACAATAGGCGAATACGCAATGATAGGAGCCGGAACTGTAGTGACTAAAGATGTTCCTTCGTTTATACTCGTTTATGGTAACCCTGCCAAACCTTACGGTAGGGTAAATAGGGCAGGAAAAAAAATATAGCGATGATAAGATTCCAATTTAAAAAAAATAGGATTACTAAAAAAAATCAGTTGATTTCTAATTACTATTTTCAACATTTTACATTCTTATGCATAGCTGTTGTCGTAATTGCTATTGTCTCGTTTATTCCAATTATTAAAACGCACAATTGGTTAGTGATTGGAAACGATTCATTTGTACCCTTGGTACCCGAGAATTCTTTGGATTTGGTTTATCAATGGATAGATATTGACAATGGATCTTACATTGGCAACAATCATTTAACCTGGATATCAATATTTCTGATTCTAGTAAAAATTGGCGGCAATATTTATCAAGTTGCTTTTTTATTTCAATTTCTGATTTTTTTTCTTTCAGGTATAGGTATTTATACAATTTATAATGTATTTAACAAAAAAAATCCATTATACGGACTTCTTCCCGCGGTTTTTTTTATTCTCTCGCCTCACCTGCTTGATCACATGCCCTATTATCAGGGAACTGTGGGAATTATCTGGAGTACGCTTGTTTTAATCAAATTCTTAAAGTATAAAAATTTCTCCCCGATAGATGTTTTGCTGTTGAGCATTTCTCTTAGTATCATAACTGATCTGCCAAATCCAAAATATCATTTCTTACTCTTTGTATTATTTATTGTTGCGATACTGGTTGCACTCGTAATCAAACTATTACATATTCGGCATATTGTACGAAATCTGAAATACTTCATACTCATTCTTCTGTGCACAGCATATATTTCAGTACCGCTCATACATTTTGGATATTCGTTTCTTCATACATCTGAGGTTACCATTAATACCAGAGCCGGCTATGAAGAATATGGTCAAACATTGGATTATGGAGCGGCCAATATTTATAAAATGGTTACTCTTTCCCATATTACTGATTTCCTTGGTCCTGAATATAAAAATGTTCCTAAATCATTAATCCTGTTTGTATATTATTCAATCCCTTTTATTGTCTACGGCCTTTCTGTGCTAATAATTCCGAAGCTTGATCTTGAAAAAAGGAAGATTACCGTTCTGTATTTGATACTTGGGATGTTTTTCATATTCTTCTCAAAAAGCTCAAATCCACCTTTTGGCTTTATATATGAATGGGTATTGTCTTCTTCCCAGTTTTTTGCATTTATGCGTACCTCTGCAGGAATTGTTATCTACGCGGCTGTTTTTTACAGTCTCCTCTTGGGTATAGTAATTCAATATTGTGCAGAAAAACAAAGACAAAAAAACCATATAATTTTACTTATTAGTTTAATTATTATTCTGACTGCAGGTTTTCCTGTATGGACAGGAAAATACTTCGAAAGAGGATTATCCCATGGTAAAGTTAGGTATGGAATAAAAATTCCTGGAGATTATTTTACAGCCTCGAAATTTATAAAAAATTTTAAACTTGACACCAAGCTTGATATATATCCTTATGCTCAAGGTTATCAAATAAATTCTTGGGATTATTATGGATATATCATCTATCCCTGGATATTTGATAAACCGATCATTGCATTTAATAAAACTATCCCCCTTGGTGCAATTAATTCGTTTACCAATACGCGATATTTGGTCCATGACAAAAGTATCGGACAGGACAATGATCGCAATTTTAGATTTAATAGGATGGGCACACGGGTATTTGCTTCAAAAACACTTGATATATACCGGAAAACAGATGCGCTGACTATTCCTCATTTTTATACTCCCACAACCATACGTGTCGCAGATGATGTCGAAACGTCCATCAAAAAGAGAGGACTGTCTCCTGACGTTGCATTCTATAAGACTTCCGATGTTATGAACTCTGAAAAATTCACTAGCTTATCTCTTAATCAACCGTTTATAGAATACAAAAAAATAAATCCAACCAAATTTCGGGTGCGTATCCATAAAGCACAGGATACATTTCAGCTACTATTTTCCGAAAACTTCCATCCGGACTGGCAACTATATATGGGTAATACGTATGCATATAACCGATCCGATATTATAAAACACTGGGAAAATAATAATAAAAAGTATACGGTAAAGCCGCTCAATGAAGCTGACCAGGCGTCAAAAGAAGACGTTGAGAAAATGATTCGGCAGGGGATAATAAGTTCAATCGGAGAAGTCGATTCCGCCCCAGAGTTTATTTCAAAACAGTTTCTATATACGGTTCAGAACGACAACCTACAATCCGACCGTTTTTATGAAACCTTTACAAAGGATGAGCTGACCAGCGGTATCCGACACGCAAAGGTAAACTCTTTTGCAAATAGTTGGATTGTAGACACGTCAACACTGTGCAGGAATGCCGGTATGAACTGCATTGAAAATGCTGATGGATCTTATGATTTTGAGCTGATACTTGAATTCTGGCCACAAAAGCTCAAAAATATGACCTATGTTATATCAATTGGTACCGGAGGAATGCTTATTCTCATATTGTTATCTTCTACGTTGATACGAGGGTATAAACGACTTCGCAGGAAACCGTAATCAAATATAAAGATTTGTCTCAGGAGAAAGTAGAGTGACCCCTTCAACACTTTTTAGCTTATTCATTTGCGAAATTATAGTGTCTATCTCGACATTCCTTCTTGAATAAATAGAATATGTATACTCTGAACCGTCTTTATTTACAAAAGAAGATTTTAATTTCCAGCTTAAGTTTTTTTCATCCATCAGTCTCGTAACTTCGTCCTGACTGCCTTTTGATCCTGCCTGAACAACAAGGATATAATCAGTGTTGACATTGAAAAACCCGCCCCATTTCCCCAGAAAATATACTATACCTCCCATAAAAATTGTGGTAATAAATGCAACCGGATAGTTTTGAGCGCCTGCCGCAAGTCCTATTGCAATAGCCCAGAAAAGAAACGCCATATCAATGCTGTTTTTGATTGCGGTTCGAAATCGGATAATTGACAGTGAACCGATAAGACCAAGAGAAAGGGCAATATTGGAGCCGATCGTGATCATGATTGCTGTGACAATGACCGCGATCATAACAAGTGTAAAGGCAAAAGAACTTTCATACGAAAATCCGCGATTTGTATGTCGATAGACTATTGCTACAACCATACCAAGAATAAACGAAAGCAAGAATGCGGAAACCACAGTTTGCAGAGGAATATCTGTTGTTAACGAAAGATCAAATAACGTATTCATAAGTTCTTATCATAACAAATAATTTGAGTTTAGGTCGCATCATTTTTAATAAGTTGATTAACGCACGCAAAGCGAACTGTTTATCGCCAAACGCTGTACACTGTAGGCATATTTACTGACAGCCGTCCGTTTCAGGCCATATTTTTTTATACAGTAAGTCAGCCAGAACGGAAAATATCCTGAAGTTTTTATTTCCATAATGTTACTGTTTGGCAGAACCGGAATATACGGAGAAAGGGGGATATTCTTCTGATAACGCATACATTTTATATCAGAATCAAAGGTAATTCTCACTTTTTTATCACGTCTGCCATAGAATGCGGCACGATTATAATCTATTTGAATAAATGGAATAAAATTATGAAGACGGATATAACGCATACTTTGTTCAAAGACTGGATCTGTAATCCGTCCAGTTAATTTATTCTGCAGAGAGGATAAAAGCCTGTCCCGCGTCTGTTTATCTATTGTTGTTTTATGTTTTGAACCTTTATCATAGAGCTTGTATTTGATCTCGAGTGAAACTGTATCGGTTGTCCCTGACGGATAGGTGCGTATGCGCAATTTATACCTTTTGGCAAGTCCGTTGATTTTTGTAAGATATGATTGCAGCTCACTATTTTCAAAGTAGATTGAAGAAACAATATAGTGGTTTTTATCTTGCAATATATGAGGATCAGGAGCTATAAAGCTTCCGATATCCTGCCTGAGATGACGGTACAAGTCATGAGAAACGATATATTTATATTCTTCACGTACCGGAATATTTTGTGTTTTTCCCTCCATTTTATTAATAAAATATTATTTTGGAACAACTCCCACAGGTTTACTGATATCCGTCGAATCATACTCTTTCATACGGGACGCGGTATCTTTTAGCGTCGCATAAGTCCCTTTTGCGGTTGTAAGTTGGCCCTTCAACAAGGATTCCAGCGCATCTCGTTTGCTGACACTTTTTTTTGACTCTTTGATAAGTTCTTTCGTCTCTTTTCCAGTCAGCCGGTACTGGGAATTTATGACTTCAATTGATGATAAATAATCCGAATCAAGAAACCGCCAGTCGCGCTTGCTGATAGTTTCGAGACCAAAGTCCTGTTTGTTATCTTCAAATAACGTATTATAAACCTTTATATGACCTCCACCAAAAAGCTCTTTCTTATTATATGCCGCGACTCCTACTGTATTATTTGTCATATTATTGTGATTGAGAATAACCGTAGAATTGTCTTTCACGGCAACACCCATCTGTGTATATTCAATAAAATTATTGATAATGGATATATGGGAATCTTCGCCCACACTTATGCCTTTGTCGCCCGACCTCTTGATAAGATTGTCTTTGATTACTAAATCAACCGTACCCGAAATATCTATACCGTCATTGCCGTTGTCTTCAAACAGGTTACCGGAAACGATTGATCCCTGTTTGACAAAATCAAGATCCATGGCATCATATGAGTTTTCATAAAACCTGCTGTTTTGTATCACCGCTTTCCCGTATTTTATATTTACCGCATCATCGCCGGCTCGCAGGTTGGCGTAGCGGAAAATGCTGTTTGTGATAGTAACATCACTATAATACCCGGACAGCATGCCCGACGCGTACACTCTGTTTTTGGTTGTTGCATCGTTACCATACTCAAAAATGGTATGATCAAAAATGCCGCTTGCATCCTCCTGCACAAGCGCGACCACCCCCCATGGTTTATCAGGATCAATAGGGGTAAATATAATCGGGTCTCCATTTTTTCCCTTTGCGATAACCTTTCCGTATGAAATAAGCGATGTATTTTTGTCAAATTTGATCTTTGATCCGGGCTGAATCTCAAGAATGATTCCTTTTGGAATAATCAAATCGGTTGATATGTGTACATCGGAATCTATGAAGGTAAACTTTCCTGTTTCAACTTCTTTGAGTAAAGGATGAGTAAAAGGCGCTTGAGTTGTAACAACAGCTGCTTTGGGAGAGGTGAATTGGGTATTTCCCATATTGCGGGTTAATGGTACTATTTGCGTTTCTTGTGTTGCAGGATTTTCTACCTCAACTGAAATCGCGGAAAATGGCTCCCCGTCTATAGTTTGCAAATCAATTTCCATAAGTCCCTGCCCCAGATAGATTGGTGTTGCAAATTCATCTTTATAAGTCAGCTTGGGACTTATGATAACGTCGGTATTAAAAATAATCTCCTGACTGCCGTCAGTTTTTTTCTGAACCGTAAAATCAGCAGACACAAGAGGAATCGTATTCACTTTTACACTTTGAAATACTTCACCGATCAGACCCGATACAATCAGTCGTTTAATACGTATGCCATGAAAAGAATCAGTTTGTAATAAAATAGTACCTGTACTGTCGACAAAACCTTTTACTTTCGTCATCTCTATTTTATTATTAAGATATTGTATGTTGCTTTTGAGGATCGAGGGAATCTGGAGATAGGTAACAAAACTAGGTTTATTACCGTCTCCGACATAATACGTTGTCGTTGGGTCAGCCATAAATTCAGAAATCAATCCTATCAGTTCGGTTTCTTCAAACTTATTAAGCCTCTGTATTAAAGCGTCGCTGTATTTATAGATAGCGTTGTTTCTCTTATTTCTTACTTCAGGAACTTCGAGAAGCTTAGAAAATAGTTGATTTACATTGAGATAATCGTTTGGAAACTCTTTCAAACCCGGTCTTTGCAGATCTCCTACATGCGTATAATTCATGAAGTCCCAGGGGAAAAAATATATACGTCCATCTGCAGGATTAATATAAAATACAATATTGTGAAAATCATAATGTGCGGTCCCACTTAAGGAGTAGAGTGCTAATATTTTCGACAAATTGTCAGGATCAAAGTAATATTTCCAGCTTTTCTCCAGCTCCGGGACATCTTTTTTGATAACAGCCAAAAAATAATCCGCATCGCGGTCGTAGAAACCTTCAAAATCTTTGAGAGTTGAAAGTATCATCTCTTTCGAGATGGCCTCTGTTGTAAATTCTTTTGGATTTTGATACGGGTCGGTATTGTAGATGTTTGCTTCAGTGAAATTTCTTTTGGCAAGAAAATACCGGTCAAAATCCTCACTGACATAATAGACACCATGAGATATCCCGTTTATATTGAGTCCGGCAATTTTTCCATCAAGCGCTGGTAAATCAATTGAGCGCGCCAGCTTATTGACCAAATACTCACCGATATATGCCCGCTTGTCGGGAATATAAAAGAGCAGTTTGTCATTATGCTTAAAATCATCAGTAAAATTGACAGTATAGGATTTTTTGTCATTTGCCCAGTGATGCGACGTACCGCCGCGATTTTTAATCTTTATGTCATAAGAATTATTCTTATGTGTGAGTCTTGCTTTGACGGAGGGGAATTGGAAATTGCTGTTATAACGATCTTTACTATCTTCGGGGATAGCGGCAAGAAGTTTGTCATATTCCTTTTGATCAATATTTATGTCATACCTATCCACCGGCTTTCGCAAGGGTTTCAGACTTTTATTAAAATCTGCGGTAAAAAAATCAACTTTATATGAACTGCATAAATTCCCCGGATTTTGAAAAAGATAATATTTCAGATTTTTAATAGTATCTGCAGATGTCGGTTGTGAATTGATAAAATAAAATCGTTTTGACGGAGAAATGTCAATTCCCTCAAAACCCTTGCTTTGCTCATATATACCTTCTCCTGTGACAAGCAAACCAAATCCCGGAAATTCACATGCGTTTTCATTCTTTTCTACCGTAAAATATGTCACGCCGGATAACCCATTTGGGACATCCATGCCGGCAAGATCCATTGTCATTCCGATGGAAGGCTCCGTTATCAATTTGGACAACACGACGGTAAACTCGCTATAGTTTCCTTTTGCAGTTGATTGCGGTGTATTCTTATCAAAAAAGATAATATTGCAGTAAATACTTCCCTGTGTTTGATTACATTGAAGATAACTTTGTAGTTTATCTTTGACCCATACTTCTTTTGTGGGTTGCCTTAATCCGGAAGTGTAATAATTTACTCCATCTTTTTCTAGAATGGTAGTCAGCGAGGCATCGCCGGCAAACACATGTACATTGCCGTGTCTGACAAGCAGAGGATGTACGTCCTTCATCCAGCTGTTTGTGCCGGTATCATTGGCAGGAAACTGAATTTCCCTGATATTGATACCTTCGGATAATTTGGCTTTCGGAACCATCTTTTGCAGATCTTTTTCTGTCAAATCAGGTGCCCAGAACGCATGATGCATTACTAAAATAACCGGTTTATCTTTCAGTTCCTCCAACTGTTCTTTCAGAAATGCCAGCTGTTTACCCGCTATCCCGACTCCGCCATGCGGATAAGGGGGCGCATCTGTATTCATACTATTGAGGACAATAATATTCAGCCCGTCTTTGTCAATATATCTGTAATTTCCGAATTTCTCATAAAAAGACTTTGCTCCTGCATCGTCTTGAATCTCATGATTGCCGGGAGAGACAAAAATATTGATGCCATACTTTTTTTCATATTCCTGAACCTTGTCCAATACATTATTTTCAGCGTCACCTCCAAGAAGAAGTGTGGAAATATTTTTATCATGTATATCTTCTAATATGTAAGTAAACTCGTCCGGATTTGCATAGACATGCCCGGTAAAGGCAAATGATGAGTTTTTCGAAGAGTATGTATCTTCTCCATTTTTCTGATTACGAACCCCAAGATAAAGAATTGAGAAAATTGCAACTATTAAAATAAAATACTTAAATAAACTGCCTTTAATATATCTGTGAATAATATATTGAACCTTTTTTTCAAATGTTTTATATATAGGATAATATCTCATTAAACTCATTAAATAACCAATAATGTTATAATCTAAAAGTGATTACATTATACTGTAAAAGCATCATGGGTATCTTTTCTTACTTAAAAAAAATATTGGCACGATATAACCGAGCAAAAGTATTCCTTGTTTTGTTTACTATTTTTTTAATCCTAGTCATTAAACAGTTATTTGAGATAAACTTTCTTCTTTGGGTAATTTTGTCTGCCCTCACTACCTATTTTGTTGATACGGAATATAAAAAAAAGAACTATTTACAGTATGGCATCATGCAGCGTAAAGCATTTATATTGCTTATACTGATTGTAAGTATACTTTCTTTAAGGGATGTCAATTGGAATAGATTCGAATGGTTAAAAACATATCTTGATTCTGGGACGGTGTTATTTCTTTTATTTATAGTTTTCTCTTATTTATTTTCTATAAAAAGATATATTTTGGTTTCAATTTCACTTTTTGGACTGATGCTTATACCAATCTTTATTCTGATGGAATTTCCCATACTGGCCGATGCCTATGCAGTATTTTCATTTTTACTGATTTCCTACCTTATCATTAAAGAAGTATCAACAATTCGAAACATAATTTAATTTATGCAAACCAAACACCATATAACAGTGGTCTTTCTTGATCTTCTATGGAGAAGCCTCTATATTATTTCTTCAATCATTTTTCTGTATTTTTTTATATCTTATCTTCTCATTACAGTAAACCCAACAACTCTTTTTATTGACGTGCAAATATTTACTCCTAAATATCTTCGATATATTCTGGGGGTCGCTTTTCTTTTGGCTGCGTTGGGTTGGTGGATTCTAAAATTGCTACACAAAATCAAATTTCAATCTCCTTGGCATCTAAATCGCATGGAAAAAATTTTGACAATAAGTTCTGCGGTAATTTTGGGATATATATACGGCGGGTCTCTTGAGACTCACTCCGTACTTGCTTTTGTAATGTTTATTGCCTTTTCGATAATATTTACATATTTGATTCCGCAGCTTATCAATTTTTACTCATATCTTAAGATCAGTGACCTAAAATATTTTCTTATAGTTCTTCCTCTGACAAATAAATTTATTGGCCTTTTGCAAAGATATATTTCTGTTTCAAAAGAAAATATTAATGAACATCAATACACTTTTGTCATTACAAAAAAACAAATAAGAATTCTGGCTCTGATGGGTATATCCATAATCTTTATTGTTTTTTTGACTTTAATGATTATTACAGTTGTCTACAAATATACGTCAGGTCAAATTATCCGGGAAAATAAACTTAGAAAAACTTTTTATATCTCTTCTGTTGAACCAGAGAATACTACCCCAGGCAGAACTGCAAAACTAATTGGATATAATTTCGGATTCAAGACTGATAAGAATTATCGAGTTTTGACCGATGACGGTATTATTCTTGAAATTGTAACTTGGGATAAAGATTTTATTGAATTTATTATTCCTCTCTCGCTCCAAACAGGCGAACATAAAATCTGGATTGTCCGGCCAACAGACGAACTGCACAGGGAACAAGGGTTTAAAAAAAGTAATCAAATTTCTTTGAAAATCCATTCCAGATTTGCGCTGCTGCCGGATGTGGGAGATAGTGACATCGAAAGAGGAGTAAAGAAGATCAAAAGATATCTTATTGAAAAATATCCCAACTATAGTTGGCTTATATTTTTTATCTTGCAATATGAATAAAGCTCTTCAATATATTCTTTTATTCTCTATTATTTTGACCGGCTTTTGGTTTCGATTCCAGGGAATTCGAGACAATCATTCATTTTGGTCAGATGAAGCATTTGTTGCCACACTGTCACGGGATATTTTGACAGAAAAACGTAGTTGGGGGGATGCTTTCTACCAATATGGCTACCAGCGTTTACATCTTATCACAACCACAACGTCGATGAAGCTTTTTGGATTCAATGAATTCGCCGCCCGACTTCCTCCAGTACTATTTGGCGCGCTCAGTATTATCGCAACATATCTTTTGGCATCGCAGCTCTCAAACCGTGCTGGCGGTATTCTTGCCGCATTTGTTTTTGCCTTTTCCCAGCTCATGCTTGCCAATGATACGCAGGCCAAGACCTACAGCGCCCTGACGTTCCTGTTCGTTGCGGTGTTGTATTGTTTGCGGCTTCTTGAGCAAAAGAAAAAACATACGATGATGTTGCATCTGATAATCATTGTTTTGGCCTCGCTGGCGACTCTATTTCATTATTTAGGAATTCTCATCTGGATTCCATTTTTGATTTATGTCTTATTAACTTACCGTGATACAATTTTCAAACTTGTGAGAAATCCATTGTATGTCCTGATCGGGATAGCGGCTGTAGGACTTTTGGGGTATATTTTTCACGCCGGTCAAATTATTGCCGATTTTTTTCAGGGAGAAACGCTGAGTTTATTTCTTTTTCCGGTCAATAACATCACCTATTTTCGCGAGTTGGTCTGGCGCAATTATGCGTTTCTCTCGCTACCTGCGTTTGTGGGAATGTTTATCGGAATATACGAGAAAAAATATGCATGGTCCGTTTCGCTTATGCTTTTCCTATTGTTTTATAGCTATCTCTGGATTTTCAGGTCTACCCATAATATTAGATATATCGTCCCTTTTATCGGAATCATTTTTGTCTATTTCGGCGTATTCTGGGGAAAGGTCGCTGAAAAACTGTTTCCTAAATATCAATTACTTTTTATTACGATGCTGATCGTCATACTGTATATGGGTGGATATAAAATAGTTCGCAAGCCCAATGCATATTACTCTCCAAACGCTGATCTTTATGGCGATGTACAGAATGCGGATTATAAAACTTTTTTTTCGATTCTTAAAAAAAGATATCCTGATTTGTCAAACACAGCTGTATTTACTGATTGGGGAGATACACAACGATGGTATTTGGAGGAAAAACCAATAAATGCGTATTTTATGAAGCGTTTTATCAATGAAAAGCCCGAACCAAATATTATTGATGGCGTGATGATGTATGGCACTCTTGATCAGTTTCTTGCTGAACAAAAAAAATACCCGAAAGGACTGCTTGTTGTGGAGGATTGGATAAGTTTTCTTCCTGATGAGATAAAGGAATATGTAAAGGAAAATCTCACCCTCGAGTATCGAGTAGAATCGCTGCCACAAGCAGCAGGCGATCACTGGCCACTTGCACTCTACAGCTGGGGTATGGAGGAGGAACAAAACCAATGAAAGCATCAGTCGTCATTGTGACATTCAAGCGTCCCGGCAAGGCAGTTGAGCTTACGAAAGCTATCCGTAAAGTGCACAAGGATATCGAAATCATTATCGTCGATCAGGAAAACTCATCCGGTATCTCAAAATCGGAGCAGGAAAAGGCGCAAATACAATACTTCAATCTTCCCCTGGCAAATATTTCTACTGCCAGAAACAAAGGATGGCAAAATGCTTCAAATGATATAGTGATTTTTCTTGATGATGATGTTGAGATTACTCCAAAAACAATTGCCGCTCATATTGCTGTATACGATCAGGCGGATATTGTTGGTGTCGCCGGTAGGGTCATAAACGACGAAGATAATTTGTCGGAAAATACGGGTGTTTTGACAGGCAAAACAAATATTCTTGCCAGCAGTTTTCTTCAGCAGTTTTGGAGTACAAAAAAACAATACGTTGATTATGTATATGGATGCAATATGTCTTTCAGGAAATCTGCTTTACAAAAAGTCAAAGGGTTCGATCCCTTTTTCAACCGTATTTTTGACGATGTAGATATCGGAAGACGAATTAAAAAATTCGGCAAAATACTTTTTGAACCTAAAGCCCTTCTTTATCATCATAAAGCAAAATCCGGGGGAACACGAACATCAATGAAGGACAAGATGTCTATGATCTACAAAAACTATGGTTATTTTATTGCCAAACACGTATTGTTTCCTTTTTCACTTATAACATTACTTTTGCGTACTCGGACAGCATTGTACGAAGCGCCTTTTGCCGTAAAAGACCTGGTGAAAGGATATGTATCTTATATTTATCTCCATACATCCGTACAAGTAACTTTCCTGTCGTTTGCGATCATCGTAATATTGAGATTGTGGAAAGTCGCTGAATTTTTTAGCTTCAACTTTGACGAAGAGTATCAGGCAAGCCTTGCCTGGGAGCAGGTAAAAAACTTCCATCCTATCTGGATAGGTGTCAGCGCATCAAATATCGGGTATTATCTGGGGCCGGGATTTACATATCTCAATGCTTTTCTTTTCAAGCTGTCAAACGGGGATCCGGTATCCCTTGCATGGTTTTCAGCACTTTTTGGACTTATCACAACCATAAGCGTATATTACATCACCCGAGAATTATTTAATAGTAAAGCTGCACTTATTGCAATGACGATCTATGGTGGATCTGCTTTTTTGAATTTTTTTGACCGTAGGTTTTGGAATCCTACTCCGATTCCTTTTATAACTCTGTGGCTAGTGTATAGCCTCATTAAGGGTCAATCCAATCATCGCTGGTATATCCTCACCGCATTACTTGTTGGCGCGTCTCTCAATGCTCATCTTGCGCTCATTTTACTTTTCCCTCTTGTATGTATTTCTATACTTTTCAATGCCAAAAAGATTCAGTTTCCTGTCTGGATAGGGATGGGTATAAGCTATTTTTTTCTTACACTTCCTTTGTTAATTTTTGATTTTGTTCATAATTTTGACAATTTGCGTGCGCCGCTTCTATTTATTATCAATCGAGGAAGTGGTGAAGGAACCCTTTCTTTATCATCAATTACGTCTCATGCCGCTGTTTTTTTTCAAACTTTAGGAAGAATCTGGTTTATGGGTTTTCATACCAATATCCAGGATGAGCAATGTCTCGGAGCTCATTGTCTGATCACGCCTGCAAAACCGCTTCTTATTTTAGTTTCCGTGCTGTTACTTGGGTATTATTTTTGGCGAAATCTACGAAATAGTAACTCAGCACATATCTATATTCTTTCAGGAATGCTTTTGTATGCTTTGGGTTTTATGTTCTATTCTGGGTATTCAGCTGAATATTATCTTCTTGGATTTTTTATATTGTTTGCTGTTTCTGCGGGCTGGATTTTATCAAAAATAAAACCCTTTGTTGTGCTTCTATTATTATCGTTGTTTCTAATTTTCAACAGTTATACAGTATTTGCATCAAATCAGGAACAGTACGGACTTGTCACAAGAAAACACCTCATACAAAAAATAATGACCGAAGTTGGAGATAGTCCGTATTCTCTGGAAACCTATGGAAATGATCCACGTAAATATCATCCCTATGGAGGGTGGAGATTTTTATTTAAAATCTATGGGAAAACACCGACTCAAAGTTTTGCTGATGAGTTCTTTGGATGGATATATCAAGATGAGATCACAAACAAACCACCAATTCTCCGTGTTGTCATATCTGATACCATTCCGTATAAGTCGAATTTTTCACCATTAAAGACATTTCATGAAGGGACCTATTATGGCTATATATTTAAAATATAAAGGAAGTTTAATTGCGGTATTGATTTTAATTCTGCTGGGGATCCTCCAAATTCACAATGCATTTTTTCATCCCATAACTCGGGGTTTTGATGCTGATGCACATATCGAATACATCAAATACATTCAAAACACAAAATCACTTCCAATTATTTTTGAAGGATGGCAGTATTATCAGGCACCATTGTATTATCTCTTGGGGGTATTCATGGCGCAATTTATTTATCTGAAATTTTTCGGTGTATGTTTGTACTTCTTATTATTAATACTCGCTTATAAACTATATAAAAATCAATTTCGTAAGGCAAACCAAAATTTTTTGATTCTCGGGGTTTTGTTTATTGCCACACTTCCCGTTTTGCTCTACCAGTCAATTTCAATAGGAAATGAATTTTTATCTATGGTTTTGATTTCTTTAGCTCTTATTTTTTATCATATGAAAAAAATAAATACCGTCAAAACTGCACTCGCCCTTGGAGTTTTATTGGGACTTGCGATAGCAGTAAAAGCTACCGCATTTGTATTGGTTGCAGGCATTTTTCTGGATTTTATTATTTCTCATAAAGATTTTATAGCAAAAATTAAATCATTTGGACTGGTACTCTACGCAATGATAGGGATCGGTGGGATGCATTATATTACAAATTTTATCTATTATGGAAAACTGCTTGCCGCCCCCGATAACTTTCCCCAATATTTTTCATTTCTTCAGCCAGTCAGTCCGAGAAATTTTGAGTTTTTTACTACTATGAAAGGATTTTTTACTATGGATTTATTCCAGTCACATCACTACTCATTTTTATCGGGTACGTATTTTTCATGGTTCTATGATGGTCATAATATTGTGGTTCCGGTGCAAGAATTTTCAAAAGCTGGAACGATGCTTATCTTTATGTCGTTTCCAATATTTTTTCTCATGGTGTTTGGCTTTATCCAAACCGTCAAGCATCTCAATATTCATAACAGAATCTTCATCCTCTACACAGTATTACTTTTTGGAAGCTATATACTTTATAATTTCCACCTCCCATATTTTTCCACAGTCAAAGGATCATTTATCGCAAGTCTCGCTTTACCTGCTGGTTATTTTTTTCTGAAAGGATTTGATCGGTTTCAAAAATATTCTGGAGTGGTATCTCTATACTTTCTAATCTATAGCCTGATACTTGTGAAGCATTTTTGGATCTTGGATTGGTGGTATTAGAGGGCAATTGGTTATTAAAAACGTAAGAAGTATAAACTCCGCTTTGAAATGTAGCAATAGGTTCGATTTCAAATTTTGGTATAACCGTATCAGCAACAACGACTCTAAGCTCAGGTGTATCTTTTGAAATTTCATCCTGATATATCCACCCAAGAACAGGGTCTACATTGCTTTTACTTGGGGTTTTACCATAGTGCTTAAATAAATATCTCCAACCTGCATAGGTAAATTCAGGTTTAAGCAGTTCACCATATGTCTGAAGTTCATACGAGCGATCGCCGATTGCGGGCATTGTTTTGTAAACCAATTCTCTTCGTATATACAATCCATATTTGTCAGAAAGTGTAAAAACCGACAGAATATTTACAATGATAAATATACCTACTATGATCAAAGAAATTGATTTTGGAAGGGCATTGAGAGTAAAGCCAATAGCTACTGCCATAAGGGTGAGCACGCTCATAAGATAATACTCAAGGTTATAGCTTGGGTACATAATAAAAGCCGCAATAATAGTAAGAAGAGAAATTGCGAAAATGTCGTATCCTGGTCTTCGATTTTTCAGCAAAAACCAGATCAAAGCTCCCAATGAAATGAATGATAGAAATATATTCCCGTTTGTTTTGTCCATATGAGATTCCAGCACAATTTGATCTTGGGGATTTGTATGAAATGTAATAAACCAGAGCCGGCCAAACGAAGACAAAAGCTCTTTGACGTGGCCTACCATATTGGGAAATGAAAATTCGTAAAGCGCGGCATGCTGTTTGCCAAGAAGCGTACGTATCGGCATCATGAGATTGTCGTAATTGTGGTTAATATCAAAAATAATAAGCGGCGAAGTGATAAGTAGGTATACGGCAAAGGCCAAAATTCCAATGTGCATATTTGTTTTCATTGTATTTTTTCGAATATTCAGAAAGACAACATATACCGTGGGTACCAAAAAAAGAAGAAGAGTAAGATGCGTATGAAAAGCTGCGCCAATCAAAGCAGACGTCAATACCAGCCACTTGGGATTTTTCTTTGCTTGAATAAGACTAAATACCATCCACACTGTAATAAATGGGATCGGTGAAGGATTCCAAAATCTTCGATCATGCAAATTTATGAGTGTCGAACATCCATAGATGATAACTGAATACCTTAAATAACATTGCGTTGAGGTAAGTGAATCCAGGACCTAAATAATAGTTGATATTTGCAGCACTCACGCCGATCCAGATGGGATGAAAATTTTTTACCTGCTCCCATGCGAGAAATGCTTGCATTTCCTCACTAAATGTGAAGTTGAATAGTTCCGGCACTTTCCACAAACGGACAAATAGTATGAGAAAGAAAATAACGCATAACACAAAATTTTCTTTCATTAATCTGGGAAGTTTGTTAAACAATTGTTGCATAGCAGAAAAAATCTCAATTTTCGTATTATACTGTCATTGTAATAGATTTTATTTACGATATGAAGAGAGCATCTATAACTGCCATCATCCCCGCACACAATGAAGAAAAAAATATCGAAAGATGTATCAAGAGTGTTTCGTGGTGTGATAAAGTCCAAATCCTATGGATGGGGGATGATCGGACGGGAAAGATGGCAAAATCTTTGGGCGCTTATGTAATCGAACTGAATAAAAGTAAGGAGTCAAATTTTTTAAAAGTCCAAAAAAATATTAACTGTGTGATCAATCATGCGACAACAGATTGGATGCTCCGCATTGACGCTGATGAAGTCGTAACAGAGGAATTAAAGCAAGAAATTCAGCGGATCCTATCTACGAACAATCATATTCTAACTACTGATTTTCCTGTTGCATTTGGTATACCTCGACAACAATATTTTATGGGTGATTTCCTAAAAGGCGGTGACTGGGCATATGATCGTTTGGTGCGGTTATTTCAGCCAAAATATGCACGCTACGAACCGATTGTTGCGGTGCACGAACAGTTTCGAGTACATGGAACAATCGGATATTTGAAAAGTCCATTGCTTCATTACTCGCATCCAACTCTCAAAGATGCAATCAATAAATTTAATATATATACGACAATGGAGGCAAAACAGCTGAAGGATGGTTTCCTCATTGCATTTCTTAAGTTCATCTTTTTGCCATGGTATATATTTGCCCGCTGGATGATCTGGCATAAAGGGTATAAAGATGGTGCACGAGGAGTGATCGCAGGATTCTTGCGAGGTTTTTATGATTTTTTATTGTATGCAAAATATATCCTGCTTTGCAGTGAAAAAAGTCATTCCTCTCCTTAAATCCATTCCTTGTTTACTGCTTACTGTTTATCGTTTATTGCTCAATTTTTTTATCCCAACAATAAGAGTCAAGCCAAGCGGCACCCCGCCCAAATATTCTTCAATTCGTAAAATCAGCTCAAGAACATATCGTGCCAATTTGCTAAAAAACGAATCACTATAACGCATTGTTTCATTTATTGGTTTATGCAGTATTTTTTCAAAAAGAAAATACACAAAAAACCCCATACTATTCCATTCCGTTGCAAACTCTATTTCAAACGTTTCGCGTTTCACGATTTGCGTTTTGTCGGATATTGCTTTGTTAATAATATCTAAAAGTAATTTCTGATCATATCTTCTGAAATGTCCCCATTTCACATCACGCATACCAAAGAGAAATGAATGCGCAGGAACAGTAATTATCAGTATTCCATTTGGTTTTACAAATGACCACAGATTTTGTATTGCCAAGATATCGTCTTTGATATGTTCGATCACATCACTTGCTATAACAACATCATATTCTTGATTTCCTTCTAACTTGGTGATATCTCCTTGATGAATATTTTCATTTTTGAGTAATGGGTCCTTTTTGATATTTTCGACATTCTTTTTTTCAAGCTCAAAACCTGAGATTTCAAACCCTTGAGCTTTGAAAAATTTGAGTAATAATCCGTTTCCCGCGCCAACATCAAGGAGTTTTGGACGTTTTGCGTTACACGTTACACGTTTTGCGTATTTATATAAAAATCTCGCCAGATTCGTGATCCGCAGATCATAGGAAGTGGAGGAGAGATGTTGTTGTTGAGAGTTCAAGTCATGTTTAGCTATCATACAATTCAAATATTACAAAACTAATCATATATAATCTACTTAACTATGACAGACCTTGAGCACTATGGTCCATCAGGCCAAATTTTAATTAAAGATGGAACTCCTCAGTTACCAAATCCCTGGAAGGGGATATATACTCGAGAATGTTTACCTTCAGCACAGCAAATTTTAGATGAAGTTAATTTTATAGGTAAAACTTTGGATGAATCAGGTGAAGTATATAGAGCTCAAAACGATCCTTATTTTATCAAGACCAGTGATGCTGAGTTGGCAAAAAAAATTCCTGAGTTTGTAGATGCTTGCCTAGAGGAAATACATCAATATGAAACCGTTTCAAGAAAACCCTCAAATGAACGGCTGCAAGAACTGAGAAGGATAGCACAAAACGTATGGATAATAGTTGATCGTTCAGCTCCAGGCGATTACTTTCGCGCTTATAAAGATGATCGGCATCGAGACAATCCCTCCACACGAGCAGCTGATCGATTTCGAGCAGATCAGGCAGCAATATTGGCCATCGTTATCGCAGGTATAAAAAATGAATGGCCAGAAGAAGAGCTATTGCTCTTTTTGAACACACACGTTTTGACAAATGATGATCCAAAACTAAATGCGCTTAAAGAAAAAGCAAGAAAAGCCGTGCAAAAATCAGGAATACGTCTCGTTTATAGCGGTCGTCCTGACGAAGCGAGCGCTATAGAAAGGGTGCTCAGTAAACAAAACGTTTTTATTCCCAGAGATAGTGTAGATATTTTGCCTCCGAATGAAGTTGATAATACGCTCGACCAAACCAGACAATTCAAAAAATATCTTCAAGAACGCATGAAAGATGGGGAAGCATTCATAGAGCCAACAAATATACAAGGGATTCGAAGTTCGCGAATGGACCAAAAGCAATCTATGATTCCACCAGGGATACAGGGATATATTTACGCTATGCCAACAGTTGTGGACGATGCTGCTAAAGATTATCGAAAAAAAGAAGTGAAAGGCGCTCTAAAATATGCTCTTGTTGGTCAAGCAACTTTTGAACCTTCCTCTCATGAATTGATTTAGATCAGCCGAATGACTTCTTGATTGTGTATCGTGCAATATCTGCCTCAACCATGATTTTCACGAGTTCTTCAAACGCAACCTTTGGCTTCCATCCGAGTTTTTTGCGTGCTTTGTCTACCCGCCCACGAAGATGCGGGACTTCAGCAGGCCGCTTGTATCGTGGATCTATTTTGATATATTGTTTCCAGTTTGAGATCCCGACTGCTGCAAATGCAGCTTCGACAAATTCAGAAACACTGTGTGTTTCTCCTGTTGCAATGACAAAGTCATCAGGCTCATCCTGCTGAAGCATCAAATACATTGCCTCGACATAGTCGCCTGCAAATCCCCAGTCACGCTTTGGCTCAAGATTGCCCAAAATGATATGATCTGCAAGGCCTAGCTTGATTTGTGCTACTCCATCAGTGATTTTACGGGTGACAAATTGAATGCCCCGAAGCGGTGATTCATGATTAAAAAGAATCCCATTGCAGGTAAACATATTGTATGATTCACGGAAGTTTACCGTCATCCAGTATGCATAAACTTTGGATATTCCATATGGACTTCGTGGATGAAACGGCGTATTCTCATCTTGAAATCCATCACTGTTTGATAAACCAAACATTTCAGATGTCGAGGCTTGATAAAACTTGGATGTTGGTGAAAAAAATTTGACAGCATTCAAAAGCGACAAGACGCCAACTGCATTGACCTCAGTGGTAAGCTTGGCTTGCTGCCATGATGCGCCAACAAATGACTGTGCCGCAAGATTGTATACCTCATCAGGACGTATAGATTTGATCACATTGATAAGTGAAGATTCATCAGTCAGATCTCCATCAACGTATTCGATTTGGTCTTGAATTCCCAAATATTCCGGATTTACAAATGAAGGATTGGAGTATCTGCGAAGCAAACCATATATTTTATAATCTTTTTCAAGCAGAAACTTTGCTAAATACGGACCGTCCTGTCCTAATATTCCAGTGATAAGGGCTGATTTTTTCATGATGTGAATATGAAATAACTATCTAATTCTGATATTATATCAGTCATTTCTCACCTTGACTTGGTCAAGTAGTTGGTTTAAAATAAAAAATATGATCCAAGCCAATATCCAAGAAGCAAAAACAAACCTTTCTCATCTTGTTGAGATGGCTTTGAGTGGTAAAAAAGTAATTATTGCCAAATACAATAAACCTCTTATTGAACTCAAACCACTTGAAGAAAAAAAAGGAAAACGAGTATTGGGCCAATCGAAAGGTAAGATTATTCTTACCGATGCCTTTTTTGAACCACTTCCTGATGATATTCTGGAAGCATTTAATAACCCCGAATAAAAATGGATATTTTGCTCGACACCGTAGCATTTATCATGATTGCTTGCGAACCTGAAAGACTTTCGCTACATGCAAAACGACTGTTTACGGATCCGGATAACAATATATTTCTCAGTGTTGTATCCGGTTGGGAAATTATGCTCAAGCAAAAGCTTGGCAAACTAACTTTGACAGATAAACCAGAAACGATATTGACTATAGACGTCGCCAAGCACAATATTCGCGTAATTCCGTTGAGAATGACTGACATTTTCCAGCTTGCTCTCCTGCCTAAAGTAAAAAATCACAAAGATCCATTTGATCGGATGCTCGTCTGTCAATCACTCGCACATAAAATGCCGATTCTCACCCCGGATCCCTGGATCAGAAAATATGATGTAAAAACTCTTTGGTAGTGTTTCTTAACCTTATAACACCATACGTCA
Organism: Candidatus Roizmanbacteria bacterium GW2011_GWA2_37_7; assembly: GCA_000990445.1. Taxonomy (GTDB): domain Bacteria; phylum Patescibacteriota; class Microgenomatia; order UBA1406; family GWC2-37-13; genus UBA1450. The sequence goes on from LBTJ01000002.1 coordinate 30,139, forward strand.
TGGTAGAGTAAGTTCGTTTACAAATGAAAACACCCACGAACTTACGCTCAGGAATTTGAAAGCGCTGTTAAAACCTCAGCTCCCTGTGAAAGCTCAAATGGAATATACTCCAGCCCAGATCCATACTCATACGAAAGTTCATCTTGAAAAGATTCAAGGGCATCCTGACAAACTAGAGCCAAGCCTATTGCAGAAAATCCACCACCCATATTGCGTATCCCAAGAACTCCGTCAATTTCACGGCCTTTTGTTATGAGTTTGGTCAATTCTGGTGTTTTTTCATCAAGTTCATAAAGCTCAAGCGCACTTTTCCCTGAATCAGTCAAAATCTTTCCAAATTCTTCAACTGCTTCTTGTTTCAGAGCTTCAACAGCATCAAGAACTCGCTGATTTTCATACACTACATGCTCAACACGCTTTCTCATGACTGGATCAATGTTTTTCAGCTTTACTCGAGAAGACTCAAACTCATAAATACTCACGTCCCGAAGTGATCGAATCTCTTTACCAAGAATTTTGGATAAATGAGAAATACTATCTTCACACATTTTGCGGCGTGCAGGGTATCCTGACGAGCCTAGATTGCGTTTTACCTCTTTGTCAACCATCACTATAAACGATAGTCCGTGCTTGGAAAAATCAAACGGAATGTAATCAATCTTTGAAACCGGCATGGTATCGGTTGGTAAAAAGTCAAGAAATAGCAGCGTATCTTTTTTTGCAAGTCCTGAAGATGCTTGATCTAAAAATCCACATGGGATTCCGACGAATGAGCCGTTTTCAGCGCTCTGGCACATACGGGCTTTGTTTACCGGGTCAACATCAATGGCAAATAATCCACACAATGCAGTTGCAACCGAAAGCTCAAGAGCAGCAGAACTTGAGACGCCACCTGAGCTTGGAACATCGCTTGAGATGTAGATATTTGCGCCTGCGAGGGGTTTACGTTTATTGAGCTCGTATACAACACCTTTTATATAGTTGAGCCAATGCGCATGTTCTCCTTTTTGGATATTGTCGATTTCAAACTCTTCAGGCTTTTTTGAATATCCTTCTGAAAATACTTGTATTTTCCCATCAGTTTTCCGTGAGATACATGTATACGTGTATCGTGAAATTCCAGCAGAAAGCGCATATCCATTGTTGTAGTCGGTATGATTGCCGATGATTTCTGCTCTTCCTGGTGATTGCGCAACAACTTCAGCATGGTTTTGATAAAGAGACTGAAAAGCTTTCTTTGCAGCTTTTACCCGATCAACTGTATTTTGATCTTTCATATGAATAAATTATTTGTATGATACGATCATACAGTATACATTTCAGGTCTCGGGTTCGCAATAGATAGTATGATACAATAATCACTATGATGAAAATCGATAGTCATATGATCAAATTCCGTAACTCTCTTGTACAAATTGTTCCGTCATATGGCTGCAATATTACTTCTCTCACGCTTGACCGTCAATCTATCCTTGACGCAAACACTGATCCAGAAAAACTTGCATCAGATTATTTATGCAAAAGTGATTTTCTTGCCCCATTCCCAAACAGAGTATCTGACGGGAAATATACCTTCCAAGGAAAGACGTATCAGCTCGTTACCAACGAACAGGAACGAGGTCATGCACTGCATGGATTCATCACACAAAAAAAATTCTCTATGACACTCGAATCGTCGGACAGTGATGAATCTGTCGCAGTATTTCAAACAGAGATCAAACCCGATGAGTTTCAAGGATATCCATTTTATCTACAAATATCCACATCATTCCAACTGACTACCACACGTCTTACCATAACCATGACTGGAAAAAATATTGGAAATACAGAAGCTCCGTACGGCGTTGGCTGGCATCCTTATTTAACTGTTGGAAAATCCATCAATGATTGCATGCTTCAAATACAAGCCCGATCAGTTCTTGAAACTTCAAAAATAAAAGAGCTTATCCCAACAGGAAAAAAACTTTCAAATCCATTTGGCACAAACAAAAAACTGATTGGAAATGCGAAATTTGATACGTGTTTTACAGATCTAGAGTCCAATACAGTGATATTTGAAAACATCGAACTTTTTATGGACAATACTATGAAATATGTCCAAATGTATACTCCAGATGATCGCCAATCAATTGCAATAGAGCCAATGAGCTGTGCCCCAGATGCATTTAATAATGATATGGGGCGCATTGCACTCAAACCACAGCAATCAGTTTCTCATACCTTTGGTTTACGCATTATTTGATAACACATGTACGATCATCCTCATCGAAGACACAATTTGTTGACTGGTGAATGGGTTTTAGTCTCTCCACATCGGGCAAAACGTCCCTGGCATGGCGCAGTCGAAGCAGTCCAAAATACATTAAAACTGCATGATTTAGAATGTCAATTATGTCCCGGAAACAAACGAATAAGTGGTGAACAAAATCCAGACTATAAAGATACATTTGTGTTTACCAATGATTTTCAGGCAATATATCCACACGATTACAAACAAACGCCACCAGACAATGCGCTTCTGGAAAGCATCAAAACGAGGTGCGACTTCTTGAAAAGGAATATCTTTGGGTTCAAGTTTTTGAAAATAAAGGAGAGATGATGGGATCCTCAAATCCTCATCCGCATTGTCAGATTTGGGCAAGCGACGAAATTCCCCATATTCTCAAGCTAGAAGATCAGCATCAATTGAAGTATTTTAATACAAAACAATCAAAACTCCTTGCTGACTACCGAGATACAGAATGCAGGAATACAGAGCGTGTTATTGTCGAAAATGACCAATGGGTGGTTCTGATTCCGTTTTGGGCAGTATGGCCGTATGAAACGCTTGTATTGCCAAAATATGAAGTCTCACGCTTTGGAGATATTGATATGTCTGCTTTGAAGGAGTTTGCGAAAATAAATCAAAAACTGCTTTTGGCGTATGACCGATTATTTCAAACATCGTTTCCGTATTCAATGGGTTTTCATGGCTCTTATGAAAAAACAAATGACAAGCACTGGCTTTTCCATACACATTACTATCCGCCGCTCCTTCGCTCTGCAACTATTCGCAAATATCTGGTAGGATATGAAATGCTTGCTGAGGCACAGCGTGATATCAATCCGGAGCAAGCTGCGCAAACCTTGCGATTACACGTACAATAATACTATGAAACAACAAAATCTTAAAAACATACAGCAAACATTTATCACAGAATTATCAAATGCTCAAAAAGGCGATCATTCATCTCTCCCATTTATTCGACACACTCTGGCTTCACATCCGATAGTTGCCAATGATGAAGTTTTTCAGGTCGTTGTAATTGGTGGAAGTTACTATCAAAAGGCTTTAATGAAAAACGTTTCAGGAAATGTTCGAATACTTACGCAGGATCAAGGAACGCAACCGCCATTTATGCATGAGAAAACACTCATGAAGTTTCTTGCCGAGCATATCGATCCTCATGTAAAAACCGTAGCACTAAACTTTGCCTATCCGCTTCATCCTGTCAACCGTGAAGGACGTCTTGATGGAAGACTCGTCAATGGATCCAAAGAAAATTCCTTTAAAGGACTTGTTGGCAAGGTAGTGGGGGAGAGAATAGAGCGGTATTTTTATGATAAGCACAATCGTCAGATCGCAGTTTCAACTGCAAATGATACGATTTGCCTGCTTCTTTCAGGACTCATGACTCATCCGTGGAATATTTTAGCTGCAGGGGTTGTGGGAACAGGCCTGAATTTTGCTATCTTTCTGGATGAAACAACTGTTGTGAATCTGGAGTCAGCTGAGTTTGATAGATTTGAACAATCTGAAGCAGGGAAAATTATTGATGCGTCTTCGGTGTCCCCGGGTTCTGCACTTATTGAAAAAGAAATTTCCGGCGCATATTTGCTTCATCACTTTAACATAAATGTAAAACAACAAGGTATTGTGCTTGATAAAATCAGAGCAACAAAAGAAATTGATTTGTACGCACGAAATAAAGATGAGCACATTGCCGGTCTTGCCCGTGAAACGCTCGAGCATTCAGCCTCACTTGTTGCAGCTCAAATATCTGGGATTTTAGAATTTTGTAAACGCGATCTTCTTTTTATTATGCAGGGAAGTCTGTACTGGAAAGGATATAAATATAAAGAAACAGTAGCTCGACTTGTCGCAGAACTTTCACCAAGCTATCACGCTTCATATGAACAAGTACTTCATAGTGACCTTTTTGGTGCGGCAAAGCTGGTGGGATAGGAAATGGTATAATTGTGGTATGAAACTCCCAAATAAATTGCCAGAAAAATTTAAAACTCTTTTTTGGGATACAGATTTCAACACGCTTGATCCATATAAAAAATCCCATTACATAATCAATAGAATATTGGACAAGGGGAATGTCGAGGCTGTTCGATGGGCAAGAAAAACCTATTCTCAAGATACTATCAAATTTTCCTTGATGAAGCTACGCGATTTTTCATTAAAAAGCGCCACATTTTGGGCTACAATATATGATATTCCATTTCATCAAATTATATGTTTACAAGAACCTTATCTGACAACGCGGCGAAAGCTTTGGCAGCACTAGGAAAATCAAAAATCTGCAGAAGTGCATATTTAGCAGGAGGTACTGCTTTGGCCCTTCATCTAGGACATCGTGTTTCAATTGATCTAGATTTTTTTAACGAAGTAGATTTTGATTCACGCGAAATTGTAACCCGCCTTAAAACACTTGGGGTTTATGAATCGCAACAGCAAACAGAAAAAACTATAAATGGAATTTTTAACTCAGTTAAATTCAGTTATTTTTATTATCCATACAAACTCATATCACCAACAATTGAGTTTAAAGAAATCGCTCTTGCAAGTACAGAAGATATCGCAGCAATGAAGCTTGTTGCGATAACCGATAGGGGTACAAAAAAAGATTATATTGACTTGTATTTCCTTGCCAAAAAATATTCGTTTGAAGAAATGTTTGAATTTTATGAAAAAAAATATCACCTTCTGGACCAGAATCGGATGACAATCCTCAAAAGTCTCAACTATTTTTTTGATGCAGACGAATCTGAAATGCCGGTCATGATCGAAAAAATCCAATGGGAAGAAGTAAAATCCTATTTCAAAGCAATTGTCCCTCCTCTTGCAAAAAAAATACTTGATCTTGAATAAAATGAATGAACTTTTCGATATAATGCCATATGAGTCGCTTTGTGACTATAGGGCATATTTGCCATGATCTTTATCCAGGAAGCCTCTATCCTGATGACCCGGGGACACTTGGCGGAGCAGTAACGTTTGCTGCTGCTGTTGCCGCAAAATTCGGTATTCCAACAACAGCGATAACCAGTGCACCGTACAATCATCCGCGCTGGGGTGATTTTCAAGAACTTGGCCGTTCTTTGAATTTTCAGCCAGTAAATGTAAATCACGGACTTTATCCAAATGATGGGAGTATCACAACTTTTGTCAATGAATATAACGTGCAGGGTGACCGAATACAACATCATCCTTCACGTAATAATCCATTTGATATGCGACATTTTCCACAGATTGCAAAACACCTGAGTCCTGAAGATATCGTCTTAATTGGCACGGTGACCTATGATGAAATATCCCCAGAGCTCTTGAGAGCAATAAAAGGAGAGGTAAATAAAGTTGGTATTACTCTCCAGGGACTTTTGCGTTACGTTCACCCTGATACCAAACGAGTTACTGGCGGTCCTTTTCCGCAGTGGAGAGAGATTGCTTCATCTGTGGATTACATATCTCTGAGTCTTGAAGATCTTCAATTTCCAGACGGAATGAGTTTACTTGCAGATTTTGTCCGCATATGTCCACTTGTGACACTCACTGATGGACCATGTGGTGTTCATATCTATTCAAATGGTGCACATGAACACATACCTGCATTTTATCTGAATGAAAACGAAATATTAGGCGGTGCCTGGACCGGAGCAGGGGATACGTGGACTACAACATTTATGTGTGCGCGTATGCACGGTCAACCTTCAAAAAAAGCTGCTGCCTTAGCTCATTTTTATACTGCTATGAAAATCCGCAAAGATCCAGAATTAATAATTTCAAAGCCCGATGGTATCCCTAGTTTGCCATCCCAGATAGAAATTGAACAATTTAGATTACTAAATTCTGACCGCGTTATGGAGTTTCTTCATCAAAATAATCTTCTTGCTGACGATCTTCAACATCTTTTTGAGGGACATCAAAATGCACAAGAAGAATCAATGCATCTGAGGATCGAAACATAAAAAAAGAAATAAAAATATGGTACTATCATGGTAGAAACTTTTTTGTGATCATATGTCAACAGCTTTACAAGCATTTGAATTTTCTACAAAATTTCTTCTTCAAAATCAAACCGAGTTTGGAATGGCAGCTGCACGTCCGAGTAAAAACATGGAAAAGGGGACATATGCTTCGCTTTTCCCACGAGATATCGGCGTTTCGACTCTGGGCATGCTTGCATCTGACAATGAAGAACTCATCAATCTTGCAAAAAAATCTTTGGAAAATCTGGTGCCTTCGCAATCCAAACGAGGTCAGTTTCCTCAAAATTATGTACCTGATAAAAAAGAAATTCACTGGTGGATGCCGGGTACCATTGATGGCACGTTGTGGTGGAGTATTGCTTTTTTAGAATTTATCAAAAAAACCAATGACCAAAGATTTTACCATAAATATAAAGATAATCTTGATAAGGCTTTTACATGGTTGGTCTATCAGGACACGAATAATGACCATCTACTTGAGCAAGGAGAATGCGCTGGCTGGGATGATGAAATGCCAAGACACGGGACTGTGCTGTACTCAAACGCCTTGTGGTATTGGCTGATGAAGCTTCGGATTGAGGTAGAGAAGAGAAGTGATTTCAATAACCTGAAAGAACGGATTTATGAAGGAGTAAATACCTTGCTGTGGGTGCATAAATCCGACGATCGGTGTGGAAATTATGTACCGGAAAATGAATATACAAAATCAATGGTATATGCACAAACCATGATCGAATGGTCAAACACGCAGGCAGTATACCTCCCATATTACCTAGGATTTTCCTCACATCGCTCATTTGAGATGCGGCTTGAGACATATGGCAATATTCTGGCATGCCTTACCGGACTTGCCGATGAAAAAAAAGCCGAATTGATCACTCAAGAGATTATTCGCGCTGGTGTAAATCTTCCCTATCCTATCAAAGTTTTATATCCACCAATCTATCCGGGAGAGTCTGACTGGCGGCTGTACATGGCAAAGGGAAGGCAGAATTACCCCTGGCAGTATCACAATGGCGGAATTTGGCCATACATCGGAGGGTTCTGGGTCTGGTGGCTGTCAAAATATGACAAAAAAATAGCAGCAGCAGAACTTGAAAAATTAGCTAAAGCTAATGCCATAAACAACTGGGAGTTCAATGAATATCTTCATGGAATTCATGGAACGCCTATGGGAGTGCCATTCCAATCCTGGAATATGGCAATGTACATCAAAGCATATACCTCTGTAAAAATATAATAAAGCATGCTATCAATCAAAAACTATCCATCGTATAATGCTCTTTCCCTTGAATCTGCTCAGTAAATTCAATCTTGGTCTTGCTTCAGGAAATTCGCCAAAAGGCATGTACAACCATCTTATCTGCATGCTTTCTGAATCTCATCTTGATCTATCTCAGTTTCATACAATAAATCTAGATGAATTTTATCCGATCTCTCAAACTGATGATCGTAGTTTTTTTCAGGAAATGTTTCATGGGTTTTGCAACAATTCTTGAATCAAAAGAAATCATTCTGCTGGCAACCGGAGAATCAAAACAAGATATATTTTACAAGCTTCAAAAGCTCAATACACCAGATCCAGATTTACCTGCAAGCTATTTACTCAATCACCCCAAAACAACAATATTCACAGATATTAAGATATAACCTTAAGTCCAGTGAATTTCACGCTTCATGCTTTGTGTAATGCGTTACACATTACGCGCTAAATGTTACAATAATGAAATGATCGCAAGACTCATCCGCTTCATCAAAGATCCCACAAGCACAAACATCATCATCAATACAAGCGGAAACTACCTGAATGTTGCGTTTACTGCATTTTTCGCACTTATTTTGTTTCGTTCTATGACGCCCATTGAGTATGGAGTTTTTAGTGTGCTTATCGGGATATCGTATATCACATCAAACATTCTTGAGTTTGGGACTACAGCTACAATTTATTCGACTGTGCCGGTTTTGTTTCATGAAGATGATAGCAGGCTATATACATTTATCAAAAGCACATTTTTCTATCAGACTTTTTTATCTATTGTGGTAATTGTATCTTTAATCGTCAGCTTTCCGATACTTGACAAAATGTTTTTTAAAACAGGAGCACCTCAATGGATTTTAACTATGACTGCATGTACGATCATCTTGTTTGTTTGGCAAAATTTTTTGACAAATGTCTTATTTGCATCAAAACGTTTTTTTCGCGCCAACCTCTATCATAATACATCAAATCTTATCAAGGCGATCATATTGATCGTACTTAGCGTGACAAATAATATCAGTATTGCAACGGTCATCATGACATATGGACTTATCGGTCCTTCGGTCTTTTTTCTTCTGGTACTTTACAAAAACTATGAACGGATCGAGCCCATGAAACATGCGAGCGTCAAGCGTGATGAAATCAAACTCAACTACACGCTCACGTACTTTGCTGCTTCACAGTTTTACAATGTCGGACTACGAATGGATCTATTTTTACTTTCATTTTTTGGACTGAGAGAGCAGGTAGGATTTTACGCATCTGCACAAAAAATAATTCTTTCGATTATCGCAACAGTTGTGAGTATTTCACAGGTGCTTTCACCGCAGTTTGCTGCAGCAAAAACGCGTAGTGAAATAAACAAACTTATGAAGAAAGGTTTCACCTACATGCTTATTCCTATTGGCATATTTATCGCACTGATATTGACTCCAACCGCTGTATTTAATCTGGTATTCACTGAAAACTTCAATCAAGCAATCGGCATCACAAAAATTCTTGCAGTTCCATTTAGCCTTAGCGCTGTCGGAACAGTGATCACGTTGTATTTACTTTATACTGTCAAAAAACCTGTCTATATCCTGATTTCTAATATATTCTTTTTTATCATTCTTTCCGGAGGTTCATACCTCCTTATCCCTCAATATGGGATGTATGGCCCTCCTTTTGCTATTGCAGGTGCGTATATTGTTGCCATCGGCGTGCAGGTTGCGGGATTTTTTAAGGAACATAAGAACATGATTCAATAAGTCGTGCAATAAACGTCATTCTTTGCAATTATTATCTCTCTCCCCAAACCCCCCAAACTTCCTAACCTCCTTAAATCTCTCACCTCAAGTTCTGGCGCATAATATTTCAAAGGATCTGACGAAGACAAAATCATATATATCGGTGCTTTTCCATTTTTTAATATTTGAGCCAGGTTTTTCCAATCTTCACGATGAAACTGTGGATTGAGAAGATAGAACAAAGACCAGGAAAGAAAACCGATAAACACTAATGGCGCTAACTGATGTATTAGTTTGAGCGAAGCTACTTTATTTTGATCTGCCAACTGGCGGACGCGAGCCCCTCTGGGTGACGACGTGTAAAAAAATGGTAGCGAGTTTACACTATACGAAAGCAATAAACTCAAAAATACAATCAAATACTGAAATCGAAAATACTGAAGCAATGGAGATACAAATGAAAATATAATCCCAAGAATAATCGGTACACAAAAGAAAAAAATCAACATTTTCACCACCCTAAAGTCCCAAACCCCCCTAACCCTCCCCAAAACCCCC
>LBTJ01000003.1 GCA_000990445.1 Candidatus Roizmanbacteria bacterium GW2011_GWA2_37_7
TTGCAAGATATCCCACTGTTTATCTGATAATTTTCTCATATACCTATCAGACTACTATTAGAAAGCGCTACTTGTCAAGGTTATGAAATGACTTCTAATTCACTTTTTGTTTTTGACATATTATTTTTTTAATTCTAGCTCATTTGCACAAAGGAGCATTTGACAATAGCAAATAATAAATGATAATATACTATCAACAAGTAAATCCTTACATGTGGGTTACCGGAATGGCGACTCGTAAATAGCATGTAAGGTTTTGTTATTAAAATAGACTATTTTCTTCAAAAATCTTCTCTTTGATTAAGTTGTAATAGTATTCGTCGTTTGATTCATATTTTCGAAATATTGACCAACTGATAAAGTCAGTTGCTTGCAGGCATTTTTCTTGATAGGATGTGCGGATCTTTATTTCGATATTTAGTTTGTGATTTGCAAGACTTTGCTTTTTAAGATAGTTCGAAAAATTGAGATTTAAAAACTTATTTGTGTCCTTTCTTTCAACAATGAGCTGGATTTTTTCATCAATCGGAATTATCTTTTTTGTGCAGATACGATCAAGTAAAATATTTGTCACATAATTGTATAGCACGTTCTTTTCACTCCTTAAGTTCGTATATACTTTTGACTTGTTAAGATATATTGTCATTATCTTGATATCAAGCTTACTTATTTTTTCTAATAGTCTTTTTTTAGTTATTTGATTTTCGTGATAGGCGTGCAGTACGGCGCTGTATCGAAGAAATTTCTTTTTTAACCCCCGATGAACTGCTTTGACTGCTTTTTGGACGGCTTTTTTATCTTCTACCATCTCCTTTTGTATGCAATGTTGTAAAAAGACCATTCCTAAATTCAGCATAAGTCTTGAGTTTAGTTCATCAGGTTTTTCTATCATCGGATGAGCCATGCCTTTTGATTGCCTCTCTCTTGCAAACACAGATTCTATATTTTTGAAAATTTGTATTGAAAAAGAATCATTTGGAATTAAATTCTTTGTCTGAGCCTGCTTAATAAGCTCTGATATGTTTCCTTTGCCTGCATTTCCATTTACAAGAATTTGCAAAAAAGCTTGGATAGCAGAGACAGTATGGGTAATTGAGGCACTATAGTCTTTGTGTGTATGTTTATTAAACGCTTCTGAGAAATGTTCGTTTACCTTTTCCCATTTCTTATCAGCAAGGAATTCTAATACAGGTTCGAAGATGTTTTGGGTAATATGTTTTTCTTGTCTGGGAATAAATCCTTGCCTTGTTAAAACAAAATTTATTCCAAAGTCTCCAAAGACCTCATTAAGTCTTTCAGTAAATTTATCAAACTCTTCAAATCTCCATTCTTTAGTTCTAGTCGTGAAATCCTTGGCAGTCTCTTTTTCGTTCTTATAAGGCTCTTTATCAGCTCTTTCTAAGAGAATTGCTTTGCAATAAATTGAAAACATCTCCATCACAATATTTTCTTCTTGTTTCATAAAAATGGATAGAAAATCCTGACAAGCGGAGTTTAATGAAGTATTTTCAAGAAATGTAGGCGCATAGTTTTTTGCTTTATACATTTCGTTTATTGTCATAATTGTCCGATAAATTCTTTCCTCTTTTAGTTGTTCTTCGCCATAGCCTCCAAAAAACCTGTACGATTCACCGGATTTGTATTGTTCTCTTCTTTTATCCTTATCAAAGAAATACCAATCTAAATGTTGCCACATAGTTAATTTTTCATCATCATCGAGCTCATTCCAGCCACGTAAACCTAAATCTGGCTTGAGTTCTTTTTTTACTTCTGGTTTAGTATCACTCCAAAGTTTAAACATATTAATTAAGTCCTCCTGAAAACGCCTTAGATAATACCGATTGTCGAATAATCTCAGATTTTCTAACACCAATTTCCAAAGCTTTTGTTAACTGCTCCATAGTGGTTAATTGGCTTTTAATATACTCAACAATTTTTACCTGATTCTCTAGTGAAGTATATGGGACTGGAATCAATCTTAAATTTCCCAAAGGAATAAATTGTTGGGTTGTACCTCTAACCATATTGTTTGCCTTTAGTATTTGGTATAGACTGTTTGATTTTAGCCAATATAATAAATACTCAGAGTTTAAATATTTAGGATTGACCTTGAACAACCCAACATTTTTAATACTGAACTGACTCTCTTCCTCAATGAGGACAGCATTACCGATAGTTCCTATCATTCCATATAAAATATCGCCTTTAGCTACCGATGATCTTTTTGATATTTCTTTGTGATCTTCTTTAGAGATATACTGAATCTTTGACATATCAAGCCCGTTTAAAGTCAAGTTTTTAGAAGTAACTAGTGGAATTCCCGAATCAACATACCTTGGTGTGTCATGTGTTCCATCTCTTACTGATTGACATATCTCATAAGCACTTACCCAGAGCATATTATTAGGCAAGCCTGGGAGCTTTATACTTATGTTTGGCATTCTACGTGCAATATCTTGACCAGTTTTATGTATATGAAATTCTTTGATTTCAGCACTAAGCCTATCAATATTAACTTTGTTTTCGGCTCCTTTTTTTAAATAAGCATTACCAATAAATGAAAATTGAAATAGCCGAGATTTGCTTTCAGTTTCTTTTAGTACTGTTTTTGTAGTATCTAAGATGGAAAACAACTCTTCTAACTTGTCCACAATTTGCTTTTGCTCATCCAGTTCCGGAACTCCAACAATTTTTGCATAAGCATCGTTCCTGTTCAGGCCTGGGATAGCAGTGGATCGATCTAGTTGTCCTAACCGTAAATGTCCAAGTAAATGGTATGCAAATTTGAGATTAATATTCTCTGGAGGAATTACATAATAGGTAGTATCTATCGGCCAACAAGGCTCTGTAGATAAATGAACAGCACCAACAGTACCTTTACGGCCTACTATTAGGCATGGAACTTTAACTAGGCTTTCTGAATGTTTCCCGACAATTCCATTTGAACCATAAACATTTACGTCTCCTGAACTAGTTCTTTTGTGTTTGGGCATTCCTTTTCCGTACTCTAGCGTTAAAACTTCTCCTAGTTTTTTAGTTTGCCAATGTTTTGGAATAGTTGTCATGTTTTTATTCAGCAAACAAATATTGATTTAATTCTTGTACTATTGGCTGTAATTGAGTTCCAAATACTTGTTGAGCTTTTATATATCCCCCTCTATCACGCATTTTAGGGTCGAGTTGAAAAACTTCGACCAGATCATCTTCCCTGCCCGCTGAAGCTTCAGCGGAGGTGGGAAATCCACCCTTCTCAGCCACGAAATCCTTAATCATTGTTAACCACTCCATCTGCTCTTCTGAAAAATCCATGCCTCCTTTATGTTGATCTTTAAGCCAAATTTGATATCGTTCCTCAACAGTTGTTGGGAATGGCTCAAGATCGTGCGATTTATCTACTGCAAATCTGACCAAAGAAACGATGTTTGTAAGCACCCTGTCAGGCTTGGCGTTTCTCACCTTGGCTTTATATAAATTTCGGTACGCATTCCAAAGCGTTTCATTTTGAAAACTTACGTTCGCGTGTGTAAGTTGCTCTGCTAGATCCTGTATTTGCTGATAGGTAACTACCCGCTTTTTGTATGGCTTGCTGAAAAGAATTTGCAAAGCAGTTATTTCATCTTGATGTTTTTTGATGTAATCTTCAAAACTTTCAACCACCTGTGATGGCTGGACTGGCTCGGGCTTTCCTCCGGATAATGGTTGGTCGGGGGATAAATCGATAACAATTTCATTTTTCCTCTTAATATCTAAAAGCAACTGCCTAAAGTCTGGATTATCAAAATACTTGAGGACTTCTTTTTGTTGTACTTCTTTGGCTGGTATATCTGGATCAACCACATCGAGAATTTCGTTTGCTACTTGTTTGAGAGTAACTCCACCTGTCTTTTTTTCAATCTGCTGTTTGTCCTCTGGGGTTAAAGACCTCTCAAACTTAGACAATCTCCCTGCCAAAGAAACCAAACCGTCTTCATCAATTGTTCCCAGAGCCGCTTTTTCTAGTAAATCTTTAAATGATACAAATGGTTTTCTCTCTAGTGTGCGTGAGTCTGTTTTTACATTTTCGGTAACCCCAACCGCATCAAAAATAACAAAGCGGTTTTTATACTCTGCATCAGGTGTTACTGATTTTAAATCTGTTGTTGATATCGTCCTTGTTCCTCTCCCTTTCATTTGCTCAAAATAAACTCTGGATTTCACATCTCTCATAAATATTAAACACTCAAGGGGTTTTATATCTGTACCTGTTGAAATCATATCTACTGTCACTGCAATTCTGGGGAAGTACGAGTTTCGAAAACTTTGGATCAGATCATCAGTTTTCTCTCCTGATCGATAAGTAATCTTTTTACAAAACTCATTACCCTTACCAAATACTTCTCTGATAATATGCACTATCTCTTCGGCATGGTTGTCATCCTTAGCAAAGACTAATGTTTTTGGAATTGTTTCTCGATCAGGGAAAATATCAACCAACCAGTTTTTATATACTTTAATGACTGTGCGTATCTGGTCTGGAGTAACCACACTTCGGTCTAGCTCGTCTGGTTTGTAAGTTAAATCCTCCTCCAGCTCTTCCCAGCGCAACTGTCTAGTTTGTCTATCCCTTACATCTATGGTTGTACCAGCCTTGATGGTATTACCTTCTTCTCCGATCTGCGTTTTAATGCGATAAACATCGTAACCCACATTGATTCCATCAGCTACCGCCCTTTCGTGGGGATATTCCATTACCAAATTTGAGTTGAAAAAACCAATTGTCTGTTTTGCTGGGGTAGCAGTAAGACCAATTAAGTGTGCATCAAAATATTCAAGTACCTGTCGCCATAGATTGTAAATCGACCTGTGACATTCGTCAGTGATGATGAAATCAAAATCCTCAATGGGCACATTTCCATTGTATTCGACTACAACCTCACTATCGTAAGCAAAATCTGGCGGTTTTTGGAACAATGATTCCTCCTCCAACTCATCATCAATATCTTTTTTCCCAGAGAGAATTGAGTACATTCTTTGAATAGTGCCTACACAAACCTTGCTGACGGGGTCAATATTTGGACTTTGTAAGTGCTGTACGTTATAAAGCTCGGTAAATTTTCGGCCATCATGAGGAACTACATATTGTTGAAACTCTTTGACAGCTTGTCTAGCTAGATTTCCTCGATCAACCAAAAACAACACTCTCTTTGCTTTGGCATATTTAAGAAGTCTATATACAAATGTGACTGCCGTGTAAGTCTTTCCGCTTCCAGTTGCCATCTGGATTAGAGCTCTTGGTTTATCCTTAGCAAAGGATTTCTCTAAATTTATAATAGCTTCAACCTGACATTCCCTTAATCCTTTTGTTTCTAATTCAGGAAGATTTTTTAGTCTAGCTCTGAGGGTCTTTTTATCTGAAACCCATTCCTGTAATGTTTCAGGCCTATGAAATGCAAATAATCTGCGAGATCTTACATCCGGATCCCTCTCATCTCTGAAAAATGTTTCAGTGCCAGTGCTTTCGTAAGCAAAGGGCAAGTTATCATCAATTGTTGGAATATTTTCAGAAGCTCCAGTCATATATTTTCCTGACTGATCTGCTACACCGCTTAAAGTTGTTCCTCCTGGTTTAGCTTCAATAACTCCCACTGCTTTGCGAGCGACAAAAAGCATATAATCTGCCTCGCCATTATTTGTTGGAAACTCGCGAACAGCAACTCCCAGTGAAGCACCAAGGTTTAGTTGGCGCCTGTTTTGGACTACCCAACCCGCCTTAGTAAGTAATTCATCAATTTTTTTTCTAGCTTCATCTTCTGGTGTCATATAAATCAATCTTTTCTAGAACAATTTTTGGTATATCTGCGAAATAGTATTCGTATTTCTAACTTTGAAAAAAACAAGGTAAAGTATTTTTACTCATCAATGCCACTAGAATACAAAATAATTAGTTGACTATCAACTGTTATGAGAAGAGATAAATGATGATATCATCTCTGAAGAAATAGAGCGCCTGCCGCAGGCAGGTCGGAGAATGAAACCTTGATTAGAATTTTACCACCTCCGCCGTGAGTCATTCCTCGGACCACGACTGTCTCGACGATCAAAGCTTCTTCTTGGACGATCATCTTGTCGAGGAGGGCGATCTTCGATCTGTATTGGAGTCCCATCAGGCATTTCAGTCATCTGAAGATTGATTCTTCCCATATTGTCAATCTCACGAACTTTGACTTTTACCTTATCTCCTACTTTTACAATTTCCTCCGGATCTTTCACAAATCCTGAACTCATTTTAGAAACATGTACCAGACCTTCTTTCCCCGGAAGAATCTCGACAAATGCTCCAAATGCCATGAGTCTCTTCACCTCACCGGTAAACTCTTCTCCCACCTCAATTTCTCGAGTCAAATTTTTGATCATATCAATAGCCAGTGCGACGTTGTTTCGGTCAATTCCAGCGATCGTCACTTTGCCATCATCATTAACATCAATATCAGTTTTTGTTTTTGCAATAATACTTCTGATCATTTTACCGCCGGGTCCAATCACTGTCCCGATATCTTCTTGATCAAGTTGGATCTCTTCGATAGTTGGGGCAAACCGAGATACTTCCTTGCGTGGAGTCGAGATTGTCTTATTCATCGCCTCAAGAATTTTAAGGCGTGCATTTTGTGCACGTGTAAAAATTTCAGTAATCATTTCATCAGTCAACCCGGTATTTTTTACATCAAGCTGAACTGCGGTCACTCCTTCTGAGGTTCCTGTTACTTTGAAATCCATCTCACCTGAGAAATCTTCGATTCCCATTATATCGGTCAAAATAACATACTCTTTGTCTGATCGCGACATCATACCCATCGCAATCCCCGCGACCGGTCGTTTTATCGGAACACCCGCATCCATAAGCGCAAGAGATGAGCCGCAAGTTGATGCCATTGATGTTGAGCCGTTTGATGTCAAAACTTCAGAAACAACTCTGATCGTGTAGGGAAATTCTTTTTCTGATGGCAGAACCGGAAGGATTGCTTTTTCGGCCAAAGCTCCATGCCCGATCTCACGGCGCGAGGTAAATCCGACTCGACCGGTTTCGCCAACTGAGTATGGCGGAAAATTATAGTGATGAATATATCGTTTTGCCTCTTGGCCCTCAGGACCTTCAATAAGCTGCTCAAGACTTGGCGCACCAAGCGTTGCAACAGAAAGTACTTGCGTATCACCTCGTGAAAACATTCCGGTTCCGTGGGTTCGTGGCAGTATCGCAACCTGTGCAATTACTGCTCGAATTTCATCTAAACCCCGTCCATCAATGCGCTTTTTTGTATCAATGGTGTTGCTTCTGATCATCTCTTTGGTAAGATAATCTATAGCGTCGACTATCTGTTTTTTCTCAAATTCGATCTCTGATTGTTCTACAACTTTATCAACAATTTCCCCGACAAACGATCCGTCATCAAATTCTTGTTCGACTTTATAATCGATAATTTTCTGAAGATCTGCTTTGAACTGACCTTTTAAAAGCTTTTTCAATTTTTCATCGACCATTTCCTCAGAAACCGCTTCTTTTGGCTGGCCGATCTTTTCACGGATTGACTCAATAAAATCAATAATTTTTATATTCTGCTCTTTTGCAAGCCGTATCCCTTCTTGGATAGTTTGATTTGATAACTCTTCTGCCGCAGTTTCGAGCATTATGACTTTTTCTGTATTTGAAGTTACAAAAAGATCAAGAACAGAGTACTCATCTTCTTGCTGCGTTGGATTTATCACAAATGACTGTTCTCCATTCCCGTCGGCTTTAATACACCCGATGCGTGTTGCGGCAACTGGTCCATTCCATGGTGCAGGAGATACATGAAGGGCTGCAGAAACCGCATTAAGAGCAAGAATTTCCGGCGCATTCTCTTCATCAAGTGAAAGAAGCGTCACCACAACCTGTACTTCACGGCGATAGGTTTTTGGAAAAAGGGGTCGGATTGATCGATCAATAATACGGCCTTTGAGGACCGCATCATCTGTTGGTCTTCCTTCACGTTTTACCCACCGTGAACCTTTGATAATTCCGCCTGCATACAGGCGCTCGATATACTCCACTTGAAGCGGGAAATAATCAATTTCTTTGTTCTCTTTTCCAAGAGTGACAGTAACCAGGACGCAGGTATCGCCCATTGAGGTACTGTTTCATAATAATAAATAGGTGAGAAAGATTTCGCCAGAAGATGTGTACTGCAAACGTTACTATTAATATAGTAGTAATAGTAGTTCGATTGTGTAACGCGTATCGTCAAGCGAATAACGTACAAGTTATCCGTTTCACGTTATACCCTTCGCACTTGAGAATGCTACGAGTATATACACTCGTAAGCTCATTTCGTGATGAAATATTTGCAAAATGAGCAACGATTAGTATATACGTTACACATCTGCTTCGTCTATTCTTTCAATAAATAATAATTATTTCTTAAGTCCAATTTTATGAATGAGTTCTTTATATCTTTTTTCGTCAAGTTTTTGAAGATAATTGAGGATTCGTCTTCGTTTTGCAATCACCTTCAAAAGTCCGCGACGGGAATGATTATCTTTTTTATTTTCTTCAAGATGATTGGTCAGGCGCTGAATTTTAAATGTCAAGAGCGCAACTTGTACTTCTGGAGATCCTGTATCGCCTTTTTTTTGAGCAAATGTATCAATAATCTCTTGCTTTTTTTCCGGTAGCTGTATTTGAGCCATTATGGTAAATATGAATGAAAATGTATTTTTTCTATGAGCTTTCTGTAAATAACAAAAGCAATGTGTAGAATTATAATAGATACAGAACTAAGTTGCAAGCTTGAATCATGAACTCAAACAGACTTTTTAGACAACGTATACATTCACTCAAACCACATATTCTTTTTTTGCTTATTGTTGTGATTGGGTTTATTGTCTGGTTTATTCCTCCGAAACATGTGGGAATTGTTCTTATGGTTATTACCGGCATAAGCGTAGTTACCTACATAGCATCTTCATATTTTTTTTCAAAAAAGCGACAGGTGATGATTACTTCATTTATTGCACTTACGCTCTGTATGAGTTATTTACTTGGATTTCATGTTCTAAATACATTGCTCCTTCTATCATTTATAATTGTTGTGGCAAAGCTATTTCCAAATAAGAAAAAGATTGAATAGTTTATCGAATATGTCAAACAAATATATCACCACCACACTTCCGTATGTCAACTCCGATCCGCATATCGGGTTTGCTCTTGAGATCGTGCAGGCAGACGTATGGGCGCGTGCACAAAAGCTTATTGGAAATACTGTTATCTTCAACACAGGCACCGATGAACATGGGGCCAAAATCTATGAAAAAGCTAAAGAGCAGGGCAAAGAACCTCAAAAATTTGTTGATGAGTACGCTTCAAAATTTGATAATCTCAAATCAGCATTACATCTGTGTTATACAAATTTTATTCGCACAACTGCTCCTCATCATAAACAAGCTGCGCAAGAGTTTTGGAAACGTTGTGACAGAAATGGAGATATCTATAAAAAAAACTATAAAATTAAATACTGTGTTGGGTGTGAGCTTGAGAAAACAGATTCAGAACTCAAAGATGGCTGCTGCCCGCTTCATCCAAACCGTGAAATCGACTATATCGAGGAAAAAAACTATTTTTTTAGATTTTCCAAATACCAGAAACAGCTGCTCAAGCTCTATGACGAACAACCAGATTTTGTACAACCTGCGCATCGTCTTGCAGAGATCCGGAACTTTGTGAAATCTGGACTTGAAGACTTCAGCATTTCACGACTCAAAAACAAAATGCCCTGGGGTGTGCCGGTACCGAGTGATGATGAGCAAGTGATGTATGTATGGTTTGACGCGCTTATAAATTATATCTCGACTCTTGGCTGGCCATATGATGAAAAAAAATTCAGTGACTTTTGGCCAGGGATCCAGGTTGCTGGAAAAGACAATCTCAGACAGCAATCTGCTATGTGGCAAGCCATGCTCATTTCAGCAAGATTACCACCATCAAAGCACATTTTTATCCATGGTTTTATTTCCATGAATGGACAAAAAATAAGTAAATCAACAGGAAATGTTGTGGATCCGTTTGAGCTTGTCAAAAAATATGGAACTGACGCGGTGCGTTATTATCTGCTTCGTGAGATTCCAACTCTTGATGATGGTGATTTTTCCTATGATCGGATGGAACAACTCTATGATGCTGATTTAGCCAACGAGTTGGGAAATCTTGTTTCGAGAGTAACCACTTTGGCTGCAAAAGACGGCATTGTTCAACATGAACCAGTTACTGTTTTTCTACAAAATAAAATATATATCAAGCTCATAGAACAGTTTAATTTTTCTTACGTTCTTGAGGATATCTGGAATACGATAAAAACCACAAACAAACTCATAAATGATACCGCTCCCTGGAAGCTGGAAAAGGCAGTAAGAGAGAAACTTCTGAAAACGTGGCTTACGCAGTTACAAAATCTTGCAATCAATCTTTCTCCATTCCTGCCTGAAACTTCGGAAAAAATAATTTCCGCAACAAGCGGTACAATTAAGAAAATACAACCACTATTTCCGCGCCTATCAAAATAATAGTATTAAAAAATCATTACGGGTATAATGAATCTTTAAAATGAAAATAATAAGCAAGCTATTTCATTCAAAGACTTTGAAAAAAAGACTGTGGATTTTCTCATTTATCAGTTTTGGCGGACTTTTTGTTTCGCTCATAACAGCAGTCTTTGTGTATTCATATATATTTGTCGGCTTACCTTCGCCATACTCACTCAAAGATTACAAGGCAGTGCCGATTTCAAGTCAGATTTATGATCGAAATGGTCAACTTTTATATGAAGTCTATCGCGATGAAAATAGAACGCCAGTCAAACTCACAACACTTCCAAAACAACTTATTGAAGCAACGATTGCTGTTGAAGATAAAGATTTCTACAAACACGGAGGGATTTCTCTTATTTCAGGAATGCTTCGTGCGATAAAAGAAAATCTTCAAAGCAGCAGACTGCAGGGTGGCTCAACTATCACACAGCAGTTGGTCAAAAGCGCACTCTTGACGCCTGAACGAACCATACAAAGAAAAATAAAAGAAATAATTCTAGCAATCTGGGTTGAACAAATTTTTTCAAAAGATGAGATACTGGAAATGTATCTCAATCAAGTGCCGTATGGAGGCTCTTCTTATGGTATCGGTCAGGCAGCAAAAACATATTATGAAAAAACACCGGATGAACTTGAGCTTCATGAAGCAGCGCTCCTGGCCGGACTTCCTCAAGCTCCAACTACGTACTCGCCTCATACCAATCCTGATCGTGCAAAAGCCAGACGAGACAATGTGTTGAGAAGAATGTATGAAGAAGAATATATCACCGAACAGCAGATGGATGCTGCTATGAAAAAACCCATTGAAGTCCTGCCTCCAAGAACTAAAATTAAAGCGCCTCATTTTGTGTTTGAAGTAAAAAAACTTCTTGAGCAAGAGTATGGACTCAAGCAACTTGAAGAAGGCGGTCTAAAAGTGACAACAACGCTTGATCTTGAAATCCAAGAGGAAACAGAAAAAATTGTTCAGGAGGAGATTGAGGATATAGCTCGGCTTAAGGTTACAAACGGCGCAGTTCTGGTGACCCGTCCGCCAACAGGCGAGATTCTTGCGATGGTCGGATCAGTGAATTATTTTGATGGCGGATCAGGAGCATTCAATGTTACTACTGCGGGTACTCGGCAGCCAGGATCATCGATTAAACCCATAAATTATGCTGTTGGCATTGAGAGAGGGATTGTAACCGCATCAACCATGTTTCTCGATGTACCCACATGTTTTTCAAATCCAGGGCAGCCGAAAGCGTATTGTCCAAAAAATTATGACGGATCATTTCATGGGCCGGTTCAACTTCGATATGCTTTAGCAAATTCATACAATATTCCAGCAGTCAAAATGCTCGCATTTAATGGAGTCAAAAATTTTATCGCATCTTCTTCTGCATTTTTGATAACGTCATTTAAGAATCCGTCACAATACGGGCTTAAAACCGGAAAAACAATCTATGAATTGAAAGATTATAATTTTGTTCAAGATGTAAAAGAACCGATCGACCGACCAAATTATCTCTCCATGAAAGCCGAAAAAGCAATTTCAGAAGGGACCGCATTTATTATTTCTCATATTCTTTCCGACAACAATGCACGTTCTTCTGCTTTTGGTACAAACTCGGAGCTGGTGATCAAAGACAAAACCGTGTCTGTTAAAACAGGTACTACAAACGATCTGCGGGACAACTGGACGATTGGATATACGCCGAATTTTGCTGTGACTGTATGGGTTGGAAATAATGATTTTACACCGATGGCGCAAGGAATTGCTTCCGGACTGACTGGTGCGTCGCCTATCTGGAACCGTACCATGACGTATATCCTGGAAAATCAACCCGATCTACCTCCAGTCAAACCTTCATCGGTTATCGGCATGCAGGTTTGCAGTGATACCGGTGTGATAGCTGGAAAACAAGAAGGGGGCTACAACTGTCCGACACGATTTGAATATCTGATCCAAGGGACAAACTCAACCGCAAATGTATACCGCAAACAAGTCCCGGTCAACCGAGATACTGATCAGTATCTCCCAGATCCAAATAACCCCGCAATTGAGATGCGTGAAAAAACAGTGATAAAAGATATGTTTGGTGAATACTGCGTGGACTGCAATCACGAAGGTGAAACACGCCAGACTGTAACGGTACAATAAATTGACGAACCGATTGACTAATCTATAAGCAATCGCAAGTAGAAGTCAAAACCGGGAAATTTGGAGCACTGAATGAAAGTTGAGATCATAAATGATGGGCCGGTGACAATTCTTCTTGATAGTAAAAATCTATAAAATAATTTTCTACACTGGAATTTGCTTCTGAAAACCAAAACGATACATATAGAGAATAACTGCAATACCCCCATGGATCCGAAAGCCAATCCGTATAGCGTCCATATTCATAAAACTCGTGTGTTTGAAAAGCGGTTCTTTGGTCAAAACAATGCTCGAATATATAAAAAAGACAATAAGAAACACGGTAATAAAATCAAGGAATCGTGACGAAGAAATGTTTTGATGATTCTTTAGAGTTTCCCGAATCAACTTTTTAGCATTCAATCCTACAGCTGCCGCAAGTGCTATCATGATCAATCTTCCAAGAGGTGCTATCGGGAAAAAAGGGAGAAAAATACTAAAACTCAATGTCACCATACAAAATAAAATAAACATGCGTTTGAATTTTGACTCACTCAAAAATATTTCATTCTGGTCTCGGGAAACAAGACGTTTTGCAATATACAACGCCAGAATTGTCTGTACTGGAACCCACCAGACAAAGTTAACAAATACGAGATTAATCCAGTTGACGCTGAGAAACTGCGGTGCGATATATACGACACTCGGTCCCAAAACCTGCCACAAAAGACCAAAAAAAAGCGCCACCCATCCAATGGTTATATCGTGCAATTTATACCGAGTGATAAGGTATTCAAGACAGGCAAAATAAAAAAAATAGTTGAGGAATATTGCGATTAGTAAAGTCTGGTTTACAACCAGATTGTTTACTCCTCGAAGAGAGTATTCAGCAAGAACATTGAAGAAGGAAGCGATAATAACAATTTTCCAGCTTGTGTTGAGTTTCATATGTATTATTTTAATAGTTGCAATACACTATTATATCCCCCGCATCCATTCTTGAGCCATAATGCTACACGAGTAACAGTGGTGGTTGAGGTTTTCATTTTCTTTGCGATTTCTATATATGACAGATTCGTGGTGTAAAGTAATTGCGCTATTGCGATTCTGCGACCAAACTCTTCAAGTTCTTTGGGTGTCAGCAAATCACGAAGTAAATTCAGTGCTTCTTGTATTGTTTGAACTTTAGTAATGGCTTCTGCAAGAAGTTTCTCGTTTACTGAATGGGAAATATAGTTTTTCTGGTTTGTCATGAAACAATTATAACACTTGACAAATCAATATCATCATGTTAACATGCTAATATGAGTCAACAATCATTGAATACAACTGTTTCTATTCATCATCTCCTCGCATCTGCGGGGTAAATTTGTATTGAAAACTTTTCAATTATCACCCCGCGAAGGCGGGGTTTTTTAATGGCTCATTTTAATTATTTATTATATTTTTATGAAAACTGATTTTAACAATAACAATCTTAAACTAGCAATCCAAAAAAAAGGCAGACTCACAGACGATACGATTCTTTTTCTTGAAAATGCTGGTCTCATACTTGATACCGATGGTCAAAGGCTATTTGCCAAATGCAGAAATTATCCTTTAGATATCGTATTTGTCCGTGATGACGATATTCCCGATTTTGTTGAAAACAGTACGGTCGATATCGGTATTGTGGGTGAAAATATTCTGTACGAAAAAAATTCACGAGTACAAAAAATGTTATTGCTAAACTTTGGATATTGCCGACTGGTAATCGCAGTACAAAAAGATTTACCAATTTCAAATATCGGTGATCTCAACAAGTCTAAAATAACTACCTCGTATCCTCGAAGTGTTCAACGATTTTTTAATAGTCAAAACATCCCCGTTGATATTCTCGAAGTAAAAGGATCGGTCGAGCTCTCTCCTGCTCTGGGGATTTCTTCGGTTGTTGCCGATCTCACATCAACCGGCAGTACGCTTGCCATTTGCGATCTGAGGATCATTGAAACAATTTTTGAATCACAGGCAGTACTTATTTCGCGAACAAATATCAACAATAGAAGGCAAGGGCTAATTGACAGCCTTATTTTCCGGTTTAAAGCGTTTCTAGAAGCACAAAAATACAAGTACGTCATGATAAATGCACCAGAAGAAAAACTCGAACAAATAACAAAAATCGTACATGGTCTCAAAAGTCCCACCGTTACTCCTCTTGCAATAAAGGGTTGGATATCTATCCAGACAGCAATACAAGAAAATGTATTTTGGGAAAAGATAGAAAAAATAAAAGAAATAGGCGCTTCGGGAATAATTGCATTACCAATTGAAAAATTAATTATATGAAAGTAATTAAACTTAAGGATTTATCTAAACAGGATTATTTAAGAATCATCAATCGATCAGCTGGTAGCAATGAATCAATTATGCCTTCAGTCCGAAAGATTATGGATGATGTGAAAAATAATGGCGATAAAACAATATTGGAGAAATATCAATCACGTTACGGTGCTGATAACTATAAAACGATTCAGGTAACAAAAGAAGAAATTAAGGCAGCTTACAAATATGTGAATATACAAACAATCAAGGCATTAAAGCAAATGATTAAAAATATTACTCTTGTACAAATATCCCAACTTCCTTCCAAAAAAGACGCTGTGGTTAGATCAGAAAAAGGGATTAGAGTTTGGAGAGAATGGCGACCGATTCAAAAAGTCGGGCTATATATTCCAGGTGGAAAAGCTATATACCCTTCCTCTGTTCTGATGAGCGCGATTCCAGCTCAAATTGCCGGCTGTAAAGAAATCATCATGTGCTCCCCTCCAGGATCAGATGGACAAATACCAGCAGTAACGCTTGTAGCAGCTGACATGATTAGGTTGAAGAAAATATATAAAGTCGGTGGCGCTGAGGCAATTGCCGCCATGACTTACGGGACAAAAATAATCTCTAATGTTTATAAGATTTTCGGTGCCGGCAATTCTTATGTAACCGCTGCAAAAATGTTAGCTCTTGAAAAAATAAGCATTGATATGCCAGCCGGTCCTTCTGAAGTATTTATAATCGCTGATGAAACAGCAAATCCTTCTTTTATTGCCGCTGATTTATTGGCTGATGGTGAACACGGAGAAGATTCCGCCTGTGTATTGTTAACAACATCAGAAAAGATTGCTCGACTAACCATAATTGAAATCGAAAAGCAATTAAAATCGCTAGAAACTCAAAATCGAACAAGAGAATCTTTAAGAAAATACGGACTGTTTGCCGTAGCGGATAATATGGATGAAATTACTAGATTCACAAACGAATATGCACCAGAGCACTTAGAAATAATGATAAAAGATTCTGAACGGCTGGTTAAAGAAATCACTGATGCCGGTTCAGTATTTTTAGGCAATTGGACATCAAAATCAAGTGGTGATTATGCAACCGGTGCTAATCACGTCTTACCGACAGGTGGTATGGCAAAAATGTATTCACCACTTGGAGTTGATTCTTATGGCAAATGGATGCAGGTCCAAGAATGCACGGAGCAAGGATTAAAAAATATAAAGGATACCATCGAAACAATTGCCATAGTGGAAAAATTACCGGCTCACAAACAATCAGTTTCCATACGATTTATTAATAATGAAAAAAACTTATGAAAAATATTAATTTAACCAGATTTATAAGAAGTGATTTAGTTCAATATGAAGAATATAAAGCAGTTCCGTCTGCTTATGATATTAGTGAGCAAAATCAAGTGGCGATTGAAAAGATTGACAAACTTGATGCCAACGAAAGTGTGTTTGGTCCAACAAAAAATCTTTATAAAGCGTTAGCAACATATAAAGGATATCGGTTTTATCCCGACCCTGAATATAAACGACTAAGACGAGCTATTGGTAAATATGTTGAAATGCCTGACAACTTTATAGCAGTTGGCTCCGGTGGAGATGAACTAATTGATCTTTTATTAAGACTTATTCTTGAACCAAAAGATCAGGTAATAAACTCTCCACCAACTTTTGGTAGTTATTCCACTTCTACATTTTTAAATCGTGGCGTTCTTATAAATATTCCCAGAATAAAGGATTTTTCGATAGAAATTGAAAAGATACTTAATGCTATAAATGATAAAGTCAAATTGATTATCGTCTGTAATCCAAATAACCCTACTGGTAACTTGACCAATATCAATTATATTATTAAAATTCTTGATACCCAAAAACTTGTATTAATTGATGAGGCGTATTTCGAATTCTCTGGTAAAACAGTTCTTCCACTTATTAAAAAGTATCCTAATCTTATTATTCTTCGCTCTTTTAGTAAATGGGCTGGGATTGCTGGATTAAGATTGGGATATCTTGTCGCTTCGCCTTATTTAATAAGACAAATAATGAAAATTAAATCCCCGTATAATATAAATGTTGCGGCTGAACTGGCTGGATTAGTCGCTTTAGAAGACTACAAATACCAAGAAAGAATTATTAACGAAATAATAATAGAACGCAATACCCTTTATAAGGGTATAAAGAAAAATAGTAAACTGATAATTTATCCTTCTTGTGGCAACTTCTTATTTGTTCAATCTAATGAAACTTTATTCTTAAAACTTAAGAAGGGCTTTCAACAAAATAAAATTGCTGTTCGATATTACGATTCTGCTCTTACAGGAAAAGCACTTCGGATAACGGTAGGAACATCTACTCAAAATAATCGGGTTTTAGAAATTATTAACAACATATGAAAAACAATTTTGACGGAATAATTTTTGATATGGATGGAATACTTGTCGATGTTTCAAAATCCTATCGTGAAGCAATTAGGCTAACGGCTGGTTATTTTTTAAATCGCGAAGTTAAAAAAGACGAAGTAGATAGGATTAAAAATATCGTTGGGATGAATAATGATTGGGATGCAACATATAAGCTTATAAATAACCCTAGAATTTCCTACGAAAAAGTTAAATCATATTTTCAAAACCTTTATCTTGGAAATTCGAAAAGAAAAGGATTAATTGATAACGAACCGACATTAATATCTAAAGCAATATTAAAGCAGCTGAAAGAGAAATATAAGAAACTGGCGATTGCTACCGGCAGACCAAGGAAAGAAGCTCAATACGTAATTGAAAAGAATAAATTGCAAGGATTATTTGATTGTATCGTTGTTATGGAAGATATTATCAATGGCAAACCGGCGCCCGATATGCTTTTTGCTGTAATTAAAAAAATGAAGTTTAGAAATACTGTTTATGTTGGCGATAGTCCAAATGACGTTATTTCTGCTAATAAAGCCGGAATACCGTGTATCTATGTAGGAACACAAAAAATAGGGTCAGAGAGATTCTCGTCTATATTACAAGTTATTAAATATTTACTATGAAAAGAATTTCAAAAGTAGTTAGAAAAACTAATGAAACGGAAATTTCAATCAATCTCAATATTGATGGCAGTGGAAAAAGGAAAATCGAGACTCCTATCGGTTTCCTTAATCATATGTTATATCTATTTTCCAAACATGGCTTATTTGATCTGGATATAAAAGCTAAAGGAGACACTTTTATTGATGATCACCACACTGTTGAAGATATTGGTATTGTTTTAGGTCAAGCATTTGCTGAAGCATTAAAAGATAAAAAGGGGATTAATCGGTATGGTTTTTTTATCCTTCCTATGGATGAAGCCTTGGCAAGCGTAGCAATTGATTTTGCAGGACGATTTTCCTTCACTCAGCAGTGCGAATTTACGAGAGAAAAAGTTGGCGATCTAAGCACAGAGTTGGTATATGATTTTTGGGATGCATTTGCCCAGAATGCAAAAGCCAATGTATATATAAAGGTTGAAAATGGAAGAAACGATCACCACAAAATTGAAGCTATTTTCAAAGCAATGGCAAGAGCCTGTCGCATGGCCTGTGAACGGGATAAACGTAATCAATCAACAGTTCCATCAACAAAAGGAGTTCTATGATAGCAATTATTGACTACGGCATAAACAATTTGGAAAGTGTAAGAAATGCTTTAAACAAGCTTGTTGTCCAAACTGTGGTTACAAATAAACGTGAAATGATTCAAAAAGCAGATGCATTGATACTTCCGGGAGTCGGTGCTGCGGCGATGGGAATGAAGAACTTGAAAGAACGCAAACTTGATAAAATTATCATAAACGACGTGAGAAAAGGAAAACCTATCCTAGGAATATGTCTTGGTATGCAACTTCTTATGAGTAAAAGTGATGAAGGAGATATTAATTGTTTGGGTTTGATAAAAGGAAACGTAAAAAAATTGAGTAGCGAAATGAAAATTCCACAAATTGGATGGAATCAGGTATGTTTAACCGACTCAGAGTCGGCACTATTTACAAATATTCCTGATAATAGTGATTTCTATTTTGTCCACAGTTATTATTGCAAACCTTATGATCAGAATATTGTCGCAGGAATAACAAAATATGGACAGGAATATTGTAGTATTCTAATAAAAAATAACATCGTCGGTGTTCAATTTCATTTGGAAAAAAGCGGAATGTCGGGATCTCTATTGCTGAAAAACATTATTAATTATTTTACGCAACTATGTTGACAAAGCGAATCATCCCATGTCTTGATATGACAGAAGGGAAAGTGGTAAAGGGTATACAGTTTGTCGATTTTCGTGACGCCGGTGATCCTATTGTTCTGGCTAAAAAATATGATGAGCAAGGAGCAGACGAGCTCGTATTTTTGGATATTACAGCAACAGTTGATAACCGAGATATTCTCCTTGATGTAGTACAAAAAACTGCAAAAGAGGTTACTATCCCATTTACCGTGGGTGGTGGTATACGAAAAAAAGAAGATATGCAAAAAGTACTTCGAGCCGGCGCAGACAAAGTGGGCGTAAATACCGGAGGATTTAATAGACCAACTTTGATATCGGAATGCGCTCAATCATTTGGAAGCCAATGTGTGGTTCTCTCTCTTGATGCAAAACGCGTGAAAAATCAATGGAATGTGATTATAAATGGAGGAAGAACTGACACGGGATTATCAGCTATAAAATGGGCACAACAAGCAGTAGCGCTTGGTGCCGGTGAAATACTCCTTACCAGCATAGATACCGATGGTATGAAGCAAGGATTTAATATTGAGCTTACAAAAGAAGTTACGAATGTGGTTAACGTACCGGTGATTGCATCTGGAGGTGCGGGGAAACTACAAGATTTTAAAGATATATTTGTTGAAGGCAATGCCGATGCAGCACTTGCCGCTTCACTTTTCCACTTTGGAGAATGCACAATACAACAGGTCAAAGAGTATTTAAATGATAACAATATTTCTGTACGATTATGAAACTCACACCAGCAATAATCCAAGATATTAAAACTCAAGAAGTGTATATGCTCGGCTACATGAACGATGAAGCTCTTTCTCTTACTCAGAAAACAGGCTATGTATATTTTTGGAGCAGAAAAAGAAAAAAATTGTGGAAAAAGGGTGAAACATCGGGCAATACATTGTTGGTCAAACAAATATCTACTGATTGTGATGATGACACGCTACTTGTTCACGTGGAGCTCAATGGAAATACAGTTTGTCACACAGGAAAAAAATCGTGTTTTTATAAAAATATAACCAGAAAATTATGACACTAGAAGAACTCTATACCATTATTGAAACAAGAATAGAATCGAGGAAAAAAAATTCGTATATTTCTCGATTGTTTGAAAGCGGAACTGATCAGATTCTTAAAAAAGTTGGAGAAGAGGCAATAGAAGTCGTCATAGCAGGGAAAAATAAAAATAGACAAGAAATTATTTCTGAATCTGCCGACCTGTTATTTCACGTACTTATTTTACTATGTGAGAAAAAAATACAGCTTAAAGATATCTATGATGAGCTTGAGGCAAGAAGAAAATAATCAGACTCGTTTCCATTTCATATAAAAGAGAGTGGTGATAAGAAGATAAATCGCCAGCCCATATGGAGACAAAAACAATGAAAGCAAAAACCCAAACAACGCAATAAGCACATATCCTTCATACGTCACACTACTTTTTAATGATCGTGTGATGACAAGAAACAAAAATAACACAACAAGCGATTCGAAGCGAAATGGAAGAACGGGAATATGGAAAAAATATGCAGCCACAAGAAATACACCAAATAATGCAGTAAACACATCCTTTTCATCGAAAAAAAACCGGTCAAGACGGAATATCATTGTTTGTGTAACGTATAACGTTTCAAAATCTTAAATGACAATTTCTTAATTCTTAATTGGTTAATTATTTCACCCACTCCAAAAGAAACCCCCATCCCTTTCCTAAAATATAGTACTGATCAATAAAATAAGCTAAACTAAATGACGGAATACTGAAAAAAATTAAACGAACAAGTTTCTCTTTTAAATGTACGGGTGTTTGAAACCTCATATGACTAATTATACATAATATACTTTGTTCGATCAAAAATTACAATTTTCATAATCTACCAGTGTTCCATGTTTCATGATAAAATGCTCATGCTATGGATACTCCCCTTGCAGACAGACTCCGTCCCAAAAAACTCAAAGAATACGTAGGTCAAGAGCACCTGTTGGGAAAAGGAAAACCCATCCGAAGTATGATCGAGAACAAGAAAATATCTTCAATGATCTTGTGGGGGCCTCCTGGGTGTGGAAAAACAACTCTTGCATATCTTGTCGCACAATCAATTGACGCCGCGTTTGTACCCTTTTCAGCAGTAACGAGTGGGGTAAAAGAAGTCCGACAAGTCATCGCCGACTCAAAGCAAAGAAAGGAATTTTACAAACAAGACACAATAGTATTTATCGACGAAATTCATCGATTTAATAAAGCACAACAGGATGCATTTCTTCCCGCTGTTGAAAAAGGCGTGATAACACTAATAGGCGCAACGACTGAAAATCCGGGATTCGAAGTCAATGCTCCCTTGATTTCACGCTCACATGTCTATGTTCTCAAACAATTGACTGATGCGGAAATGAGAGTAATCGTTAACCGTGCAGTAAAAAAATATCCACAAAATTCGTTTGCAAAAGAGGCAATGAATCATGTCATAACCTATGCAAATGGAGATGCTCGATCTGCAATTAATGCGGTTGAGCTTTCTGTCACAATAAGTAGTGACAGGTCTAGACCTGTCACTACAAAAAAAATAAACAAGATTACCTTACAGATTGCCGAAGAAGCGCTCCAGCAAAAATCACTGTACTATGATAAAAAAGGAGATTACCACTATGACACGATTTCCGCATTTATAAAAAGTATGCGGGGAAATCAACCAAATGCTGCGCTTCATTATCTGGCTCGAATGATAAAAGCAGGTGAAGATCCGGTATTTATTGCACGGCGTATGGTGATTTTTGCTGCAGAAGATATCAGCAACGCACAACCTACTGCACTGGTGCTTGCTACATCAACAATGCAAGCAGTTCATATGGTCGGCATGCCAGAAGCGCAAATAATCCTTGCTCAATGCGCTACATATCTTGCAACTGCCAAAAAATCAATCGCATCATACTCTGGACTTATGGAAGCCATGCATGATATTGAATCAATGAAACTTGACCCGATCCCGCTTCACCTCCGTAATCCATCTAATAAAGTAATGAAACAGGAAGGATATGGAAAAGGGCATGTTCGGTATCCGTGGCAGGAAGAAAGAAAAGGAAAAAAAGTTGTGCAGGAATACTTGCCTGAAAATTTGAAGGGAAAAAAGTATTATCGGACGGAGTGGAAATAATTTATGAGGCGTAGTAATCAAAATTTGTGAGTTATTACTTTTCTTTTTGAATGGAAGTATCTTGAAAACTTTTTCCAATACCGATCCCTCCTAAAAATGCAAATACTATTCTTAGTGCTTCGGGTAAATATTCTGGCATTATAAAGACAACAAGAAGTAAAATAAAAACAACAAATCCAATTATTCCACCCCATTTAATTAAATTATTTCTATGATCAATTTTGAATCTTTCATGAAATTGCATATTCTCCTCATGTATGTATTCGTGCACTTTTCTCCTTTGACTTAATACTTCAGAAATATGATCTTCATTCATTTTATCACTATCTCCTCTTTCAATTTCACGAAAAACTAAAGCAAGTTTTTTTTCATTCTCTGTGAATAATGGTTCTTTCTTTTTTTGAAGTTCTTTACTTGTACTTTTCATATTGTAAAATAATTCTTTGTATTAGACTGGTATGTGAATAAAATTTGTTTTTCTTTTGTTTTATTGAATTTACAAATTGTATTTATATTACTAAGTAATTCTTTCTTTATATAAAAAGATATTAGACGAACTGCTAGCGCTTTTGAAATTTTTTTTTCTTCTACAAGCTGTTCGATTTTTTCAATTTTGTTACTTAATATATCGTTATATTGTTCTTTTATTTCATTTATGTTATTCATAGTAAAATCATACCATTAAATCAACAATTAGTAAAATTTGTAACATCTAATACAAATGCTTATGTTTAATGTATCATTGTTGCTGATATTTTTCTTTTAACCTTACGCAATTTCTATCTCTTTCTGATAGAATCATCTCATCTTTTTTTATCGGCCACTTAATATTCAACTCCGGATCAAATAAAGAAATTGCTGCATCGCCGCCTGTATCCCGATCAGCATACAGACGATCAACGAAATATACATAATCCATGGGCCCATCAAGGACTGCATACGAATTGCCCACACCCATCGGAACATACAAAGAACCACTCAACGCAGATTTTCCAAATCCAAGGATAAATGTTTGTACAGTTTTATAAGTGGGAGAATTTGATCGAAGATCAGCCAAAGCACAAAAACATCGACCTTGTGACACAAAAATAAATTTATTCCATCCTTCAGCATGGATCCCGCGTACTACATTTTTGAAAGATCGTGCATGATTTACTTGTTTGACAATAAAAATTTGACCAGTAACTTTCTCTATCTCGGGTATTCTTCCAATTTCAGAAAAAAACCCACGCACATCTTCGTGATGTGATTTTTGAACGAAAAATAACCCATCAATAGCTGTTTTAAAAATGCCATTTTTAATTTTTTGAGCGTTTTGAATATCAAATTGCATATAAAAAATAAATTCTTGCAACTTTTTTGCAGTTGCTTTATTTGTTTATTGTACTAAAAAATTCCCTTGCCTGGATCTCATCTTTTTGCATCTGCTTGATAAGTAGTTCGTGTGAATCAAATTTTTGATTATCACGAAGTTTTTCCAATACTGTCACATCAATATGTGTCCCATAAATATCTCGTTCAAAATCAAGAATATACACTTCCGCTTTTTTATCATATTCATCAAATGTGAGCGGTTTACCAATAAAAATAATTGCTTGATAACGTGTCGAATCAAGAGTAACATATCCAACAAAAATTCCATCAGGAGCATTCATATAAACTTTCATATTTGCTGTTGGATACCCAAGCTTCGTGCCACGCCGGAGATGTTTTTGTACAATTCCTGAAAGAGTAAATAAAACTTTTACATTCTTCATTCCATATTCGCAATTACTAATTCGCCTGCCAAAGCCAGTGCCACCAAGAGGATTCGAACCTCTGACAACTCGCTTATGAAACGAGTGCTCTACCTCTGAGCTATGGTGGCATGCGGCGGGCAGGTGAATTATAATATATATTATGCCTTCAAACAACAGCTCAGAACAAAAAATAGAGCTTTCTATCATACTGCTTTCATACAATACAGCAGCACTTACCAAACAAACAATTGAATCAATTCTTACCTCTCTTCATTCTGCTCAATTCAAATATGAAATTATAGTTTTTGATAATGCATCTCAAGATAAGTCAGTTGATTTAATAAAAAATATCGCAGAAAAGAACTCTCAGGTGAGGTGTATTCCACACACGAAAAATCTTGGATTTTCAAAAGGTAACAATGCTGCAGTCAAACTGGCGCGTGGTATATATATTTTATTTTTGAATTCAGATATTATTGTTAAGGATGATGCAATAAGCAAACTTTTGGGGTATTACAAACAAAACCAACAAACAGTCCATTTTGCTGGAGGCAAGTTATTTAATAAAGATGGTTCTGCTCAACCTTCAGTTGGCCCATTTTATTCTCTACCAGTAATTTTTGGTGCATTGTTTTTGAAAGGTGATTACTGGGGTTTAACACGTCAGTCTCCTGACAGAATAAAACGTATCGATTGGGTATCCGGCGCTTGCATACTCACAACAAAAAAATGTTTTCACACTGTTGGGGGATTTGATGAAAATATTTTTATGTATATGGATGAAATTGATCTTTTGTTCCGAGCAAAAAAAATTAATCTTAACACCTTTTTTTATCCATATGCACCATTTGTCCACCTTGGATCTGCATCAAGCGAAGGAAAAACATATCCTATCCTTCAGGTGTATAAAGGTTTCCTGTATTTTTATAAAAAACATTATTCTCCTCTCGCTGTATCTCTTCTTAAAGGTATGTTACAATTGAAAGCACTTATAGCTATTTGGATCGGTAAATTAACACAAAATCAATATCTAACTGAAACATATGCAAAGGCTTATACATTGGCTCAAGTGGATTGATACTCATCTGCTAAAAATCTTTATCATCGGATTTATTTTTTTAATCCCCTTGTATCCAAAACTTCCCTTTCGGATGATCAATTATACCTATATCGCCGTACGACTTGAAGATTTTTATTTGGTACTGGTAGCAGTACTATTTGTAGTTCAGTTTCTTCGCAAGAAGGTAAAAATACCATGGAAGATGATGTTTTTATTCATTGCATTCTGGGTAGCAGTTTTTGCTTCCTTTCTCTGGGGATACTATGTTCAGAAAACAGTGATTATTGATCACCTTGGATTTTTGCATAGTGTACGTAGGATTGAGTATATGCTTATTTTTTTTGTTGCCTACTCTTCAATACAGTCAAAAAAGGACTTTTTCTTGTACCTCAAGTTTATTTTTGGTGTTTTGTTTATTGTGTCCGTATACGGTTTTGGGCAAAAATTTTTGGGTTGGCCTGCAGTACAGACCATGAATCCAGAGTATGCAAAAGGATATTTTCTCATTCTTGAATCATGGTCGCGTATATCTTCCACATTCGCAGGCCACTATGATCTTGGCGCATATTTGATTCTTCTTATGCCAATAGTCATTGGATATTATTTGTATAAAGGTTCAAAAAAATATTTCGTATTATTTATTATCTCACTTGGAACTTTGGTACTTGCAGGATCAAGAGCTTCATATATCGCATATATCTTTTCAATTTCAATATTTCTTTTTTATGTACGCAAATTTAAACTCCTTGTAGTCATTCTTATTGCCACTGCTATTCTTACACCTTTATCAGATAATCTTGCAAATCGACTTTCCCGAACATTTCAGCAAACAAAAGTATTTGTTGATTCTGAGACAGGAGAAACATTTGTTGCACGTACTTTACGACCAGACGATCTTCCTCCCGGTGATTTTGGATCAAATAGTAATTTGTCAAATATTCAGACTGGAGCTCCTGTTGTTGTTGATGCGAAGACAGAAGAAGCAGCGCGAAAAAATATCCGTGAAGCATTGGTAAAACAGGCAGAAGAAACTGGTAAAAAATACTCACCTGAAGAGATAAATGCTACAGTAAATCAAATTTTTCTCCGCCAGATACCAATTAACAAATTCTTACCCGATATTTCAATCTCAACTCGCCTCCAAGTTTCATGGCCACGGGCATATCAGGCATTTACGAAAAATATCTACCTGGGAAGCGGTCCGTCTTCGCTTGGAGAAGCAACTGACGGGGATTATCTAAGGTGGCTGGGAGAAACAGGACTTGTGGGAACAGTATTATTGCTTGCTATTCTCGGAAGTATCATGATATCTATTATGAAAAAAATAAGAAATATGCAATTAAAATATAAATATATATTCTATGGATTTATTTTTGGATTTATTGGTTTATTTATCAATGCAGGATACATTGATTTATTTGAAGCATCGAAACTTGCCTATACGTTCTGGCTTCTTGCAGGGATCTTTTATGCATCAGCTGTCTTTTTTGTTCAAAAAAAGAATACAGCATCTTTGAAATTTTAACATACGACACCAAATCATGAAAAAAAAAGATGTACTCATACTAGTTGTTATTTTGCTTATCGGACTTGGCCTTCGACTATATAAAATTGACACTCCGCTTGCAGATCTTCATTCATGGAGGCAGGCAGACACCGCAGCTGTAGCGCGAAACTTTTCTCGTGACGGGATCAACCTTCTCAAACCAACATATGATGATTTATCAAGCATTCAGACTGGAATTGAAAATCCAAAAGGATTACGAATGGTTGAGCTGCCAATTTATAGCGCAGTAATTGCCCTTTTTTACAAATATTTACCTATAACTACTCTTGAAATATATGGAAGATTTATTTCAGCGGTTTTTTCAATGATAACAATTGGAGTGTTATATTACTTTGCTTTAAAGGAAAAAAACAGGTTAGCGGCAATAGCAACCGCTGGCATATATGCGATCTATCCGTTTTTTGTGTTCTTTTCCCGGGTTATTCTTCCAGAAACAACAGCAGTTGCATGTATGATGCTTGCTTTACTATTTCTCTCTCTCAGCCTGAACAATAAAAAAAAATCTATTATGCTCTTTTTATTCGGAGGCTTATTTTTTGCAGTCTCGCTTTTGACAAAACCAACAACGATTTTTTACTCGTTTGCAGCGGGATATCTTTTTTTACAAGCATATAAATTCGAGATAATAAAGCAATGGCGTCCGTATATGTTTTTTATCATAGGACTTGCACCATTTATCTTGTGGCGATGGTACATCTTGCAATTTCCAGAAGGAATTCCAGCCAGTGGGTGGTTGCTCACTCAGGTAAACACGTTTGAAGGACCGAAGGAAATTTTTTTTCGACCTGCTTTTTTTCGGTGGATATTTATGGAACGGATAGGAATTGCAGTTTTTGGGATTTATAGCACGGTGTTCTTTGTTCTTGGAGCAGTCGGCAAATATAGAAATTTCTTTCTTCATAGCATTCTTCTTTCGGGATTTGTGTACTTATTTACATTCCAAGGAGGAAATGTCCAGCATGAATATTATCAAACCATTGCACTGCCGATGCTTGCGATAATTGCTGGCGTTGGAATAGCAAATATGTTTGAACTGCCATTCAAAAATATTCATAAGGCAACTCTTTACCCTGCAATTATTGTTACCATTCTTTTTAGTGTTGTTTTTTCTTACTATAAGGTAAAAGACTATTATGTATTCCCGAACGATCTTCCGCATATTGCCGAACTTATTAAGACGTTTACACTACCTGATGATAAGATTGTGACTGATCGAAGTGGAGACACGACACTTCTGTATTTAGCTGATAGAAAAGGAGCACCTGCAATA
This sequence comes from Candidatus Roizmanbacteria bacterium GW2011_GWA2_37_7, assembly GCA_000990445.1. Lineage (GTDB taxonomy): Bacteria > Patescibacteriota > Microgenomatia > UBA1406 > GWC2-37-13 > UBA1450. The sequence continues at coordinate 28,066 of LBTJ01000003.1, forward strand.
TATAAATCGCTTGAAGAGCTGCATGAACTTGGATACACGTACTTGGTGACTTCAAACAATGGCATGAAACAAGAACTAAAATCACGAAACTTTGAGATTGTGATTGAAACTGATCTTTATTTGATTGTAAAGCTCTAGTATTTTATTGAGCACATTCGTCTAAATGAAGTATGAATATTCTGATGCTTACGCCGTATCTTCCCTACCCTCCTGCATCAGGTGGTCAGATACGCACGCACTATCTTCTCAAATACCTGGCTCGCAATCATTCAATAACGCTTGTTTCGCTTTACAAGGATGAAATCGAAAAACAATACGCAAAACATCTTCGATCATACTGTTCTGAGATTCACCTGTGTAAACGAGCAAGCAAACCATGGAGACCTGGAACTATTATGAGGGCAATTTTCACAAATCAGCCATTTTTGATTGTGCGAAACTTTTCGCAGGAAGCATCAGATAAAATACAGTCGCTTCTTAAAAATAAATCGTTTGATGTTATCCACGCTGAAACGTTCTACATTATGCCTCATATTCCGGAAACTACAATTCCTGTGCTCTTGGTTGAACAAACCATTGAATACAAAGTGTATCAACACTACACTTCTTCGCTTCCATTTTTTTTACGACTCCCGCTTTATCTTGACATTTTGAAGCTCAAATACTGGGAAAAGTTTTACTGGACAAAAGCAGATCTTGTAGCAACGGTTTCTGAGTATGATAAAAATGAGATAAAACGGCTTGCGTCAAATATTGAACCTGAAGTTATTCCAAATGGCGCAGGAGATGAGATGTTTGTAAAACAAATCCCATTAAAAAAACTTACAAAACCTAAATTATTGTTTCTTGGTAATTTTTATTGGTTGCAAAATGTTGAAGCTGCAAAGTATTTGATTCAATCTATATACCCGCTTCTGAATAAAAATTTACTTCAGCTTGAACTTATAATTGCAGGACAAAATGCAGGTGGGAAAATCCTTACAACACATAAAAATAATATCTCAATTGTTGATCTTAATCCAGGTGATGAGCAAACTGTCAAAAAACTGTATCATTCGGCAACATTGTTTATAGCTCCGATTTTTGGTCCTGGAGGAACACGGCTCAAAATACTTGCAAGCATGGCGTCTGGTCTTCCGGTCGTGTCAACAAGCGTCGGAGTCCAAGGACTTGGTATTGTCAACAACCAGCATGCACTTATTGCGCAGTCTCCTGAAGAGTTTGTTGAACAAATTCAAAGAATTCTGTCTGATGAAAAACTGTACCAAAAAATTCAAAACAACGCCTTTAAGCTAGTTTCTGAAAAATTTAGTTGGAAATCTATAGCAAAAAAACTTGAGAATGTATATCGAAATATTATTAATCGCACATCAAAAGATATTGTATGAAAATCGGTATTGACATTTCACAAATAGCTCACAAAGGCACAGGAGTCGCTCGATTTACCAATGGATTTATAGAATCGATTTTAAAACACAATTCTGAAAATGAGTGGACTTTTTTTTATTCCTCTTTTCGTGCAAAGATTGATCAATCGCTTAAGCAAAAAATTGAAAATAGCCAGCACAAGCTACACACGTTTCCTTTCCCGCCTTCACTCTTATCATTCGTATTCAATGATCTACATAAGTACTCTAAACTCGTAACTTGTAACTTAAAACTCTTTACTGATCTTGATTGGTTTATCACATCTGATTGGATTGAGTTTCCATTGCCTATTAAAAAAGCAACAATTATTCATGACCTTGTAGTTGAGAAACATCCAGAAACAGTCCATCCCCGAATCATACGTACCCATAAAAAACGGCTGAAATATGCATCTCGAGAGTCAAAGATACTTTTTGCTGATTCTCAGGCAACTTCAAACGACCTTCAAGAAAAATATGGAATTGAGAAGAAGCGAATTATTATTAATTATCCCGGTGTAGAGATATCTCCGGCGCAATCGAAAGCCAATCAAAAAGCCTATCTCATAAAGCACGGCATCACAGAACCATACATCTTGACTGTAGGTAAACGCGAACCACGCAAAAATCTACAACGGCTTATAAAAGCATTTCAGAACCTGAAACCTCATGGCAAATCTCCTCAACTCATAATCGTTGGGCCGGAAGGCTGGGGTAAAATAGATGAAGTCCAAAATAACAACATCAGGTTCCTTGGCTATGTATCTGATGAAGTTCTCTCAACGCTCTACACCAATGCTTGCTGTTTTGTATATCCATCAATATATGAAGGTTTTGGTTTCCCGATTATTGAAGCTATGAAATATGGTTGTCCCGTGGCAACAAGCAATGTCTCATCACTCCCTGAAATCGCAGGAAAAGCAGCTCTTTTTTTTGATCCTTTTGATGTTTCATCTATTCAAAATGCTATTGAACAACTTCTTCAAATACCAAAACTTCGTTTCGACCTTGTGACAAAGGGTTTTGATCAATCGAAAAAATATACGTGGGACAGATATTATAATACTCTTATCAATGCTTTTGAAAAGTACTCCTCTTAATAATTTTGAGCACACACATGAATATTGGTATTGATGGAAACGAAGCAAATGTCGACAACCATGTCGGAGTTTCTGTATATACGCTTGAACTTCTCAAGCATTATGCAAAAATGAAACGGTCTGATATAACGTTTACTATATTTCTTCGTGATGAACCAAAGAAATGCATGCCAAAAGAACATGATCAGTTTACATATGAAGTAGTTCCTGCAAAAATCTTGTGGACTCAGATCTTTCTCCCCTATCACCTTTTGTTTCGCAATGACATTGACGTATTTTTTGCACCAGCGCATTATAGTCCTCGGTTTATGAGGCAGCCATTGATCGTCACTATCCATGACCTTTCATACAAATACTTCCCAAAAGAATTTTTAAAAAAAGATTTATATAAACTTGAAAATTGGAGCAACTATTCCATAATGAAGGCAAAAAAAATCATTGCAGTTTCAAAAACTACAAAAAAAGATATCCTTACTCAGTTTTGTCTGAATGATAAAGATATCCATGTTGTTTACAACGGCTTCAGCAAAACAAAAACTCATAATGAGAAAACAGATGACGTTCTGAAAAAATATGATCTAAGAACAAAAAAATATGTATTATTTGTTGGTACTTTACAACCACGCAAAAATATTCCCATATTAATCGAATCATTTCATGAGTTTCGAAAATTGCACCCGGAATTCAAACTTGTTCTTGTTGGTAAAAAAGGATGGATGTTTGATTCGATTTTTACAAAAGTTCAAGAATTGAACCTTGAGGATCGCGTCGTTTTTCCAGGGTTTGTATCTGACGATGCGTTATCAAATCTGTATCAGAATGCGTTCTGCTTTGTTCTTCCTTCGCTCTACGAAGGATTTGGAATTCCTTTACTTGAGTCTATGAGCAATGGATGTCCTGTTATTACTTCATATGCGTCAAGTCTTCCTGAAATCGGCGGTGAGGCTTGTCTGTACTTTGATCCACATGACATTCACGATCTTTTAGAAAAGCTTGAAAAGCTTTTTACGGACAAGAAACTTTATACAACATTGATTGCAAGCGGAAAAAAACGCGTTCATGAATTTTCCTGGGACAAATGCGCAGAAGAAACACTTGATGTGATTCAAAGCATTTGTCAAGTCTAAATTGTATTACGAGTTGCATGCAATTAAGTGTTACCCAAGAGATAGTCAGGGAGGGGCGTTGCATGATATGCAACTGTTACCGAACTGGTGAGTTGTTTTTGTTTCATAATGCGATAGATTTTGTCTAACTTTTTTTTGAGATCACGGTGTAATTGAGCTGGGTTGAGAGTCTTGTACTGAGCTGTTACCGTGTCTTTTATCGTTTGTGATAGTTTATCAGATGTAATGACTCGTTGATAGGGTGTTTGTGCCCGTTCGTGTTTTTTGGTAACTTTCCCTGTTATGAGTTGTTTTTCTTTCTTTTTGAGTTTCATGGTGGTGTAGAAAAAGTTGGTGAGAAGTCTGTGTTCGTTCTGGTACACATTGTCAATGAGGTTGACCACGTGCTCATCATCGATCCGATCATAACCAACTACTTTCCTCACGGAGTGATAGTTTTTTCCTTCAATATGGGCTTGGTCATTTTTGTGATAACTACGGCTTCTGGTGTAATCAAGATTTTGTTTTTCACAGTAGTGTTTGAGGAGCCAATTTACAAACTCAAATCCATTATCAAAGTCAATGGAGAGGAGGGGGAAAGGAAATTGTTTCTTGAGAATATGAAAGGATCCCACAATCTTTTTATTGGTTTTCTTGAGGAAGATCTTCTTCTCATTCCAGTGGGTTGCAATGTCAAGAATGTTAAGAGTTTCAGCGTAGATACCCAACAAACTCATCCCACAGTGAAGTACACAATCCATCTCTCCATGTCCTGGCTCTGTGTATTCAACATCAGTAAAATGGGTTCTGACGGGGATGAGACTTTTCAGAAGTGGTGATTTTCTTGTTCCTGATATACCGTATTCTTTTTTTGAAATATCTCGTTCCCCCTCAAGTAATCGATCTATGGTTGAGGTCTTCATTGTACGGAGTAATTCTTCTTGTCGTCCGTATAATCGTATCTCGTCAAACTGTTTCAATTTATCAAGAAGTTCTCCGATTTGTGGCTCTAGTCTCTTTGAACATGGTGAGCCTCCTGCTTTCCAAATCGCAGTCAAGGGCATGATCAGATCATCTTTGTACATTCTTTCCTGTCTTCCTCAATGCAACACCCAAAAATTACTTACAAATCGTATCATAAAGTAATTGCTGTTCATCATCCATTTTAAGAAGCGTTTTTTCTATTC
>LBTJ01000004.1 GCA_000990445.1 Candidatus Roizmanbacteria bacterium GW2011_GWA2_37_7
GTAACTATTAAAACTGAACCTTAATAGTACTTCTACCCATAGTCAGGGGTATGACATTTTCACGTGGTTAACTATGACATTATCATATGGGTGTAATATTAAGTAATAGTATCTTGCAAATACTTACTATTCCCTTTATAATTACCGTGCCCCGTTAACGACAGACCATACTTCAACAATGAAGTATTTTGTCAACTCGGGGTATGTTGATAAATTAGGTTTTTAAATTTGAGGAATTTTCAAACGAGCAGGCGTTATTTTAACAATCGATCAAATAGGTCAGGAAAATATTATCATCTGAACTATCGCATTCAGGCAGAAGAGCTGAGAGTTATTAACTCAAAGGGTGAGCAAATCGGCGTTATGTCGAAAAACAACGCGCTTGCTCAAGCACGTGATGAAGGCCTCGATCTTGTTCTTATTGCACAAAACGCAAAGCCCCCTGTTGCAAAAATCACTGATTTTAAAAAATTTTTGTATCAGGAAGAGAAAAAACTGAAAGAGGCAAAAAAAGGAGCAAAAAAAAGTGATGTTAAAGACATTAAACTGTCGCTTTTTATGAGCGATCATGATAAAGAGCGATTTATTAATAAAACAAAAGAATTTCTCAAAGACGGACATCAAGTGAGGTTGAATCTCACGTTACGCGGTAGGGAGATTGTAAAAAGAGCTATGGCCCTTGCATTTATGAGCGATTACATAACAAAACTTGAAGATGTCAATATTTCAAAGGAGCCACGAGTAGAAGGACGCGTTGTCAGAGCAGTAGTGTCGAGAAAAAAATAATATGAAAAATAAACATAAAACACATAAATCAGCGGCAAAACGATTTAAGATTACTGGATCAGGAAAAGTCGTACATCGATCACAAAGAGTCCGTCATCTGAAAGCTAAAAAATCAAAACGCCAGCTTCGAGCCCTTAAAATTGATAAACCAGTTGAAGGTAGAATGAAAATAAAGATTAAAAAATTACTAGGAAAGGCTTGATATGGTAAGAATTAGTGCCGGTCCTGCATCACGGCAAAAACATAAAAAAGTACTGAATCTTGCAAAAGGATTCTGGATGTCACGAAGCAAACAGTTTAAAAAAGCTCAAGAATCTGTTCTTCATGCAGGTCAATATGCTTTTGCAGGAAGAAGACTACGCAAGAGAGATATGAGACGGTTGTGGATTACGCGGATAAGTGCTGCATTGAAACAGAACGGTCTGAAATATAATGAATTTATTCACAAACTTCAGACAAGAAAGCTGGTACTTGATAGAAAAATTTTAGCGCATCTTGCACTTGATTTTCCAAAAATTTTTGACAAGCTAGCACAAGAGATAAAAAAATAATATACTCTTTCATAATGGCTAAGAATAACGTTCTTCAAACATTTAAAACAGAAATTTCAAAGATTGCCTCACTTGACGATCTTCTTCTACTTGAAACAAAATATTTTGGCAGAAATGGCGTTTTGAACGCACAACTGAAAAATATGAAAGACCTGAATGCTGAAAAGCGCAAAGCACTTGGAAAAGAAATGAATCAACTGAAATATAAAATTCTTGAATCTATTTCTAAAAAAAGACAAGAAATTGTATCATTTGGTCAGAAAAACACCATAGATGTGACGCTTCCAGGAAAAAAATATGCTTCTGGAAGTCTTCATCTTGTGACATATGCGATTGAAGAAATTAGTAATATTTTTGAAAAAATTGGATTTATTCGTATGTCATATCCGGAGATTGAGTGGGAATGGTTTTCATTTGAAGCATTAAACATGCCTAAGGATCATCCTGCTCGCGATGACTTTGAGACTTTTTATATTCAAAGTCCAACAAACCAAAAGTATGGCAAAATGATTCTTACTCCGCACACATCATCAGGACAACCTCGTGAAATGATGCGTTTAGGAAAACCTCCAATCAGAATGATAAATATTGCAAAAACATACAGACCAAACTGGGATGCATCGCATGTTCCGATGTTTCATCAGTTTGAGGGACTTTGTATTGATAAAAGAATCAATATAACTCATTTGAAAGGAACAATCGATTTTTTTGCAAAGGAATATTTTGGTCAGGATAGAGCAACAAGACTAAGACCATTCCATTTCCAATTTACTGAGCCGTCATTTGAAGTAGACATAACTTGCGATATTTGTGCAGGAACAGGAAAAGTAGCTGATGGCACAAAGTGTCGACTATGTAAACAAGGCTGGTTGGAGCTTGGCGGGACAGGTATGGTGCATCCAACTGTTATGAAAGCAGGTGGTCTTGATCCGAATGAGTTTACAGGCTGGGCATTTGGATTTGGTGTGGAGCGAGTGATGATGATGAAGCCGGGAGTTGGGCTGAATAATATGAGAGCACTGTATGATGGCGACATCAGAGTTTTGGAGCAGTTTTAAGTCGTGTAACGCAAAGCGTATACAGAAGTATCTGTCGTTGTGCGGACCGTCAATTGAAACTGTAGAAAAAATCGAAAATGACTTTATTTTTGATATTGAGATCACTTCAAATCGTATTGATATGGCAAGTGTGTATGGCATTGCACGCGAAGCACAAGCAATTTTGCCTCAGTTTGGGAAAAAAGCAATACTCAAAAAACGAAGCTTCCCCAAACCAAAGCTTCCAGAACATGGATTGCCCATTGAGATTGTTGATCCAGAAAATCTGTCAAACAGAGTTCTCGGAGTTGTGATGGATAATATAACAATAGGTGAATCTCCAGATTATATCAAACGAAGACTTTATCATGCAGGAATACGAACACTCAATAACATTGTAGACATCACAAACTATGTAATGCTTGATGTTGGACATCCAGCACATGTATTTGACTACGATAGAATTCAATCAAAAAAACTTATATTCCGAACTTCGAAAAAAAACGAAACAATTACTTCTTTGGAGGATAAAACATACAAACTTTCCGGAGGTGACTGTGTGATAGATGATGGAACCGGTACATTGATCGATCTTCCGGGAATAATCGGAACAAGTAACAGTGTTGTTGTAGATTCGACAAAGAGAATATTATTTTTTTTGGATAATAACAATCCTGTCCAGATGAGAAGATCCTCGATGTCTTTGGGTATTCGAACTCTTGCAGCAACATACAACGAAAAAGGTCCAGATCCTGAACTTGCTTACACAGCGTTACTTTACGGCATTCAGCTCTATCAGGAGAATACCGGAGCACATATTGCAAGCAAGATCCACGATCTATATCCAATCAAACGTATAACAAAAGATATTAAAGTGTACTTAAAGGATATTCACCGCGTAATGGGGATTACCATTGATGAAAAACAAATTATATCTATCCTCAAACATCTTGGGTTTGGCGTCATGCGCCATGAAGATAAAGAGCTCGCATACCCAGACGGGCTGTACTTCAATATAACTGTTCCGACATATCGCACTTGTGACGTATCAATCAAAGAAGATATTATCGAAGAAGTAGCGCGCGTTTATGGATATCACAACTTACCAAATGTGATATCACCACTTGCATTTGTCAAACAACCAAAAGAACTTGAGAAGTTATATACCGTACAGTATAAAACAAAGTATTTTCTCAAACATATCGGGCTTCATGAGTTTTTGAATTACTCGATGCTTTCTGCTGATCTTCTTACTGACCTTGATTACAATCTTTCCAAACATCTTAAAATCACAAACACAATTTCATCTGAGATCGAGTATATGCGAACATCACTCCTTCCATCTCTTATTAAAAATATGAAAGATAACATTGGCAAAAAAGAGACATTGCGGTTTTTTGAGATAGCAAAAGTATATAATAAAAACAATAACTCACTTCCGCAAGAAACGTATAACCTTGCTATTGCTGTAAACACGAATTTTTCTGACCTAAAAGGTATTATTGAAGCATTATTACATGAGCTTCATATAAAAAATACTTCAATAGAACAAGGCAGTCATGCGCTTATGCATAATACTGCTTCGGTGAAGATCAATAAGCAGAGAGTCGGCTCTATTGGGATACTTAAGCGTAACTATCAGCACATCATCGGTCTTTCTGAAGAAATTTACATAGCAGAATTTAATTTTGAAAAACTTATTGAATACTTTTCCTTACTTTATCAATTTTCACCACCTACACAGTATGCAGTGGTAAAACTTGATCTGACATTCCAGAAATCAATTCCGTATCAACAAATTGAAGATTTTGCATACAAATCGTCACCACTTCTCAAACGAGTTGAGTACCTAAGCTCCTTTGGTAATAATATTTCGCTCAGATTTTATTTCTCCTCTCATGAAAAAAATATTACTGAAAAAGAGGCAATGGTGCAGCTCACAAATATACGAAACAAAATTTCTTCCTGATATAATTGCATTGTGAAGCGTAACAACCAGAATAGTTTATTTAAATTTATGCAAGAGGCATATTTTGTTGATTTTTTGTTCAAAGAACAACCAACGCAATAATCAATTATTATAATCTTCATTCACAGATATTGTCACTTCAGAAGATGATACTTTGTCTTTTTCATTGCGCGCTTCTACTTTTATCGTATGCTTGCCATTTTCAATTTCAAACGTTTCACGAATTTCATCGCGGTCACCAGAGAAATTTTTTTTCTCTTTATTATCAATATATATTTTTACTTCGCTTATCATCTCAATAGATGTAATTTTCGCATACACTTCAACTGAGTTTGAATCAATTCGTTTTTCATTCTCTGGATTTTTTATTGAAATAACAACATCTTCCAAGCGGGCATTTGATGTTTCAGTAGGATAATGATACTTGCTGTCTTCCTGTGCGTTCGCCCATTCATCAATAGCTTCCTGCCAGCGGTTTTTACCGTTTCCTGATATTGGATCACTTTCCATAATAACAATAAACTCCTTTTCTTCATAGTTTCCTGACCGTATCTCTACATCATTTGCAAGTTTGCCTGTTTCTTTTGAAATTTGAAGAACTTTATAATACGGTGATACTTCATGAGGAGAGGTATCTTTTATAAAGTATTCTGTTCGGGTTGGATATCCTTCTTTTGGTAATCCACCAAGGTATGCATCGACTTCCAATTCTTCAACACTGTCCGGCTTTTCCATAATTCCATCCTCAAACTCAGAAAGTAATACCTGCATGGTGTCATGCCATATTGGAGAAGCTCCGGTAGCTCCAGAAGCAATATTTTTGTTCATTGGAGAGTTATCATTATTTCCAACCCACACACCAAGAGCAATTTCATGACTAAAACCTACAGCCCAGTTATCACGTTTATCATCAGTCGTTCCGCTTTTCACTGCTACAGTTTTTCCTGGAATCCGAAGATAAGAATTTGCACCAAAAGTATCAATACGCGCATTGTTGTCTGACAATATGTTTGAAATTATAAAGCTTATTTCTTTGGAAAGTACTTGTTTTGATTTTGATTCTTTGTGCTCATATATTTTTTTATTGTCAAAATCTGTTATTTCAATAATTCCGTATGGCTCGACAATCTTTCCTTCATTTGCAAATACCGCAAATGCCTGAGTTAAATCTAAAAGCGTTGTTTCGCCGCCGCCAAGTGACGCTGATAATCCAAGATTGCTGATATTCTTGTCTGTTGGCTCAAGTGAGTCAAGGCCCATTTCATACGCCTGCTGTAAAAAATCTCGTATCCCGACCATTGCAAGCAATTTCACTGCTGGGACATTCAGAGAGTTTCCTAAAGCGAAACGTAGCTGCACCGGACCACGGTATTTGCCATCATAATTTACCGGTACATAATCTTCGTCAACGACGTTCGGAAACACTGTCTTTATATCCATAATTACTGTTGATGCCGTATAGCCTTTTTTCAATGCAACAGCGTACTCAATGGGTTTCAGCGTTGAACCGGGTTGGCGATTTCCTTGAGACACAACATCAAATTTTCCATATTCATCGTTTGAAAAATCATATGATCCAACATATGTAATAATTTCACCTGTGTCAGGAGCTATTGCTACAAGAGCACCATTGCCGACTGCATATTTGTCAAGAACTTCGATTTCATCTTTCACGATTTGTTCCGCTTTTTGTTGAAGTTTTAAATCAAGCGTTGTTTTGATCTTTACTCCCTTATTTAAAATTCCAGAACCAAACTCTTTTTCAATCTGGTCTTTAATATAAAAGACAAAATGTGGAGCTGTAATATTAAATTTTTGTTGTGAAAATTTCAGTTTTTCAAGCTGAGTAAGGGCTTTTTCTTCAATATCGCGATCAATATATTTGTCTTCTCTCATGCGCCGCAATACATCTTCTGTACGTGCTTTCCATGCATTTTTTTCATTTACAAATGGTGAGTAAACCGATGGTTGTTGTGGAAGCCCTGCAAGAAACGCAGCCTCAACAAGAGAAATATCTTTTGGTTCTTTATCAAAATATCCTTTTGCGGCTGACCCAACCCCCCAGTAACTTCCACCATACGGTGCTTCATTCAGATACATTGTTAGAATTTCGTCCTTGTTATACTGTTTCTCTACTTGATAGGCGAGAATTGCTTCTTTGATTTTTCGTGAGATTCTTCTTTCAGATGTTAACAAAACATTTTTTATCAACTGCTGCGTAATAGTTGATCCTCCTTGTGGTTTGCCGAGAAGTGAGTTTATACCCGCACGAATGATTCCAAACTCAGATATGCCTTTGTGCTCATAAAAACGCTTATCTTCAATCGCAACCGTAGATTGTTTCAACACTTCAGGGATATCTTCAGATGCTATGGGAAGACGATTTTTATCCTCATACATCTCGTAGATCACCTCATCATTTCTATCATAATACACGGTTGAGTTTTCACGAGTTTCGGAAAGCTTCCCTGGTTTGGGTAAGTCACGTCCATACCATGCAAACAGAACAATTGCTGAAAGATATCCAAAAACAATCATTATAAAAATCCCCAGCACAAAATAGAGAAGGAACGATTGTTTATTAAATCGTGGAATTTGAAAAAAAAGAAAACGTTTTTTTGCACGTCTTCTACGGGGTATATATGCCATCAAATAATTGTAGCATACACACATATTCATAATTATAATATTGCCAACTGCAACAGTCGTATGCTAAAATAGCAATAACGGTATGAAAAAAATAAAAAAATTGTTTCGATTGAAAAATATTGTTCGCTTTATAATTATTATTTCAACATTGCTTCTTATCATAACAAGCTTCAGTCCGTTGTTTTTTATTTAACTATAGCCATTAACCATTTTATGCGTATGGTTATTGATCATGTATGCAGCTTTCCACTCCAATAGACAGACTTCCAAAAACAGCCTCACGCACAATACAACGCTTGAAGGCAGTTGGTATTCATACGTATGATGATCTGATTCACTATTATCCATTTCGGTACAATGATTTTTCTGTTGTTTCAGATATCGCACACGTTCAACCAGGCGAAACAGTGACAGTACGAGGACGGATTGATTCAATCCGAACAATACCAACAAGAAAACGAATTACTATACAAAAAGCTTTACTTTGTGATGACTCTGGTACTCTCGAACTTGTCTGGTACAACCAACCCTACCTGATACATCTCATGGAAAATCACGCATGCGTGTCAGCATCTGGACTTATTGAGACTTTTTCAAAAATAAAATCAATGAAACCTACAGAGTATGAAATTCTTGATTCAATAAACTCTGACACAAAACATACCGGAAAAATCGTTGCAGTATATCCCTCGGTTTATGGTCTTTCATCAAAAACAATACGGGAAAAGATATATTATGTGCTTGATTCGATCATTCATAATTCACGTGAGTCAATAGAGTATATCCCTGAAAAAATCCTTCACAAACATTTGTTGATTGATCTTCAAAAAGCGCTCATTTCTATTCATACGCCTCAAACACCCGCAGAAGTAGAAAAAGCAAAACAAAGACTTGGATTTGACGAACTATTTATTCGTATTTTATCCTCTCGATTGATAAAGAAGCGTTGGTCACAAGAGAAAACTACTTCGCCGATAACAGTATCAACAATTATAAAAAATACTGTTCAAACATTTATTCAAACCCTCCCATATCACCTGACACCTGCACAAAACAGAGTAATCAAAGAAATTCTTGGCGATATGCAAAAAAAGAAACCTATGAATAGATTCTTACAAGGCGATGTAGGTTCGGGTAAAACCGTGGTAGCAACAATTGCCGCGTATGTAACGTATTTAAATAGTAAACAAACATTGATCATGGCGCCAACAGAAATTTTGGCACAGCAGCATTTTGCTACAATCTCTGCGCTGACCAAAAACACTCAGTTGAAAATTGCCTTGCAAACTGGATCGCACAAAGATATTGAATCAAAAAGTACTGCGTCATCCTTTGACATAATCATTGGAACGCATGCATTGATTAGTACCAAATATGATTTTCGAAATGTTGCTCTTGTCATCATTGACGAGCAACATAGATTTGGTGTAAAGCAACGAGCTTTACTCAAAGAAAAAGGCATCAATCCACATCTTTTAAGCATGACTGCAACCCCAATACCTCGTACTGTATCGCTTACATTGTACAGCGAACTTGACCTTTCAGTGATAGACGAGATGCCAAAAGGAAGAAAAACCATCAAAACATATGTAACTCCTTCTGAAAAGCGCGCTGATGGATATAGATGGATAACACAGCAAATAAAGGATTATGGTGTGCAGGCATATATAATTTGTCCGCTTATTGAATTATCTGATCATGAATCAATGAGTTCTGTAAAGGCGGCAAAGAACGAGTTTGAACATCTGAGAAAAAACGTTTTTCCAACACTCAATATAGCACTTCTCCATGGAAAAATGAAATCAAAAGAAAAAGAAGAAGTTATGAAACAGTTTAAAAATAAAATGCATAATATCCTTGTTTCAACTTCAGTGGTAGAGGTTGGAGTAGATGTTCCCAATGCAACAATTATGCTTATTGAGGGCGCTGAACGATACGGCCTTGCGCAACTTCATCAGCTCCGCGGTAGAGTGGGGCGTGCGGAAAAACAGTCGTACTGCCTTTTGTTTATGTCATCAAAAGACAGCAACAGTTCACGACTTCGTTTTTTTGCAAAAACAAACTCAGGTCTTGCACTTTCAGAGTTGGATCTTAAAATAAGAGGACCAGGAGAAATGTATGGGAAACAACAGCATGGATACGCCGATCTCAAAATCGCAGATCTTACAAACACAAAACAAGTTTTTGAAGCGCGCCAAGCAGTTGATCAGTTTTTTGACAACTATTCGTTGGATGCAACCCCAAGACTTAAACAAATCATTGACTCATACCAGATCAATCTTATTGCAAAAAATTAAAAAATTGGTTCATAGCTTTGGTACTTATCAAACAGCGATACCATTGTTTTACTATTGCTCACATGGTAAGATAAGAACTTGATACTATTTCAATATATTTTCTATGGCTCCGCTTCCAAAAAGAAAACACTCAAAGGCCCGAAAAGGCAAACGCTTACTTGCACGGAAAAAGGAACATCATTTGCCACAGCTTGTTTTGTGTAAAAATTGCGGAAAGCGAAAACGTGCGAAGCAGTGTTGTAAAAATTGCAGTAAATAATTATTATTTAGTTTTTATCTTCTTAGGTGTAAATTCTAAGTAGCTAATAAGCTAACTAGCTAACCCAGTTATCATGATGGATCAACGTCACATAAAACGTCTGCATACAGTACAGAATCTCTATTCATATTCATTTCATGCAAAAAAAACAAAGAGCAAAATTCCATTCAAAAAAGATTTGGTAACTGATGAAGTAATGAAATATCTTGCTCAAATTGACAAACATATCCAAAATCATGCGCCAAAATACCCCTTGGAAAAAATAGCAAAAATTGACATATCTATCCTACGACTCGCTGTATATGAACTTCTTTTCAAAAATACAGAACCGGTGAAAGTGATCATCAATGAAGCAATCGAACTTGCAAAGGAACTCGGAAATGACCGATCGTACGCGTTTGTCAATGCAGTGCTTGGCTCACTTTATATACAAATTACTACGAAAGAACATTCATATGAACCAGAAACGGAATCAGCTTGAAAAACACATAGGTATCACGTTTAAGAACAAGCAACTTTTACAAAATGTGTTTATTCATCGTTCATACTTAAACGAAGACCGATCATTTGCCATTCCTTCAAACGAAAAACTGGAATTTTTAGGAGACAGCGTTCTTTCTCTTTCTACATCAATCTATTTATATCATAACTATACTGAACTTAAGGAAGGTGATTATACCGATATTAAAGCGTCTATTGTTCGCACAGAAAGCCTTGCTCAGGTGGCGCGTGAACTTGCGCTTGGGCAGTATTTATACCTTTCAAGAGGTGAAGAAAAAGGGATTGGAAGAGATAAAACAAATATTTTAGCGGATCTATTTGAAGCATTGATTGCTGCAATTTTTATAGATAAAGGATTTGATCATGCCTATGATTTTATTGTAAAGTATCTTTTTTCAAATAGACTTGACGAAATCATTCAAAAGAAGCTTTATTTATCCCCAAAAAGCAGGCTTCAGGAAATCAGTCAAGCCAAATTTAAGGAGCTTCCTACGTACGAACTTGTTTTGGCACATGGTCCGGAACACAAAAAAGCCTTTACTGTTCACGTTTTACTGAACAATGCGATCATGGGTTCTGGTTCTGGCCGATCAAAAAAACATGCAGAAGAAAAAGCTGCTCAAAATGCGCTGGATAATTTGTAATCCTCGTTTTATAATTACGTTTTATACCACTCGCAAATGAATTTGCTCGAGTATATACCCCTCTAAGCTGTTTTGATCCCGCCGTTAGCGGGACAAACCCAGCATAAGACGGGTATACCTGCCTGCGGCAGGCGAATATAAGAATTAATATTTAACTATTATGGCAGTCACACTGAGATTAATGCGTTTTGGAAAACGAAAACAACCATTTTACAGGATTGTAGCGCTTGATAAAAGGAAAAAACGTGATGGAGCATATATTGAGCGAATTGGAGTATACAATCCATTATTAGCTGATAAGAATATTCAAATTGTAAAAGAACGATTTGAATTCTGGAAGCAAAGAGGAGCACAAGTTTCTGAAGGACTTAGTAGACTTCTCACTCACCCAAAGCATATTGAGTACAAATAAACTATTTTAGAGTTTTTCCTGGATAGACTGAATAAACTCAATATCTTCATTTGCGATAATAATTTCGGCTACATCACTTTCTGGATTTGGTTGATCTGATGATGAATGGAATACATTTATTGCAAAACTGATAGTCTCAGTGTTTCCCATTGAGTATGTTATTTCTTCATTTGTTATCAGTCTTCCGCTTGAGTAATGATAATTATCAAGAAGTGA
The DNA here is from genome assembly GCA_000990445.1 of Candidatus Roizmanbacteria bacterium GW2011_GWA2_37_7. Classification (GTDB taxonomy): domain Bacteria; phylum Patescibacteriota; class Microgenomatia; order UBA1406; family GWC2-37-13; genus UBA1450. The sequence goes on from LBTJ01000004.1 coordinate 11,322, forward strand.
TTCTATTGTATTCTGAGGTCCTGAAATTGTTAAACTTAAAGACATTTTTTCCTCAGTTGTTTCGCTCAAATTAATACTATATGAATTTATCCTTACTCCGTTGCGTGCCTCGAGTTGTTCAAGAGCAGATATAACCTGGAAATATGTTTCACCGTCTGGAATAAGGGCATCAAGAATATCATTGTAGGAAGAAATATTATCTTGAAGAAGATTCTTGTTGTTTTTAATCAGCAGTGATGTTGTTTTTAATTGATCAATCTCTTGCTCAAATGATCGAGTTTCTTGGTAGATCCCATATACCTTATATCCTAAATACGAAACAAAAACAAGAAAAACAATATCAAGACCGATAAATAATCCCACAGAAAGATAGCGTTTGTTAAAAAGAGCTTTTATCTTGTTAATAGGAACCATAATTATTTTTCAATGTGTTTTAATTTTCCGTTAAATGACATCGTATAGCTGTTTGAATTTTCTGTAATGTCAAACGATTCTAATACTAATGAATCAAACTGCTCAAGAACTTCCTTTTGTTCAAAGAAATCAAGAATTCGCAATGCTTCATCGTACGAAGGAACAGACAGTGAAAACGACACAACCTGCAAATTGTTAATAGTAAATGAATCAATGGTATCAACAGCACCTGAAGGTTTAATAATACTTTTTAGATGTTTATAGTACGCATATCCCGCAGCATCGCTTGCAAGATATGTCTTTAGTAAGGAAAACTTATTGACAAAATGTTTGATTTCTTGATTAAACTCCTTATTTGTTAAAATATATCTGTTGTAGGTATCTTTTTTGTTTTTCAACTCAGAAAGGTATCGGTTAAACCAAAAATACGTACCAAAAAGCGCCATAAGAAACAACACTCCAAACAAAAGCACCCAATATGTAGTACGTTTACCGTACTGCAAATATTTCTGTGCTGTTTGATTCTCATTTCGTTGAGAGAATAAATTTATTCTCTTTTTCATCGTAGATGCGTTGCAATAACTGGTATAAACGTCGAAAGCATATGCGAAAATGTTTGAGTAACAAGGTTTGGAACAAGAATGCTTGATAACGGAAGAGACTGGGTTGGGAGCGATACTTTACTTTGAATGGTTTCATGAAGAAGCGCAATATAGCTGTCGTAGTTAAAAAGGAAAACATTTTGAATTGAAACATGGTACTTTTCTTTTGCCATTAAAATGGTTTTTTCAATCTCGGCAAATAACTCATTCATTACCGGAAAAATAGTTGCATATATGTTTATACTTCCTTTTGTGCTAAGTCCAATAGTACTAAGAGCTTGAAACGCTTTATCACTGGTAAGATTGGAATTCGCCACAAGATCTCGGAGAATAATATCAAAACCAATCCGTGAAGTTCGTGTAATCTGAAAATAAGGGAAAGGAGGGGTCATCACATACATAGAACTTGATCCAAATCCAAAGTTAATAATCAGCGATGGTGTTTTAATAAAGGTATACACTTCAGACACAAATCGGCCAACCGCGCTCAGCTCATTTTCCAATGTTCCAGGTTCGATTCCAGCAAGGTTAAGCGTCATGTTGATGTGATCAACGATTTTTTTTTGTGCTGCGATAAATACAATGAGGAGTTTGTTATTTTGAAGTTTTGAGACCACTTCAAGATCAATATATACATCATCAATCGGAAGTGGGACAAACTCATCAGCCTGAAGACGGATTGATTTTACTAATTCATCCTCAGGCAGATTCGGCATCAATAGGAGTTGGGAGTAGGTTAGTGAGTCAGGAATGACTACATGTGCCACAGATGAATTGATGATAAGTTCTTTTCTTAGTTCTGATAATAATTGCGCTTGTAATTTGGCAGACTGATCAGTCAAGTTTGTATAAAAATTAAGTGCCGTATTATCATAGCCAAGCGAGTACAGTTCTATTTTTCCTTTATTTAATACCATATCTGCAACCCGTGTATATTGTTCACTGATATCAATAGAAAAGGTAGATGCCATACTCTTAGCTTATCAGATACTCAAGAAAAAAATCAATCGAGTGTTCTTCGGAGTTTTACCTTAGTTTGATAGTGAAGAGTCACTACTCCCTCCTGCGCAGTTGGAGTTGTATCAACAAAAGTTACATCATAGCTAAATGCAATAACGGGATATGAGTTGTTATCGCGTTTTCTGCATTCAATATCAAAACCAGATACTGAAACAACGTCCGTTGCATTTAAGTTTGCCGAAAGATCATTTACATACATACCAAAACCGCCATGATAGAAATAATGTTCATAAGAAATATTGCCAGATGGATACAGTCGAAACGTAAATATATCCGGTGGAGTGTTGTTCCCGACAAAAAAAAAGAAATTCGCAAAATCGTGATACGTACTTCCGGCAGTATTGCACTCAACTCCACCCACCTCATCTGACACACCCCATGCGTCTCTCGCTATCGACTCTTTCATATACATCATAATCATATCTCCTTGACGCTTTGTTTCAGCAAGTTTGTGAACACGCAGCATCTGCTGCATAATAATATATATAACACTAAATACTGTTGGAAGAAGAATCGCAAGCACTGCCATCACTACAATAATCTCGATTAATGTAAATCCTTTGTTTTTTATTTTCATACTACTACTCCCATACTGAGTATACTGTTTCAATTTCCTCTGTATATAGTACACCTTCGTCACGCCATGAAACTTGAATTACTGCAAACACCCGAGTGGCAGTCTCATTACTGTCTTTTGATAAAATAAGCTGTCTTTGATATATCTGAGGAGGAGTACCAACAACTCCAGTAAATCCACATGGCCCCGGGATCAATGATGCTAATGTAGTATTAAGTTGTAATACGTTATTTATACAATATGTTGTACCTCCAAGCGTAGAACGATTCTGAAACTGTTCCCAGTCAGACTCTCGCTCTCCGTTTAGCCATTCTTTTACTTCTTCAACGTAATGCGTTGCCATCAGCTTATGACGATTGTGTGTCATAGTAAAAACCAAACGAACTGTATAGCCAACTGCGGCAACAAGAACTACGCTCAGCATTGACGTAAACACAATTACTTCGATGATGCTAAATCCCTTTGTATGTGTTTGTATTTTTTTCATGTTTTCCATTCTCAACAACTATATTGATTATTGATTACAACTGCACCATTCGCAGGCACATCAATATCAACACACCTTCCAATTGTTTCGTTTCGCAATGATATAGTTTGAGAACTGTTTATTCCGAGGTTCACTGGGTAGACAAACCGCAACCGCGTTAATGCACCGGGAAATGTAATAGTAGAGTATTCGAGGACATGGCTATCAAGATTTATTACCATACCATTGCATTGTATCTCTTGAGTAATTGAATTCGTACCTGGATCAATGAGAAGATTATAGCTTTCAAAATTGATCCTGCATTGGAAGGCTCCTGAATCTGGAGAAATATCCCGTGCCATAGCCCGCCCCCGTGTTTGATGAACAATGCTTGTGACAAGTTCTATATCTTCCTGAAATCTTCGCTCGTTTACTGAATTTCTATACACATTTACGCTGATCCCAACAAATACAGCAATAATACTTATGACAACAATAAGTTCTACAAGCGAGAATCCGTTTTGATTATTTATATTTTTACGCATAGTGTCACGGAATGATATTCCCTTTAATATCGTCTGACTGGATTATATAGATCGCTCCTCTGCGTTCAAGATCAATAGTGAGCTGATATTCAGAACAAAATAATGGGTCTACGTTCGTACAGCCTACAGGCCATGCAGGCAAGGGAGTATATTGATAAGCAGTTGTAAGTTCTGATAAAGGATCTGCTGGAAGACGATCTAAGTACCCATCGCTTACAAGAATATCGAGAGTTGTTGGATAAAAACCACCATTTTGATTTGTGAAATATTTATCAAGTGCTTCACGCAAAAGCTCAGCGTCAAGAATACGCCGGTCATCACGTCCACGCTCTCGAAAACCAGAGAATGACGTTATGCCTATGCCAACAAGTAAAGTAATGATACTAATGACTACAATAATCTCTATAAGAGAAAAACCATCGTGTGTTTTTTTAATAGGCATATACACTAATTATAGATCGAAAGATTATCAGATGTAAACTGGTCACGCAGTTTTTTGCAAAAGAGTAGCATTTAATATACACTGATCAACAGCAAGCTGCGGATTGAGATTGTTGTACTGAAGCAGACGATATAGTCTTAGAGAATTTTTTGTTGCTTCAACAGCCCAGAACTCATTGTTTTTCAACCGAACGCGAAGGAGATCTAATAATTCTAAAATTATTATTTTTGCTTCATCTTTTTTTGTTACAGTAGTTGATCTTTTAAATAATGCATCTGTGAAATTTTCAAGTTTATTGCTTGACGCTCGTAAAGGAGCAGAGGTCTTTTTTGCATTGATAACTCTACATCGCGATCGAATAGTAGGAAGTACTGCATAAATAGAATCAACCTGCAATGCAAACCGATATTTCGGCCCTGTTTCCTCAAGTAGCTTTAAGAGTGCATTTTGTGACTCAATTGTTGCGTTTTGAAATGAATAAAAAATAATCTGACGCTCAGAACTGCCTGCATGAAACAAATATATTTTCAATGATCGTATCTGTTCAATATGGATATTTTGAGTGCTTGGATGAATAGTAATTGTATTATTATTTTCAATATGTATGCCTTCTTCTAAAAGAACTGCATGAAACTCTGAAAGTTCCTGAGATTGTACTAATATTGGTAAACTCATATCTGTCAATTCTATTGAATTTTAATACGAATAAACATATAGTGGTAATATGGGTATAACTCCGAAACAGTTTCTCAGCAAACTTGTTGAAAAAAATATCATCACTGAACAACTAGCAAGCCAGTATGAGGTTGACTCACTGAAACGAGACATTCCTATTGACCAATATTTGCTTCAGTATACCACCATCTCTCACGAAGAAATCATGCAAATAAAAGCTGTATTTTTGAACGTCCAATATATCAATATTGAAACTACTGCTGTTGATCCGCAGGCATTGAACTTTATTCCTGAGGCAGTTGCTCAAAGACACTCCATCATGCCATTTATGTATGATGACAAAGAAAAGCGAATATATGTTGCTTCAGCTGATCCACTCAATGTAAGTTTGCAGGATTTTATCGAAATGAAAGCAGGCGTAAAGGCTACGCTTGTACTTGCGCTTCAAGAAGATATTTCCAAAGCAATTAGTGTTGGATATAGTAGAAACATCTCTCCTGAAGTAGAAGAAGCTATTGCACAAGCTGAACCTCAGAAAAAACCTGAAAAACAAATTGGGATCCAAGCTACGATAGAATTTAACAATGCACCGATCGCAAAAATAGTAAACACAATTTTAGATTTTGCTATGAAAAGTCGTGCGTCTGATGTGCATATTGAACCCCAAGAACTCAAATCACGAGTGCGGTATCGGATTGATGGAATTTTGCAGGAAAAATTGTCTCTCCCAACAAGTATTCATGAATCGCTTGTTTCAAGAATCAAAATTCTTTCTGAGATGAAAATTGACGAAAAAAGAATTCCGCAAGACGGCCGTTTTAACTATAAAAACTCAGATGAAGAAGTAGATCTTCGCGTGTCAACACTTCCAACGGTCAATGGTGAAAAAATAGTGATGAGGCTATTACGTAAAACCGGAGGAATGCCGTCGTTACCCGACCTTGGACTTGAGGGCTCTCAGCTAAAACTATTTGAGAATGGAATTGCGCGTTCGTATGGCATCGTACTGGTAACCGGCCCAACCGGTTCGGGGAAAACCACCACACTATATTCAGTGCTCAGTAAACTGAATACAAAAACAGTGAATATCGTCACTCTTGAGGATCCTGTTGAGTATCAAATTGAAGGGATCAATCAAGTACAGATAAACTCAAAAGCAGGACTTACCTTTGCTACCGGACTTAAATCATTTTTGCGGCAAGATCCAAATATTATACTTGTTGGAGAAATCCGGGACAAAGAAACCACACAGCTTGCTATTCAGGCAGCACTTACGGGACATCTTGTGTTTTCAACGCTGCACACAAATGACGCTGCAACAGCAATACCACGCCTTACTGACCTTGGTGGAGAACCATTTCTTATTGCATCTGTTTTAAGTGTTACGATGGCGCAAAGGATTGTCCGAAGAGTGTGCGATACATGCAAAGAAATATTTGAACCTGCTTTGGAAATCCAAAACACAATACGAGAGGTTCTTGGACCCATGCTTCCAAAAGAATACCAGAACAAACCAATTCAATTAGCTCGTGGTAAGAAATGTGAGGATTGCAACAACTCAGGTTACAAGGGAAGAATAGGTATTTATGAAATATTAAAAACATCTCCAATAATAAATGAATTAATATTAAAAGAATCTCCGTCTCAATCTATTGTGGCCCAGGCTCAAAAAGAAGGAATGGTATTGATGAAGCAGGATGGTTTTCTCAAAGCGCTTAAAGGTATTACTACCCTTGAAGAAGTGATACGTGTTACTGAGGCGGCTTAGCAATAATGTAATTGAATAATTGGATAAATAAACCAGAATTTACAAAAATATGAACATTGAAGAACTTTTCAAATATACTGATTCAAAGGATGCGTCAGACCTTCATATTGTGCCTGGATACCGACCGACTATCAGGCTCAATGATACATTGATGCCAATTCAATCTGAACATATCATGACACAGGATGACACAAGGTCACTCCTTACACCTCTTCTCAATAACACTCAAAAAGAAGAGTTTGAGATAAACAAAGAAATTGATTTTGGATATGAATGGAAAGATGTCCGATTTCGGATCAACTACTATTTTATGCGTGGTGGACATGCGGCGTCATTTCGTTTGATTCGGCATAATATTAAATCAATAGAAGATCTAAATCTTCCAAATACGTTCCACAAATTTTCAAAAATGAGTGAAGGACTGATACTTTTGACTGGCCCGACTGGTGAAGGAAAATCAACAACTATTGCTGCGATACTGGATGAAATCAATAATAACTCACAGCGGCATATCATCACAATTGAAGATCCTATTGAGTTTGTTTATACTCCCAAACAATCAATTATTTCTCAAAGAGAGCTTCATGCTGATACGCATTCATGGTCAAAAGCGCTTCGATCAGTCCTTCGCGAGGATCCTGACGTCGTACTTATCGGAGAGATGCGTGATCATGAGACGATTCAGGCAGCTCTTACTATCGCAGAAACTGGACATTTGGTATTTTCCACTATGCATACCAACAGTACTCCTGAAGCGGTAAATCGTATCGTTGATGTTTTTCCCGGCTCGCAACAAAACCAGATCAGAAGCCAGCTTTCATCAGTGCTGAGATCTGTTTTATACCAACGCTTGGTTCCCAATATACGGCAAACTGGACGTGTTCCAGCAGTTGAAATCCTCTTTAACACACCTGCTGTTGCAGCGCTTATTCGTGAGGCAAAGGCTTTTATGATCGACAACGTTCTTGAAACAGGAGAAGAACAGGAGATGATACTATTTGAAAAATATCTTTCACGTCTTTACAAGCAAAATATGATATCACGCGAATCAGCATATGGATACGCCATAAGACACAAAGAAATTGAGAAATTTATCAAATAGAATGTTGTATCAATATAAAGCACTAAAAAATAATCAAAAAGTAAATGGAGAAATGGAGGCGAGTAGTGAAAAGGAAATTGCAGATTATCTCAAATCCAATGGGTACTTTCCTATTGACATTATTGAAAAGAAAAAATCCAAATTAACGGATTTTATGGCAATATTTCAACAAGTAGCATTTCAGGATATTGTATATATGACACGTCAGTTTGCAATTATGTTAAATGCCGGATTAACCCTGATTGACTCAATTGACATCATCAAAAAACAAGTATCAAAAGCTCCTTTTAAAAAAATGCTCGATGAGCTTGATCGGCAGCTTCGTGACGGAAAAACATTTTCCACTGCGCTAACCAGATATCCTGGCCAGTTTTCACATTTTTATGTTGCGCTCGTCAAATCAGGCGAGGCATCAGGAAAACTTGACAACATCCTTCAAAAACTTGCAGAACATCTTGATAAACAACGTACATTCAAGCAAACAGTTCGCAATGCACTTATTTATCCAGTTGTCATCATTACTGCTATGTTTTCAATGATATTTGTAATGTTTACATTTGTCATGCCTAAATTGTTGAGTCTGTATGATAGTTTCCAGGTTGAACTTCCTCAAAGTACAAAAACTATAATGCAAATATCAAACTTCATGGAAGCAAATTGGATCTGGGTTCTTATTGGAATTATTGCAGCTATCATTGGTATTATTCGCTTTTTAAAAACAAAACAAGGAAAAAATATGTTCGACAAATATATATTGAAAATTCCAGTCCTTGGAAATATCGTACGCACTTCTGGTCTTGTTGATGCAACGCGTACTCTCTCAATTCTTATCTCATCTGGAGTGCCGATTCTTGATGGGCTGGTCATTGTCACAGATGTCAATCCAAATATGATGTTTCGACAAGCGTTTGCACGGATTTCCCAGAAAGTGGAGAAAGGCTTGTCTGTTGGTACAGCCATGTCCAATGAACCGATATTCCCAGAATCTCTTACTCAGATGACCATCGTTGGAGAACAAACAGGGCATCTTGATGAAACATTGATGAAACTTGCTGAATATTATCAGTCAGAGTCGGAGATGGCAGTCAAAGGAATGCTCAGTCTTCTTGAGCCTATGATTATTGTTGTTCTTGGAATAAGTGTTGGTTTTTTGGTAATGTCGATAATAACCCCAATTTTCACTCTTACAAATTCAATGCAGTAGCATCTCAAATTCCAATCTCAAATTCCACTGTCAAACCCAAATGAAAATGTCATACCCCCTAAACTTGTAATTTATCCTCCGACTCGGAGGATTCATGCGTAATTATACTGTCTCCAAGGATGATC
>LBTJ01000005.1 GCA_000990445.1 Candidatus Roizmanbacteria bacterium GW2011_GWA2_37_7
GGAAACTATGAAAAGTCAAAACAATAACGAAACAATTGGGGATAAGATAAAACAGCTTAGAAATAAGCAAGGATTAACGCAGGACGAATTGGCGAGAAAGTCTGATCTTCCCTATACAACGCTGACTAAAATTGAAACAAATGTCATCACCAAACCCTCAATTCAAACGGTTATGAAGATTGCCAAAGGATTAGGGATTAGCATTGATGATTTAATGAAATAAAAACTATGAACAAGGACGTTTTAAAAAGACGGAAGTTACCGAAAGAATCAGCATTATATCCAAAAATGTCAGATGGTGTATGTAGTGCAATTCGAGGGATAATTAAAGAAGCAATAGACAGTGGAAACAATAAAATTTTCATTAGGACAAATCTCAAGCGCGGACTACCCCTTGAGAATATAAACAAGGTTGCTGGCCCATTTGTTGAAGCATGGGCTTTGGAAAAGTTTGAGGAAATATCAGATAAAGTCGGAAATAAATACGGTCTGGTTAATGTTGAGGCCGGAAAAAGGCTCGATGCCTTTGATATGGTTCTACAATTTAAACTGAAAGATGTGGAAGATTATGTTTCTGCAAACGTGGATTCGAAAGCAACAGCGGAAGATATTTTAACTTCTGGGAAAAGTCCAAACATTACTTCTTTTGCAAGAATCAGAAATGAATACCTTGATGACCCAGATTATATTTTCCTAGTTCTCTCACTGAAACATAAAGTGTTTAGTGAGAAAGCAGACGGAAACGGAATTACAAATGGGATTATGCAAGTAACCGCATATCATGTTTATGATATTAAATATGTTTCAGCCAAAGATTTAAATTACAATCAGGCATTAGGCACTGGTCAAATGCAGATTAGGGATATTCATTATGTTGATGAAGAAAGAAAAACCGCAGAGCAATTTATAAAAATGATTGATGATAAATATATAAGATCAAATGGGCTTATAGAGGAATTAAAAAAACTTCCCGACAGAAGTGTTGATTTGATTTGCACCGACCCCCCCTATAATTTAGGTAAGGATTACGGAAATAATATTGACTGGAAGCAATGGCATGAATATGAGCAGTTTACTTTGGATTGGTTGACAGAAAGTAAAAGAGTTTTGAAAAACACAGGCAGTATCTATGTTTTTATGGGGGTAAAATTTATTCCTCGGTTATTTTTGATGCTTCAAGAACTTGATTTTCATTTCAATGGTTGGATAACTTGGCACTACACACAAGGCATGGGAAGAACAAAGGGGTTTTCGCCAAGACATGAAGATATTTTATATTTCACAAAATCAGGCGACTACACTTTTAATCTTGACGACGTAAGAATCCCTCAAAAATATTTCAGGGAAAGAAATAATATGAAAGGGGCAAATCCTGGCGATGTTTGGGAATTTTCGCATGTACACTATTCAAATCCAGAAAGAGTAGACCACCCGACACAAAAACCGGAAGCTCTGATGAAAAGAATCATTTCAGCGAGTAGTAATAAAGGAGATATTGTTTTAGACCCTTTTGTTGGGAGTGGTACGACTTGCGTGGTGGCAAACTTTTTAGATAGGAAATGGATCGGCTTTGATATTAACCCGGAATATATAAAGATGTCAGAAAATCGAATAAAGAAAGAATTAAATATGCTAGATTCTTTTGATCCAAGGGAAGCAAGAACTCCTAAGGATTTGAAGAAAGATAATGGTCAAGTAAAGTTAATTTTCAGATTAAAGTAAAAGACATTAATTCTATTTATCAAAAAATAAAAAAGAACAGTATTTCAATATTTTTAGAAATCGAAGAAAAATGGTATAGAAAAGAAGATAAAGAAGTAGGAAATAAACAATTTATAGTACAAGATCCTGACGGGTATCTGCTTCGTTTAGCTCAAGATTTAGGAGAAAGAAAATTGCAATAATAAGTTCCAATCTCATCCCATACCCCCCGCCTTGTTATACAATAACAATATTATGACAAATGATTTAGTAAAAAAAGGATATAACAAAGTCGCATATGATTATGAATCAAAAAGAGATCAATTCGAAAATACAAAGTATCTCGAAAAGTTGAATTCTCTTCTTACACCAAATTCAACAATTCTGGACATAGGATGTGGTGCAGGAAAACCAGTGGATAGTTATTTTATTGAACACGGGCATAAGGTCATTGGCATCGATATCTCAGAAAAAATGATTGAACTGGCAAAGAAAAATGTTCCTCAAGGAGAGTATAAACTTCTAGATATGTCTGAGCTGAAAGTTAGCGCATATAAGGTAGATGCAGTTGTGTCGTTTTATGCGATTTTTCATACTCCTCGCGAAACACATCAAATATTATTAAATCAATTTAACTCTTTTCTCCCTAAAGGTGGTTTAATGCTAATTACCATGGGTAGTTCAGAATGGGAAGGAAAAGAACAGGATTTCCATGGTGTTGAAATGTATTGGAGTCATTATAATTCCAAAAAGAATCACATAATGCTTGAGAAAGCCGGTTTTGAAGTATTACTTGATGAAATTGATGGGGCTGGGAATGAACGACACCAAGTATTACTTGCGAGAAAAATATGATAAAAAAATTCCAATACTGTCCTCTCCGCCTTCGCTTCGCCGAAACTCGGAGAGAGTGAAGGCGAGTTTCTTGAAGCTACGGCGAGACTATATCCGCTTTTAAATTTAACCTTATAATGAAGTTAAGCATGAATTATGAAGAAATTTTTTTTGAGGCAGATGGCATTAGCTTGAAGTACATTACTACTGGTAAAGGTATGCCTCTATTATTTTTGCATGGAGGCGGTGTTAGTGCTTTCACTTACAAGAATAATTTTGAATTGCTATCACAAAAATATCATGTGATTGCTCCAGATATTCCCTGCTTTGGGGAATCAAGTATACCTAATAAGCTTGACTCATTAAAACTTGATGAAATTACTCTTGTAGGTCATTCATTTGGCGGAGGTATAGCACTCAATTTAGCCCCAAAAAATAAAAAAATTTCTAAACTTATTTTGATTGACTCCGCAGGTCTTTCGCCAAATTATTCTACTTTAAGATTCATGTATCTACTTGTTGCAAAAACATTTCGCGGTTTTTTCTTATTTGGTAATAAGTTGATGTCCCTGATAATACTTCGAGATTTCTTCAAAGAAGTGTTTAGAAATTTTTTATCAATAACAAAAATATGGAAAATTGTGTCAAACTCAATTTATAGAAAATATGAAGTATTTGACAAAATTAGTCAGCCAACTTTTATTTTTTGGGGCAATACCGATGAACTGTTTCCAAAAAAATATGCTCAAAAAATGGATCGACTCATTAGCAATTCAAAATTAGAGTATGTTGAAGGAAATCATGATTGGTCGCTGTTGATGCCTCAAAAATTTTTTCATTTGATATGCAAAGTAACATGATAAATTTCCTACTCGCAACTTGCTCCACTATCGTTCCGCACCACGCTGCGCTCTCCTCCTTTCAGTCGTCGGGCGCAATTTTTAAGAGAAATGGCACAAAAAATAAAGAACCCAATTTACGCTATTGATGATGAAACCGGGATAAAAGTAGTAAACGGTGAGATTACTGTAATCTCAGAAGGAAAATGGCTCAAGTTAAATTAAAACAGTTCCTATACTATCCCATCCTTTTCACTCTGCCAAACTTTATTCCCACATCCTTTTCCAAAATATCCCCAGTATATCTTTGATACGGATTGGATTTTTGGTGCCCCCGGGTATCATGAGTGTTTGTCCAGGGTTGATAGGAAATTCTACATCTTTTGTAAATTCATTGAAAGGATAGTTGTATATCACATATGGATCTACGCCATACGTCTTGGCAATACTTTCAACTGTTTCCCCGCTTTGTACTGCGTGTATGATTCCGGTCGTTGGTGGGATGCTGATGATCATATCGTTTTCTATCCCAGATTCAGGAATATCGTTTGCCCACATGATTGTTTCTATGGAAATACTGAATTTTTTAGCAATTGATTCAAGTGTATCTCCGTACTGGACTCTATAGTAAATAGATTTTTCACGGATTCCCAGATCCTCCTTATCGAATCGAAGGTAATTTCCGATCCGCCGCAGATCATTGTGCGCTTTCCAGAGAGAAAATGAAAATAATGCAATGGCAACCAAAATCAATACGGGGAAAAACGTCAGATATGAAATATGAAACCGGGAGTGGAGATGTTTTGCGTTTTGTTTTTTTTTGTTCATACACACATAATAATCTATTTTATGGAAAGATTGAAGAATTATTTATCCAACTTGAAAAAGATGGAAGAGGAAGCGAGATCATAGTACAATGAAACACCTATGAATTCTCTTTCAGACGATCAAACGTTTGCTGTTTCTGCACTCCTCCATTGGTTTGAACATGACATATCGAACAAAAAATATATTTCATTGGGTGGATACGCCGGAACGGGAAAAACAACACTTGTTGCTATGTTGAGAGATAAGCTGCATGCAGAGAATAAGAAACTCAAGATTGCGTTTGTTGCGTATACTGGTAAAGCTGCACGAGTCCTTCGTTCAAAACTTATGCAAGCGAATGCAGTCTTAGCGCAAGACAGCATTAGTACGATACATGGCCTTATATATACCCCAGTTGTTAATAAAAGAGAAGAAATTATTGGATGGAAACAGAAAGATACAATTGAGTATGATTTGATTATTATTGATGAGGCCTCAATGGTTGATGAGCGTATTTGGCACGATCTTCTTTCATACAATATTCCGATCATTGCAGTTGGCGATCATGGACAGTTGCCCCCGATACAAGGCAGCTACAGTCTTATGACAAAACCCGATCTTACTCTTACACACATTCATCGCCAGGCAAAACAAAATCCAATCATTGGACTATCAATCCAGGCGCGCGAACATGGATATATCAGACCCGGAAACTATAGCGCTTATGTCAGAAAATATTCTTCTGAAAATCCTGATTTTCATGAAGAAATGCAGGAAATGATATCAACATATGCGCCTGATGTTCTGGTACTTTGTGGTTACAACAATACCCGAAAAAAACTAAATCAACGTATTCGATTCTCGCTCGGTTTTGAATCACAGGATCCATTACCAGGCGATCGAGTGATTTGCTTAAGAAACAGTCATAAACATCAAATATACAATGGTATGCTTGGAAGTATTACTGAAATTCATTCAGATGGAGAAGAATGGTATGAGGCAGAGATACAGATGGATGATGGTGACCTTTTTCATGGACGAATTTCCAAAAAACAGTTTGGAAGTAATACTGCTTTGAATTTTACTGATAAACGATCCAAGATCATGGCGGGCGAACTTTTTGATTTTGGATATGCGTTGACCGTACATAAAGCTCAAGGAAGTCAGGCGAAAAAAGTGGTGCTCTTTGAAGAACGTTTCAAAAAAATGAGCGATCAAGAATGGAAACAGTGGTTATATACCGCAGTTACTCGAGCAGAAGAAGAGCTCATTATTTTTGGATCGTAACAAACTATTTGTTTGTACGAAACCAATCGTCACTCTTGTACGATAGAATTGATGCCTAATTAGTGAATGTGGTAAGGTAATAGATATATGATAACCTACCACAATCTGAGTCAATAATAATACATTTTACATATGGATATTGAACTTCGAAAAAAACGTGCTGCTATTATCGTAAAAACATTGAAAAAACTTTTTCCAACAATTCAACCATCATTACAGTTCTCAACTCCATTTGAGTTTTTAGTAGCAGTTATCCTATCTGCTCAGTGCACAGATGCACGGGTGAATATGGTGACAAAAAATCTGTTTAAGAGATACAGATCAGTACAAGACTTTGTACATGCAAACCAGCTTGAGTTTGAACAAGATATCCGATCAACAGGTTTTTACCGCAATAAAGCAAAAAATATTTTAGCAACAGCGAAAATAATTCACGAAACATATCATGATAAAGTACCACAGACGATGAAAGAAATGCTTGAGCTTCCAGGAGTTGCACGAAAAACAGCAAACGTTGTTCTTGGATATGAGTTTGGAATTGTTGAAGGAGTTGCTGTTGATACGCATGTTTTGAGGTTAAGTCGTCTCTATGGACTAACCACAGAGAAAAATCCAGATAAAATCGAGCAGGATCTTATGAAAGTCTTGCCAAAAAAAGAATGGGTCAAGTTTACTATGCGTATGGTTGAGTACGGCAGGAAATTCTGTCCTGCAAAAAAACATGACCATACAAACTGCCCCATATCTCTTGCTCTTACAAATACTATAGAAAGATTATTTTGACTGCATGGAAGCAATGATATTTTTCGGAACTTCTTCGTAGTGTGAAGGTTCCATATAAAATACTCCTCGTCCTTCGGTCAACGATCGGAGAACTGTTGCATATCCTGATAGTTCAGCAAGCGGTGCATATGCCTTGATAACGGTGACTTTATTTCGTTTTTCTGTACCCAGTATTTTTCCTCGGCGACTTGAGATATCCCCAATTGCGGTACCCATAAAATTATCAGGAACTGTTACTTCAAGCTTCATGATTGGTTCAAGTAATGTGATTCCGGCTTTTTTTACTCCATCTTGGACTGCCATAGTACCTGCAATCTGAAATGCGATATCAGACGAGTCTACATCATGATAGCTTCCGTCATAGAGTTCGATTTTCAAATCAGTGAGAGGAAATCCAAGAAGAACTCCTTTTTCCAATGCCTGTTTTACACCTTTTTCCACAGATGGAATAAACTCGGAAGGAATGGTACCTCCCTTAATTTTATTTTCAAAAACGCATCCTTCACCTCTCCCAAGCGGTGACAGTCGCATGAGACAGTGACCATATTGTCCATGCCCGCCGGTTTGTTTGATATATTTTCCTTCAGCATCAGCTTTTGTTGTTATGGTTTCTTTGTATGCAACCTGTGGTTTGCCGATATTTGCATCAAGTCCCATTTCTCGTTTCATTCGATCTACCAAGATTTCAAGATGGAGTTCACCCATTCCCGCCATGATTGTTTGGTTTGTTTCATGGTCAACTTTTACACGGAATGTCGGATCTTCATCAGACAAACGTTGCAGTGCATAGGAAAGTTTTTCTTGATCAGATTTTGTTTTTGGTTCAATTGCAAGTGAAATCACGGGCTCTGGAAAAGATATTTGTTCAAGCTTAATTTGATGGTCTTCATCAGCAAGAGTATCGCCTGTTTTGGTTTCTTTTGGTCCGACTAATGCAACAATTTCACCAGCATACGCCTCATCGATCTCTTCTCTTTGGTTTGCATGCATCAAAAGTATCCGACTCACCCGTTCTTTTTTTCCGTTATTTACATTGTAAATATATGATCCGGATTGTAGTTTGCCTGAATAAATTCTTGAATACGTGAGTTTTCCAACATGTGGGTCAAGTTGTATTTTAAATGATAGTGCTGCAAAATGATCATTTGGGTCGAGTTGTCGTACAATTTCTTCATCTGTGTCTGGATTAAGGCCTTTCACTTCTTTGAGATCTTTTGGGGATGGAAGATAATCGACAATTGCATCAAGAAGAGGCTGTACTCCTTTGTTTCTCAAGGATGTTCCTGCATATACTGGAATAAGTTTGTATCCTATCACTGCTTTTCGGAGTGCTTTTTTCATTGCATTAATATCAAGCTCTTCACTATTGAGATATTTTTCAAGAAGAGCATCATCTGTTTCTGCGATCTGTTCTGTCAATTTTGCACGATACTCTTTTACTTTTCCTAAGACTTCTTCAGGTATTTCATCTGAGATGTCATATTTGACACCAGTTTCATCTTTTCCCCATATCAAAGACTTCATAGTCATCAGATCGACTACACCCCGAAATGTATCTTCTTTTCCAATAGGGAACGTCATAATAATGGGCGTAGCTCCAAGCCGATCCCGAATTTCACCAACTGTTCCTTCAAAATTTGCTCCAAGCTTATCCATTTTATTTATAAAGGTAAGCCGTGGAACTTTATATTTATCAGCCTGTCTCCATACTGTTTCTGATTGAGATTGCACCCCTTCTTCTGCATCAAACACCACAACTCCACCATCAAGTACACGCAGCGAGCGCTCAACTTCTGCGGTGAAATCTACGTGTCCGGGAGTGTCAATAATATTTATACGTACATTCTTCCAAAAAGTGGTTGTTGCCGCAGAAACTATTGTAATGCCACGTTCTCTCTCTTGCACCATCCAGTCCATTTGTGTAGTTCCTTCATCAATATCTCCGAGTTTATAACTTCGCCCAGTGTAAAACAAAATTCGTTCAGTCGTTGTTGTTTTACCAGAGTCAATATGTGCAATAATCCCGACATTTCGAATCATGTCTTGCGGAACATTGCGATTTTTTGTTGTAATTATATTCTGTGGAGCCATATTTATATGTAAACGAGAACGAAATAATGAATAGTGCAAACGTTATACGCTTTGCGTTACACGAATGACGATTACCATTTCAAATGAGAAAATGCCCTGTTTTGTGAAGCCAATTTCTCTGTTTGCTGACGTTTAGCAAATGCAGCACCTTGTCTTTTTGCAGCTTCTTTGATCTCTGCTGCGAGTTTTACATCAAAAGAATGGAACTCTTTATTTGATCGTGCTTGAGCTGCCTCAATGATCCAGTTAAGTGCTAAATATATTTTGCGATTCTCTCTCAAATCCGTTGGAACAAGATATGATGCTCCACCAAGTCGTCTGGGACGAACCTCTTTTTCTGGAGTTACATTTGAGACCGCTTTACTTAATGTAACCAATGGATCATTGTCCTCATCTTGAAGACTGGTGAGCGTAGAATATACTATCTGTTCAGCTACACTCCGCTTGCCATCCTTCATAACATAGCTAATGAGTTTTGATACTTCATAACTATCATACACAGGATCAATGTGTGCTTTTCTGTGTTTATATTGACGTCTTGGCATAATGGAAAATAATGAAAAGAATTAAATATTATTTTTTCGGCTTCTTTGTTCCATACTTTGATCGGGATGTTTTGCGTGTGTCAACAGCAGTTGTATCAAATTTATTTCGAACAATATGATACTTTACACCAGGAAGATCTTTTACCCGGCCTCCACGTACAAGTACGATTGAATGTTCTGCTAAGTTATGTCCTTCTCCAGGGATATATGCAGTGATTTCCATACGATTGGAAAGTCTGACTCTTGCAACTTTTCTGAGAGCCGAGTTTGGTTTTTTTGGTGTCATGGTACGTACAATAGTACATACTCCTCGTTTCATTGGGTTTTTTGTATCAACGTATCGGCGCTTCACTGCATTAAAGTTGCTCTTGAGTGCTGTTGCTCTCGACTTTTTCGACGGTGTCGATCGCCCCTTCTTCACGAGTTGGTTTATCGTTGGCATATTGCTTGGTAAACTGTGAATAATATTTATCAATAAGATCCTTGGTAACAGGGATTAAACGTCCAATTATAACATTCTCTTTCAGACCGAGCAAGTTATCTACTTGTCCTTGTATCGCGGCCTTACTTAAAACGCTGGTTGTCTGCTCAAATGATGCAGCTGAAAGCCAAGAATCAGTATAAATTGCAGCGCGTGTAATTCCAAAAATCGTAACTTTTCCAACTGCTGGTTTTCCGCCAATAACAAGTGTTTTTTTGTTTTCTTCATCAAAGCGAACTCGAGACACCACCTGATTTTTAGTAAATGCCGTGTCTCCTTCATCGTCGATAATGACTTTGTCACTCATTTTTCGAATTATTACCTCAAAATGTTTGTCATGAATTCCTATTCCTTGGGACTCATACACGTTCTGAACTTCGTTTAACAGGTATTGTTGCGTAAAGTGTAGCCCTTTAATACTGAGGATGTCGTGGATATTCAGATATCCTTCAGAAAGTTGTGTTCCAGATGCGATCATATCGCCGTCAGCAACTTTAAGCTTCTGGGTTGTAGGTATTGAAAACTCAGCCTGATTTTCTTGGGCATTGGTTGATGTTACCTTAATAATGAACATATCTCGCTTCGTATCTTCAGTGATTGCGACTTTTCCTGCAATCTCGGTAATTGGCGACACTACTTTGGGATTTCTTGTTTCAAAAAGTTCTTCAACTCGTGGTAATCCTTGGGTTACGTCAGAAATAACAATTCCTCCAAAGTGACGGACACGCATGGTAAGCTGAGTACCTGGCTCACCAATTGATTGTGCAGCGATGACGCCTGCTGGAACACCAATCTCAACAATGTCTTGAGTTGCAAGGTCAATACCGTAACATTTCTGGCAGATTCCGATTTTTGACCG
The DNA here is from genome assembly GCA_000990445.1 of Candidatus Roizmanbacteria bacterium GW2011_GWA2_37_7. Taxonomy (GTDB): domain Bacteria; phylum Patescibacteriota; class Microgenomatia; order UBA1406; family GWC2-37-13; genus UBA1450. The sequence goes on from LBTJ01000005.1 coordinate 10,228, forward strand.
ACAAAACAACGGAGATCTGACTGTCACATGATCTATTTTATTTTCTGTAATACGCTTTAGTTCATCTTTCCCAAGTAGAGTATGTGCATCAATGAGAATTTTTTTTCCTTTTTTGACTGGTTCGACCGTATATCTTCCCTCAAGACGAAGAAGCATTTTATCACCTCGTTCTCCATGAGATGTTACCTCAAGACCTTTATTAATTTCACAGTCGGTTTCACGAACAATCATATCATGCGCCACATCATGAAGTCTTCGCGTAAGGTATCCTGCATCAGCAGTTTTTAAAGCAGAATCAGTGAGACCTTTTCGTGCTCCTCGTGCAGAGATTACATACTCAAATACATTGAGTCCTTCACGATAATTAGATTTTGTTGGAACTTCGATAATTTTTCCCATTGGATCAACAACTAAGCCTTTCATTGCTGAGAGCTGTTTCAGTTGTTCTCGCGAAGCGCGAGCACCTCCTGAGCGAATTATAATCTTTACAGGATTTTCATCATCGATTTGATCCCAGGTTTTATCTGCAAGATTTTCTGTCACATCAATCCAAAGTTTGTTTGTGATTCTCTTTTTTTCTTCAAGGGTAAGAAGACCTTGGTTGTAGTTTTCCTGGATTTCTGCAACCTTTTTTTCAGTATTTTTAATGATTTCGTTTTTATCACCGATGATTTTGCAGTCAAAGATAGAAACTGAAAGTCCACCAGACACTGTTGCGCCCCAGAAACCAAGATTTTTAATTTTATCAATTACCTGGCCAACTTCAACTTGCGAGAGATGATTCATTGATTGGACAATCAAGTTTTTGATATCTCCTGCAGTAACATCGCTATTAATATATCCGATCACCTCAGGAAGTGTTTCATTCAACATGATTCGTCCAACCGATGTAATAAGAGTAGTTCCGTCGATTCGAACATAAATAGGCTGTCGTAACGTAACTTTATCAAGATAATAGTTTTTTAATGCTTCATCAGGATGAGAAAATAGTTTAAGTTTTTGTTTATCTTGTTGTGCGTGTTTATCAAGTGTTGTTAAATAATATACGCCAAGCGCCATTTCTTTGTTTGGAAGTACGATCGGCGATCCATCAGCTGGCTTCAGAAGATTTTGATACGGGAGCATTCGAGACTTTACTTCTTCTATTGCCTGTTCAGAAAGAGGAACAAATACTCCCATGGCATCTCCATCAAAGTCTGCATTGTATCCCGAACAGACTGTTGGATGAAGTTTGATCGCGTTGTCATCTGTTAATACGGGATAAAATCCAAGAATCGACAGTTTATGAAGCGTTGGTGCTCTGTTAAGAAGCACAGGATGATCTTTTGTTATTTCTTCTAAAATGTCGTATATTTCTGGCGTTCGTTCTTCAAGATAGTTTTTGGCACTTTTGATATTTGGTGCAAGTCCGCGGACAATGATTTCGTGTAATAGATATGGCTTGAATAGTTCAAGTGCCATTTCTTTCGGAATACCGCATTGATCTATACGTAAATCTGGACCAGGAATAATGGTAGACCTTCCAGAATAATCAACGCGTTTTCCCAGTAAATTTTGTCTAAATCTTCCTTGTTTTCCTTTTAGAACATCTGATAATGATTTTAGTACTTTTGATGATCGTCTTGTTTGAGCGCGTCCTCGTGATTTTTGAAGATCAAGAAGTGAGTCTACAGATTCCTGAAGCATGCGTTTTTCGTTTCTCAAAATAATCTCTGGCGCTCCAAGTTCTATGAGCTGATTGAGTCTGATATTTCTATTGATAACTCGTCGGTACAAATCGTTTAAATCTGAGGTTGCAAATTTTCCGCCAGGAAGCTGAACAACCGGACGCAGATCTGGAGGAATGACCGGTAAAATTTTTATCATCATCCATTCTGGAGAAATTTTACTTTTGATAAATGATTCAAGCATTCTTACTTTTTTAAGAAGTTTGCTTCTTTTTTCTCCACGAGTTTTTGAAAGATCGCTCATGGTTGCTGAAATAAGTTCGTTCAGATTTTGATGAGAAAGCAGCTCTTGAAGAACTTCAGCGCCCATACCAACCTCGATGAAATCATGAAGTTCATAGTCTTTCAGAAAAAGGTAATCTTCTTCTTCAAATGTGTCCATAGGTTGCAGGCCTTTGACAACTTTGATCAGCCGATCATACATTGCAACATATTTTGATTTTCGATCAACAAAGCGATCAGATAATTTTCGAAATGAACCTCGTTCTTTCAAGTCAAGTTCTTGGACCGTGATGGCACGTTGTTCCTCATTGGGAATTTTTTTATCAAGTGATTTTTTCTCTTTCCCATAATTCTTACTCAGTGTGCTTTTTTCATTTTCATACCATTCTTCTTGGCGAACAACTTCTTCATCACGAAGTTTTTCAAGGGCGTGAATTACTTCTTTTTGACGCTTCGTGTCTACATCAGTTACGAGAAATAGAGCGTAATATACGATTCGTTCCAAAGTTTGAGTTGGGATATTCAGTATAATACTCAGAGGGGATGATGCGCCTTTAAAGTACCAGATGTGTGCAACCGGAGTCGCAAGCTTGATATGTCCCATGCGTTCACGACGGACAACCGATGATGTGACTTCTACACCACAACGATCACAAATAATTCCTTTATATCGTATGCGTTTATATTTTCCACAGTAACATTCATAATCTTTGGTTGGACCAAATATTCGTTCATCAAATAAACCATCCTTTTCAGGACGGAATGTACGGTAGTTAATCGTTTCTGGTTTTGTTACTTCTCCATGGGACCATCCGAGAATATCATCTGGCGATGCGAGTCGGATCTTGAGTCCTGAAAAGTCAAGCATTTGAATATCGTCCATATCAAAAAAATTTAAGTAATATAATCAACTGCTAATCCGAGTGCATTGAGCTCTTTTACTAAAACATTAAATGATTCAGGTACGCTCGATTGAGGAATGTTTAAACCTTTTATAATTGCTTCAAACGCTTTTTGTCTCCCTCGTACATCATCACTTTTAATAGTAAGCATTTCTTGAAGTGTGTGAGGTACGCGATGAGCTTCAAGTGCCCAGACCTCCATCTCTCCAAAACGCTGTCCGCCCATCTGCGACTTTCCTCCAAGTGGTTGTTGTGTTACCAATGAGTATGGTCCGACTGATCGAGCATGGAACTTGTCTTCAATCATGTGGATGAGTTTCAGAATATACCCGATCCCAACAAGCACGGGTCGTTCAAATTTTTTTCCTGTTTTGCCGTCATACAAGGCAACTTTTCCATCGGTTGGCAAACCAAGTTTTTTCATTTCACTGAAAATAAAATCTTCTTTGATCTGTTCAAACACAGGGACAGAAATATAATTGTCATTTTTCATCGCGATCCATCCAAGAATTGTTTCAAACAGTTGGCCAAGATTCATACGTGCGAGAATCGAAAGCGGCGAGATAATGACATCGATTGGCGTACCATCTTCAAGGTACGGCATATCATACTCAGGGAGTATTTTTGAGATAACGCCTTTATTTCCGTGTCTTCCAGCAAGCTTGTCTCCAACCGTGACTTTTCGAAGTTGAGCAGTATGGACAAGTATTCGTTTTAATATGCTTGGCTCAAGCTCATTTGGATCTTTTTTTGAGTCTATAGTGTCAATGTTTATTACCGTTCCGCGATCACCATATGGCATGCGCAAAGAAGTATCTTTCACATCTTTTGCTTTTTCTCCAAAAATTGCACGAAGCAGTCGTTCTTCAGCGGTCAGTTCTCGTTCACCCTTTGGAGCAACTTTTCCAATTAATATATCTCCACCTTTGACCTCTGTACCGTTGACAACAAATCCTTCATTATCTAAGTTTTGCAAAATCTCTTCTCGCACGTTCGGAAGATCTCGCGTGAGTTCTTCTGGTCCAAGTTTTGTATCAACAACATCAGCAACAAACTCTTCGCTTGTTATTGAAGTAAAAATATCTTCCTTCAGTAGTCTCTCTGAAATCACGAATCCGTCCTCATATCCAAGTCCCTCAAGTGATGTGTAGGCAATGACAAGGTTTTGTCCAAGAGCGAGATGTCCATTTTCTGATGCTGGTCCATCTACGATAAGGTCGCCTTTATGTATCTTTTGTTTTGGCTCGACACATGGTTTTTGATCAAAAACAACACTTTTATTCGTTCGTTCAAATCTGCTTAAGTCATACTCAAATTTTTTTCCTGATTTACCTTTGAGAATTACTTTTTGACCATCAACATACTCGATAGTGCCGTTTTCCGGTGCGAGAACCGTTCTCCCAAGCTCAGACGCAACAATTTGTTCCATGCCGGTTTCAACTCGTGGAGCTTGAGGCCGGATTAATGGAACGGCTTGACACTGCATGTGGCTTCCCATAAGTGCACGACTCGCATCATCATTTTGTAGAAATGGAATCATAGCAGCTGACAATCCGATTGCTTCTCTTGGACTTACATCAATATAGTCAAGTTGGTCAACTGGAATTTCGACGACATCGCCTTCATGTCGTGCAACAACATATGAATCAGTAATATATCCTTTATTATCTTGTGATACATTTGATGAGGTGATATAGTATTTTTCTTCGTCATCTGCTTGCAGATACTCGATTTTGTTTGAAATTTGCACTTTTGTATTATTTCCTTGTTTTGTTTTAACGACCTTTTTATATGGAGCTTCAAGAAAACCATAGTCATTTACTTTTCCATACATGGCCATATATGTGACAACACCGATATTTGGACCTTCAGGAGAACGAATTGGATCGATTCTTCCATATTGTGATGAAGAAATATCGCGAATTGAGAACGAGGCACGTTGTTTTTCAATACCACCCGGACCGCCAACAGTAATCCGTCTCAAATTGTCAAGTTCTGACAAAGGATTTGTCTGATCGATGATTGTTGAAAGCTGGTTTGTTTTGTAAAAAATGTTGATTGTTGCAATTAATGGTTTGTTGTTGAGGACTTGTGAGGGTGTTGGATTGACATCGCTGGTGATCAAACTCATTCGTTCTTTGACTTCCTTTTCAACCCGTATCATACCAGCGCGAATACCATACATGCCGATGAGCTCTCCAACAGTTCGAAGTCGCCGATTTCCTAGATGATCAATATCATCAAACTCACCCGCGCCCTTGGTCAGTTGTACAAGATACTTAAGTCCTTGAATCATATCTTCTTTTTTAAGAAGCCAGTTTTCAGACGTGTTCGGAATTTTAAGCCCAAGTTTTTTATTGATTTTATATCTCCCAACTCGGCTCATGGAGTATCGTTTTGGATCAAAAAACAGAGTGTTGAGGGTTTTATAGGCATTTTCAAGAATCAAAGGCTCGCCTGGTTTAACCTTTCGATAAAACTCCAAAACAGCCTCATCTTTATTTGAGGTTTTGTCTTTTTTTAGAGTAGGCGTTATGTATTTATCAATAAGTTCCTGATCAAGGTCACGAAAATAATTCATAAGCGAAGCGTTGCTTTCTCCGTCAAAAAGTTTGAGAAAGACTGATGCGATCATTTTTCTACGCTTATTGATCTTGATTTCGATAATACCATATTTATTGATGCTTACATCTATCCACGAGCCAATATATGGTCTGATTTCAGAGTTGTAGAGAGTGATACCGGTACTTTTATCAATTTCAGCGGTAAAGTACATACCAGGAGATCGTGCGATCTGACTTATGATAGCGCGTTCAATCCCGTTTATGATAAACGTTCCGCGATCAGTCATGATAGGAAGATTAAAAAAGTATACATCCTGAGTTTTTTTCTGACCTGTTTTTTTGTTTTCTATGGTGAGTCTGAGATAGATTGGTTGGTCGTAGGTAAGTTTTTTTCGAAGACAGAGCTTGAGGTCATATTGAGGTTCGCCGAACAATATGTTTTCAAAATGGAGTGTAAGTTTTTTCCCGGTATAATCATCGATTGGGAAAAATTCCTTGACAGTTTCATGTAATTCAGTTTCAAGAAATCGTTTCCACGAATTCTTCTGTACCGCAATAAGATCAAAATCTATCATAAACTTTTCTTCAGTACCAAGAAGAATTTTTTTTGGATGGGTTTGAGAGGGTGATTTTGATGCCATTTGAGGTATTGAAATCTGAGGTTTGAAACAAATAAAAAAAATCCCTAGATTTTAGGGGAATCCGATAAATATACTATACAGTTGTAGAAAAGTCAATAATATCTAAAAAAGCAATATTGTTATTTAGATTCATTTTCATTTTTAGACATAAACCTCTTTTGAATAAGATCAAGAATGTCCTCAATATTATTTTCAACAGTATCAGTATGCTCTAAAATTTTTACAATCATATCCCTCCCTTTTTTTGTAGCAAATGCATACATCAATAAAGAGCCGCTTACCATTCCAAGGGCATATCCCGACCAGAAATTGTGAGAGTCATTTTTTTGTTTTTCCATTTTTGCTGTCTTTATAAAGATCGATCACTTTTAGTATGGTTTTAAATCCATTGATAAAACCGGTTGCTTCACCAATGCCATGTTTGAGGCCTACTCCGATTGTGTCAAATCCCTTGATAATTTTATTAATATTTTTTATGGCGCGACTTAACTCAAGCAAAACCAGAGCAAGTTGAATCCCAACTACAGTAAGGAATATTGTTGAAATAATAAGAACAATTAGCAGTAGAATTTGAATAGTATCCATATAAATGAGAAATTATTTTTTTATCATGTCTAATCAGTATATCAAACTTGCGCACTTCTTATGATCTCATACTTTTTTTTGCCCAGTAATTGTTTGCCTGAAGAAGACTGTCAAATGTTCCCGCGTCATGCCAATTGCTTTCAATTATGTTGACTTTTAATTCACCTAAAGCAAGGTATTGATTGTAAACATCGGGAATTTCCAATTCTCCACGAGCTGAAGGTTTTACTTTACGGGCAAAGGAACTTGCACGATTGTCAAAGATATAAATTCCCGGCACTGCATAGTCGCTTCTTGGATTTTTTGGCTTTTCAACAATGGAGAGCACATTATGCTGATTGTCAAACTCAACAACAGCATAACGCGCTGGGTCAGGAACTTTTTTTGCAAAAATGAGACCCCCGTGTGTAAAGTTTTTAATTTCTTCTGAAAAATCATAATCAAATATATTATCACCCAAAATCATCGTTACATCGTCATTTCCAATAAAATGTTCGCCAATAATAAATGCATCAGGAAGTCCGCGAGGCTTTTCCTGAATTTCGTACGTAAATTTTGTACCGAAATCGCGTCCTGTACCAAGAAGATTCAAAAATTGTCCAGCATACTCTGGTGCAATAATGATGAGAATATCCTTGATTCCTGCTTGGGTAAGTGTTGCAACAGGGTAATATATCATGGGTTTATTGTAAACAGGAAGAAGTTGTTTAGAAGTGATTTTTGTAAGAGGTCGAAGTCGTGTCGCGTGACCTCCGGCAAGTATGATTCCTTTCATGTGTTTATTTAGGGAAGAATAAATATTTTGAGCAAAAACAGCAACGTAAATCCAATAAGGACATATTCTAACACAACTTTAAGATGAATAGTATTTTCAATGATGTGATGATAGATTCCCCAGATGATATAAAATGTTACAAATGCCAGTAAGATAATAAATTCAAGAAGCCTCTCGCCCTGAAAAATACTGAGAGCTAAAATAAAAAATACTCCAATTGTGACAAACAGCAGATAATCAAACGGATGTTTTTTTAATTCTTTGCGTATATGTTTCAAAAGTTCCATGGTTATAAAATTGAACCATTAATAACAATAAATGTACCGATCATTACAAATCCAATAAATAAGATATGGATAAGATTTTTTCCTTTAATATGAATAAGGTTGAGTTTTGAAGCAAAGTAAAAGTCAAGAATTAAGGCGAGAATAAGAAAGCTAAAAAATACCAAATTGATGTTTAAATAAGAGGGGAAAAATAATGTTTTATCCGAGTCTGATAAGACCAGTTTTTGGGGAAGAGTTGATACAGTTTCGGGCTTAACTGCTAATTTTTGACCTGCTTCTGCAGTTTTTTCAGGTTTTGTTTCTGCTGCCGAATACAATGGTTTACCAAACATTTGCACAACAAGAGTTGTTTCTTCACCATTGAGCATCCCATTTACAATTGCAAACCCAACATCAGTATATTCTTTCCGCAAAATATTATCTCTATGAGTCTCTGAGTCCATCCAAGCCTTCATCACTCCATCACTAAACAGAAAATTTTTTGCAAGATTTTCACCGGCATACTCGTATTGATATCCGGATCCAAGAATAAACTCCCATGGCGTCTCGCCCGATGGACCATAATGTGACCAGTAATCTTTTTCAAATATATCCTTTGCTTTTGCTTGTGCTGCCTGCTCAAGTTTTTCATTGTTCTGAAGTGAATCCATCCCTTGATTGGAACGCTCCTGATTTGTCAATTCAAGAAGTTTTAAGGTAGTTATGTCGGTTGCATATCCCAAAATTGAACCGTTTGAATTTTGTAAATGAGTTATTCCAACAGTTAAAACTAACGCAAACACCAGATATACGGTCAAAAAATCATGATGAAGAAGTTTTGCACGGAAATTATTCGAGTGCTTTGGGAGAAATAAATGATAAATAGCATCTATGATCTGATTCATAAAAATAAACGTAACTTCTTGAGGTTATTTTTAGTATACATAAAACATACGGCTATGCCAATAGTATCAATAGCAATATCTCGCGGCGATCCTTCGCGTGATGGTACATATGTTTGATGGAGTTCATCGCTTATTGCAAAAAGAACTGTGGCTACAGCAGCCAATAAAAATGCTTTGTATGTATTTTTTACTAGATGCGAATTGAATGCACGGAAAAAGAGAAAATATAAAAATGCATACTCAATAACATGGAGCGTTTTAAAAACGACAAAATTGATAATGAATTCTTCTGAAACTCCAATACTTTGTCGTGAGGAAAGAGTAAAAATTATAATCATCCATAAGGCAGGCGGTAACCAATAGAAAATAAGTTTTTTCATACCAAGTATTGTGTTATGAATATATCATTTTTATGACCAAAGAGCCAATCGAAAGGAGAGAGTAGCTTGCTGCAAGAAGCGGAAGAGTGCTTGGAACTTGTTTTGAACCATAAGCAGTAGTTGTTACGCCACGTATTTCTTGATGGGTAACATTGGATTGTGGAATAATGATTGGTGGCGTGACAGCAATAGCATATGATGTATATCTTATTGAAGAAATCAGCGGTTGATTTGCTCTGGATATGGATATATCTACTCCTGTTTTTGATGATGATGGTTTTTCATCAACTGAATCTAATATGTCTGAAGTTTGATCCTGCAAACACGCAGTATTGGTTTTGTTTTTGGAGGGTGACTGAAGACAAAATTTTTTCCCTTTTATTTCAATCCATCCCCACGTATTTCCTTTTTCTGATGATTTATACGAAAATACATCTTTTTCATTTTCTTCAAAATCAAGGAGTCTCACACTGTCGCCGGAGTTATTGAATATTGCGGATGAGATTTCGATAACAGCATACTGTTTTGGGCCAATTGAAACAGATATTTTTTTAGGAGCAGATCCACTCCCTTCAATATCGTCAATAAACCAGTCGGTTAGTGTGACGTCATACTCGTTATCATTATAAAATTCTATCCATTCTTTCTCGCTTGTTTCAGGAGCTACCATGACTTCACTGATATAGATATTATTGTAAGATTGTTGTGTTGAGGTAGATACGACGTACCAATCGCTTGCACATTTAACATATGAATTATTACTACTGATGGAGGGATAGACTATCGTATCAACAGTAGTGTTTTCCCCGTTTTTTAACATTACTGTATCTCCCGAGTTGTTGAGGATATTTATAGAAGTTATAACCATAAATCCATTTGCAGGTATTGTAGCGGAAGAAAAGGTAAGTTTTTTATTGCTGTCATCGACAAGCGTATAGTTGGCAAGATCGACTACGACATCTTCGTCGTTATACAGTTCTACCCACTCAAGGTTTGGTGATACGGGAGCAGGGAAGATCTCATTAATATATAGAGCCGCATGTGCCTGCTGGTTCGATAACAAAAACAGTATTGTTAGTATAAGAATTATGGTTATTTGTTGCTTAGTTTGGATAAACATGCAAATAGAGAGTGCTAATATTTGAATCTTTATGTTTTAGTCGAACGTATGAGAGAGCGCATCCGTTAAAACCAGTATAGCTACCTTTATAAAGTGTACCATCTTCTACAGCAGCGACGTTGTTTGAAGCTCCAGTTATATCAATTCCGTTATGAGAGGGATACCACGCATATGTTCTAACAAACCATGTGTTTCCAAACCCTTGGTGGAGATAAATTGTTGGAGACAGTGGCCAGTCCCAAGTACCTGATGGATTGAATGTGTCTCCGTTTGAGTCATTAATATAATCAATAGACTTCAGTTTACTAAAGGGGTCTATGACAGATTCTCCCTCTTTCACAATGAAATGTAGATGTCTACCACTTGAATTGCATGATTTTCCAGAAATAAGAGTTGCGATTGTTTCACCTTTAACCACACTTCTCATTTCAGTTTCAGAACCACCTCCTGATATAATTTGTTGAATTGCGGCATATTCAGCTTTTGCCCTTTGTAGCAAATTTTGATACACTGATTCACTGTTTTGCGTATCTGCGAGAAGTTTTTGTTTTTGATCTTTCTGCTGATCAAGTGCGGCTTTTTGCTGCACAAGTGTTGTTTTCAGTGCATCAAGTTGCTCG
>LBTJ01000006.1 GCA_000990445.1 Candidatus Roizmanbacteria bacterium GW2011_GWA2_37_7
TCCAAAACTATAGACGTATTACGGTAAGGTGGGACTATTATGCAGATTCGTATGAGGCATTTATTGAACTTGCCTGTATTCTTATCTGTTTACGGAGGGGATTGAAATGACTTCTAGTCAATAAAATGTGGGGATTCTGTACAGTCCTTCTTGACGATGGGGTGAGTTATGGGGATTATGTAGAGCAGCTAACTTATCTGCTGTTTCTTAAAATGGCAGATGAGCAAAATAAACTACTTAAGAAAAAGGCAATCATCCCCGTAGGTTTGGATTGGGAAAGTTTGAAAAAGGAAAACGGTGTTGAGCTTGAAGAACATTATCGAAAAATACTGCAGGAACTTAGCAAAAGTGAGGGCTTGTTGGGTTTAATATTCCGAAAGTCACAGAATAAAATTCAAGACCCGGCAAAACTAAAAAGACTTATTAAGCTCATTGATGATGAAACATGGATGGGTTTAGACGTAGAGATTAAGGGAGATATTTATGAGGGCTTGTTGGAGCGAAATGCCCAAGACATTAAAAGCGGTGCTGGGCAGTACTTTACCCCCCGACCTCTTATCAGGGCTATGGTTGAGGTAATGCAGCCAGAACCTGGGCAGACAATTTGTGATCCTGCTTGCGGAACTGGTGGATTTTTCCTTGCGGGATATGAGTACCTCAAAAATAGCTACAAATTAAGTGCAGACCAGCAGAGGTTTTTGGATGAAAAGACTTTTAAGGGCTGGGATATTGTTGATAATACAGCTAGGCTTTGTGCTATGAATTTGTACTTACACGGTATTGGGGGCGAAACACCACCAGTAGTTGTGAGTGACAGTCTTATTTCTGATCCTGGCGATCGGTTTGATTTAGTATTAACAAATCCTCCTTTTGGTAAGAAAAGTAGTGTAACTGTGGTGAATTCGTCAGGGCAAGCGGTAAAGGAGAAGCAAACTTATGAGCGTGATGACTTTTGGGCAACAACTTCAAATAAGCAATTAAACTTTGTTCAACACATCAAGACACTATTGAAAATTGCAGGCAGAGCCGCAGTTGTTGTGCCAGACAATGTATTGTTTGAGGGTGGAGCTGGAGAGACGGTTAGAAAGAAACTTTTACATAACTTTGATGTTCACACAATGTTACGTCTTCCCACAGGTATTTTTTATGCACAAGGGGTGAAGGCTAACGTCATTTTCTTTGATAAAAAGCCAGCTAGTGAAACTCCTTGGACTAAAGATTTGTGGATCTATGACTTTAGGACAAACAAGCATTTTACTCTGAAAGAAAGCCCTTTAACTTCAAAAGACTTGGATGACTTTATTAAGTGCTATATCCCTAAGAATAGGCATGAGAGAAAAGAATCGGAAAGGTTTAAAAAATTTACTTATGATGAGCTGATTAAAAGAGACAACGCAAGCCTTGATATCTTTTGGCTCAAGGACAAATCCTTGGAAGATTTAGAGAATTTACCAGAACCAGAAGTGTTATTAGATGAAATAGTGGATAATTTGCAAAATGCTTTGGAGCAGTTTGAGGAACTTAAATTGAGCTTAAATAGGAAGGAGTTAAATAAAAATTCAGTTATTAGGAAATTCCGAACAACTGCGAGTGATTGTTAAAAAAAGGTGAAAAATAACTTATGGATAACCAACTCACTATCTCAACAAAAATATCCTTGTTCAAAGGGAAAGAAATCAGGAAAAGCACTTATCAAAATGAGTGGTACAATTTGTACCACCCCTTATGCTAAAGGTCGAAACAGGAGGCGGGCAACAAAAAGCGTATTGTTGGAATTCCGAATAATGATAAGATGATTGTATTCTCATGTAACGAGGTAGGTAACTTGTATTTGAAAATCTACATCGTACATGATAAACATTACACGTTGCGCGTTACACGCTTCACGTATATAAAATGGGCAGACGAAAAAAACGGTGGTTTTCAAAATTTTCAATAAACAATAAGACATTTTTTAATATTCTTGGTTTTTTTTTAATTATTATCGGGATTATTATCCTTGCCTCATTTTCACAGTTGTTTTCATCAGCAAGCAGCAGCCAGGTTCTTAAACAAGTAAATGTACAAGTTCTGCAACTATTTGGTGGGCTTTCCATTTTTGTACCGTTTATTATCCTTCTTGTTTCTGGGCATTTTTTTAATACAAAAAAATTAAAATTTGTACGTTTTAATGTCACAATTGGATCATTTATTTTACTAATCTCACTGCTTGGACTCTTTCGGTCAGGAATTGCTGGCAAAGCAATTTACGATAATTTATCTCTTGATTTTACTCCTCTTGGATCACTCGCGATTCTTCTCATTTCTTTTATCATTGGATTCATTCTTTTCTTGGATACCTCGATTGACGTCAGGTAATCCTCAACAAACCAAGTCCCTCAGCTGCCACTATTTCTCCAAAAACAAATCAAAGTAAAAGCCAAATTGAAGGGAATCTGTCAATTAAGCCCGTTATGCAGAGCAATTCTTCAACCTGGATATATCCGCCAAATACCCTTCTCAACGATGTCAAACAGACAGAGGCAGATCGCGGAGATGTAAAAGAAAATGCGCATATTATTGAAAAAACTCTGGAAAGCTTTGGAATTCGAACGCGTGTGGCTGAGGTGAACTTCGGTCCAACAGTGACCCAGTATGCAATCGAAATCACCATGGGAACAAAGCTTTCAAAGATTACTGCTCTAGCAAATGATTTGGCGCTTGCTCTTGCTGCTCCGACCGGGCAGGTACGCATAGAAGCCCCGATACCTGGTCGTTCTTTGGTTGGGATAGAAATACCAAACAAAAAACCACAGCTTGTGACATTACGTCAACTTATGACAACAGGTCCACTTTCACAAAAGGGTGGGGATCCGCTTATTGTACCGCTTGGTTTAGATGTTTCAGGACAACAACGTTCAGCAAGTCTTTTCAATATGCCGCATGTTTTGATTGCTGGAACTACCGGATCAGGGAAATCAGTCATGTTAAACGCATGGATTACAACGCTTATGATGCGCACACGACCAGATGAGCTTCGAATGATTCTCGTTGATCCAAAACAGGTAGAGATGACTCAGTACAATGGCGCACCACACTTATTAACTGATGTCATTACTGATCCAATTAAAGTAGTATCTGCCCTACGTTGGTCGGTCGGGGAAATGGAAACGAGATATAAAGAACTTGCACGGGCAGGAGTACGAAATCTTGATGGTTTTAATAAACTTGAAGGTATAGAAAAAAAACCATATATAATTTTTGTGATAGATGAACTTGCAGATCTTATGATGTACTCTGCAAATGAAGTCGAAGATCTTATCACGCGAATTGCACAGAAAGCTCGAGCAGTCGGCATACATCTCGTCCTTACTACACAGCGTCCATCAGTGGATGTTATCACAGGACTTATGAAAGCAAATATTCCAAGCAGAATCGCATTTAATGTTTCTTCAATGGTAGACTCTCGCGTTATTATCGATATGCCAGGTTCTGAAAAACTACTTGGACGGGGAGATATGTTTTATCTGCCACCGGATCAGGCCAAGCCCCGCCGTATACAAGGACCATACGTCGCCGAACAGGAAGTGGGTGACATAGTTAAGTTTTTAAAATCACAAGTGCCTGTTGTTCAGTATACTGAGGAGATTACCGAACAAGAAGGTCCAAAATTTGGAGGAATTGGTGGCGGTGCAAGTGGATTAACTGCAAACCGAGACGAACTATTCAACCAAGCTATACAACTCATTTCTCAAGCTGACAAAGCATCAGCTTCGATGTTTCAACGTAAATTACGGGTTGGATATGCACGTGCAGCACGTATTCTTGACGAACTTCATGAAGCAGGATATGTGGGACCTGCACAAGGATCAAAGCCTCGTGCAATACTGAAAGACAGAGTTCAACAAGAAATCCAATAACAAGCCAGTTCCTTTTCACAACTATCAATTATCTCAAATACTTCTGAATATTTATTTGATGATCTTCAAAGGTTTTTGCATAATGTGTTGTTCCAGATGGTTCAGATAAATAAAATTGATATGGTGTATTCTCATCAGCGTATACAACGGCTTGAATCGCTGCAATTCCGGGATTACTGATTGGTGTAGGAGGCAGGCCAATTTTTTTGTACGTATTGTAAGGCGAATCAATCTCAAGATCAGTATATGATAGAGAACGTTTCCACCATCGTGTTTCTTGAGTTTGATAGCCAAGGGCGTACTGTATTGTTGCATCAACTTCAAGAGGATAATTCTCACGATACCTTCTCAAGAGAATACTTGCAACTTGCGCGCGGTCTTGATCAAACTTTGCTTCCCGTTCAACGATTGATGCAAGATTAACAACCTCTTCATCAGTCAACCCATTTATACTAGCTTGTGCCCGAAGTTCATCAGAATATTTAGTATCAAATGTCGCTTTCATCAACTCAATAATTTGTTTTGGATTAGGATTTTTGGGCACAAGATAGGTATCAGGAAAAAGATATCCTTCCTGCGCAAGTTGATTAAACTCAGTTTCTGACACGTCAAATGTTTTTGACATAATCTCGGCAATTTCTTCTTTGCGTAAACCCTCAGGTACGGTGACCCAAATATCGATTGTACCATGCGTAAGTTCTTCAGCGATTTCATATGCGTCCATTGCTGCAGATAATCGAAAATCACCTGCCTGAATTTCACGCTCTAAACCAAGCTTTTTTACAACAAGAAAAAACACTATGCGATTACGAATAAGATTGACTTTTGAAAGATTATTTATGATCGAATCAAGATTCTGTCCAGGGTCGATCACAAATATTATTGAGTCCTTAGACTGTTTATTAACCGGCAACGTACCTTCACGATAAAATAAGTAGCCTCCCAGTCCAATAAGAAGAATGATAATGAATAAAATGAGTAATTTTTTCATATGTTTTATTCAATAGTATAAATTGGGAATGATACAACAGTTTCTATCGCTTCTGACAGGCGCAGTTCATTTGATGAATGAAATGTCATCAAAGGCCGTTTGGTTGTCATATAGTCTTTTTGTTTTACGTGTAACTCAATTCCAGCTTTTTTATCATCTGGAGACCCAAGAATTTTTGCAACTGCATTGAGGTTGTAGTTATTGATACCCCTTATTGTACCAGATTTGTCTGAAAACACTTTTTTGGTGTGTCGTGCTGTTCCAATGGATTTCCATGTAATGTGCGGATTTCCATACTGCGCTTTGATAATGTTTTTGAATGCTTCAAGAGCTTTTCCATTTGTAAGTAGCTTACTCGCTTCTTCTTTTCCAGTTATTTTTTCTTTTGTTGTTTTGTAACATAAATTAAGAAGCATGCCTGCAAGTCTAATTGAACGATTCTCAAGATCAAGAGGTCTTGACTGATCCTGTTCAAGCACTTTCATGACATCGATTGCTTCAAGCGCAGGCCCTACTCCGTATCCGGCAGGTTCAAGTGTTTTATTGATATCAACATGAATGTGAATTCCAAATTTTCCCGCGATGTGTTCAAATTTTTTCTTAACAATTTCAGCATCTATTTCATGTTTAATTTTCATTGTTCTTCCAATAGGCATATCAATAACTAAATGATTCGTTGATGTGGCAACTTTTTTTGCCATAATTGATACGATAATCTTGTCAAATGATTCAAATGACAATGGCTCTTCAACCCGAATAATCACATCATCTGCCGGTGCTATCCCGAGATGACCACCCCAGATGATACATCCCCCAACATCATGAACGATTTTTTTTACCTGTTCTGTTGTAAAGTTCACTTGAGCCAAAACTTCCATAACATCAGCAGTTCCTGCTGGTGAAGTGATTGCTCGAGACGATGTTTTTGGGATAGTAAATCCTGCAGCTACTATGATCGGCACTACAATCATGGTGGTTCGAGTACCTGCAATTCCTCCTATTGAGTGTTTGTCAGCAACAATGCCTGGAAACTTAAGCTGTTGCCCGGTTTCAACCATTGCCTTTGTCAGGTAATACAACTCTTCTGGACTAAATCCCTCATGAAATCCGGCTGCAGCAAAGTATGTTGTCAACACGTCTCCAAGTCTTTCTGATGCGATCTGATCCATCACCGCATATATTTCGCGATAATGAAGTTCGTGACCTATTAACTTTTTTTTGATTGCTTCAATTGCAATAGAGTGTTGTTGAGTTTGATTCATATTGCGTAACGTTTTGATAATAGTTACTCACTTCCATATTCAACACCTTTATAAACTTCTACAATTTTCTTTTGATACTCTTTCATCTTTAAGAGCATTTTTGTAAGAATATACATCTCTTTGATTCCAAAAAGCCAACTCAAAAACAGAAACACACCAGAATAGAATCCAAATCCAACAACAAGGAGCATGAACACATTAATCGTGCGTGTTGTGTCAAAGATCAAGCCATCAAGAAGTTTCATCAAAAAGTACGTAAGCACAGTTGTGTTAAACACCGCAATACCAATTTTGAGTGTTTCTTTTATCAGTTCTGCCACATGAAATCCATCTATTTTTTTATAAAGGAGAACAATTAAAATAAGAGTCCGCAGACTCATAGTAATAGAAAATGAAAATGCAAGCGCCCACACAGGCATCTTGAGTATTAAGGTAAAAATAAGACTCAAAGCTGCACTAAAAATGATTGAAACAGCACTTACATAAAAAGGAGTTCTTGTATCAAAAATTGAGTAAAAGCACCGAGTTATAAAATAATATACTGCATGAAGGGGTAGAGATATCGCAAAGTACGAAAGTGTCAGAGCTGTCATAACTGTCGCACTCCAATCAAATTTTTCAGCTCCAAAAAACAAACGTACCATGGGCGTTCGGGTAATGATGAGAAATGCAGCCGCAGGAATAGAAAAATAAAAAATATTAAGGACTGACGTGACAATGATATCTTTGAATTCACGGTATTTTTTTTCTTGATACATGTCTGAAAGATAGGGGAGTGAAGCTTGACCAAAGGCCATACCAACGACTGATACAGGCAGTAATTGTAGTCGCTGGGCAAGATAAAATACTGTGTATGAACCAGGTCCAAGTAAGGTAGCAAGTGAAAGATCGATTGTTGCGTCGATCTGCGCTACGATTATCGTTAAAATACGCGGAAGCGCTGTCCTGAAAAAACGTATTGATTCTTTGACATGAGTGAGCACAAGCTTATAACGAAATCCAGCAATGTAAAATACCGGAAGCTGGATAACAAAAAATACGCATGCTCCTGCTACAACACCAAGAATTGGTGCGAGTAAATGGAAAGATTCTGCAAACAGAGCAATGCATACTATGATTGCCACGTTATACACAATTGGTGCAAGAGCTGGGATCAAAAAAGATTTTTTTGCTTGACTTATTGCTGTTAAAAAGTTGCCAAGGACAAGAAACGGAAGTTGTCCAAGGAGCAAAATTCGCGAATACATGATAAGCTTTCCTGTTTGTTCTTCGCGGAATCCCGGTGCTATAAGCGGGATTAACAAAGGCATTAATATAACAAGAACAATAATAAAGACCAATAAAGCCAGACTTACGGTATTGATTATTGAGGAGATAATATTGCTTTGTTCTGTTTTTCTTTTTTGATACTCAATAAAAAACGGTATAAACGTAGTACTCAGAGCACCGTTTATTAAAATTTCAAATACCAAATCAGGGATTCGGAATGCAGCATAAAAAATATCGAGTTCTTCTGGATGAAAGTATCCGCCTAAAATTCTGTACCGCAAAAATCCTGCAATTCGTGAAAGCACCATCATTCCAGCAAGAATCATAGTTGATGAGAGTATGCTTGTTTGTTGTTTAAAGATAAATCCTTTGGTTTGTGAAAGTAGTTTATTCATAATGCTTTGTTAATACAGTCTACAAAGTATTTCTAACAGTCATTATAGTCGAAATTCTTATGTAAAAATAGCTAATTTCTCATATCTCCTTCTTGACTTTTTACTCATTATGGCGAATAATGGTTAAATATGGTGTTTTATGGTGAGTTCTCAGTTTCTATTACTGACGGTGGACGAATTGCACTGCCAAAAAAAATTCGAGAGTTCTTAACAAACAATACATTTGTCCTTACCAAAGGGTTTGGGTTATGTTTGGCTGGTTATGATAAACGGGACTGGGAACAGCGAGCCAACTCATTATTAGATGTTTCATTGCTTGACAAAGAGCAGATAGACAAACGGCGGATGTTGTTTTCATCAACAGTGTATATCGAGCTTGATGAACAAGGACGAGCAGTGTTGCCAAAAGGACTTTTACAGTTTGCAAATCTGGCAAGTAATGCGTTTATCGTAGGCGTTGGAGATCATTTTGAAATTTGGGGTACTGAGAAGTGGGCTGAATATAAGAATACTATTGAAACATCATGAGAACGCACCATACACCTGTTTTTTTGAAAGAAGCAGTTTACGCACTTGATATCAAAAAAAACGAGCAATACATCGATGCGACGTATGGAGAAGGCGGACACGCCCGTGAGATTGTTCGGAATGGAGGATTGCTGCTTGCAATCGATGCTGACATCGAGCAAGTGAATAAAGATGCCAACACGTTCAAAATAGTACATGGTAACTTTGCCGATATCCAAGAGATAGCGAAACAAGAAGGTTGTCTATCGGTATCAGGTATTTTGTTTGATTTTGGATTATCAATGAGACAGATACGAGAAGGAGGCAAAGGATTTTCATTTGAAAATCTGAATGACTCTCTGGATATGAGGTTAAGTGATAAAGGAATGTCGGCGTCAGACTATCTCAACAATGCTGATCACGAAACATTGCAACATGATCTGATGAAATACTCGGAAGATATTCATTCAAAGGAGATTGCAAACAAAATCATACAACAAAGATCGGTAAAGGCAATTGAAACAGTCCAAGATCTTTTACACATCGTTGATACGGTAGTCCAGAGAAACATGATGACACGGAGGAAGACCTATGCTCGGATATTTCAAGCACTCAGAATTGTAATAAATAATGAAATTGAGAACATCAAAAAAGCTTTGAATGGAGCTTTAAACATTACAAAAACAGATGGAAAAATTGTTGTTATTACTTTTCATTCTATTGAAGATAGAGTGGTAAAGTCATTTGCCCGAAGTAAGAGTGAGTATTTGATTGAATCAATCGTTGATGTAGGAAGGAACCGTCAGCTTGCACAGTTTGAACGCTCAGCGGTTTTGCGAGTTTTAACAATAATATGAAACTATCGATTAACACAGCTATTGTCATTTTGATCATCATGCTTATTGGAGTGAATGTGGCAATTTTTATCAAAGGACTGAAACTTGGAAATGAAATCAATTATTATGAAACAGAACTGAGCACCATGAAGCAACAAAATATTGAGTTTGAACAGCAAATATACAAACTTGAGTCGTATGTCTGGACAGCATCCTTGGCAGCTGAGCTTGAGTACGGAAAATTTAACGACCCAGTATATATACAACTTCCAAAGTACGCGTTTAATCAATGATACTCGTTCTCCAACCAATTGCATTACCTCAATATGAATAAACTGCGTTTTTTATTCCTTATCTTTTTAGCGGGTTTTGCCGCTATTGCGGTTCGGCTTTTTTATATTCAGGTTTTACGGCCAGAGTTTTATACCGCAGACTATACCAGAACAAGTAAAATAGAACCAAATAGAGGAAGAATTCTTGACAGAAACCATGAGCCGATTGCGATAAACCAGACAAAGTACCGATTATTTGTTGAACCTCAAAAAATTGAAGACCGCGATTATTTGATAAAAGTACTAGACGATGAGCTTGAGATTGGGGAGGCAACACTTGAAGCGCGGATCAATATGTCAAAAAATTTGGTTGCAATACAAGGCAATGTGAGTAAGCAAAAAAAAGAAACAATAGAAAAGCTTAAACTTGAAGAACTGGGGTTTGAAAATGAGCAGCAAAGATTTTATCCAGAAGCTTCTCTTGCCGCACACTTAGTGGGATTTTTAGGCAAAAATTCAAACGGTGATTCGATCGGATACTTTGGTGTTGAGGGATATTATGATAAAGATCTGACAGGTCTTCCGGGGGTTCTTAAATCCGAGCGAGATATGTTTGGTCGGCCAATTTTTAGCGGAAGTCAAAAGCGCATTGAAGCCGCAGACGGGAGAGATATTGTTCTGACAATAGACAAATCGGTGCAGCATATCATGAAAGAGCATTTGAAAAAAGGCGTTGAACAATTTCATGCAAAATCAGGATGTGTAATTGCGGTCAATCCATCAACCATGGAAATTCTTGGTCTTGTGTGCCTTCCTGATTTTGATCCAGAGTATTACTACGAGTTTACTGAAAGTGATTTTAGCAACTGGTCAATTTCGAGTGTATACGAGCCGGGTTCTACCTTTAAGCCAATGATTATGGCAGCAGCAATTGAAGAAGGCGCAGTGGAACCAATCGATTTATTCAATGAAAAAGGACCAGTTGAGATTGGAGGGTACACAATTCGGAACTGGAACGACAAATATGAAGGTAAGATCACTATAACGCATATTCTTGAGAAATCATCGAACGTAGGAATGGTATATATTGGTGATAAGCTAGGGAAAGAAAACCTTTATAAATATATCAATTTATATGGATTTGGAAGTCCGACTCAGATCGATCTGCAAGGTGAAACATCCGGGAAAGTGAAACCTTTGAGTTCATGGTATCCGATTGATACAGCGACAATGGCGTTTGGACAAGGAATATCAGTGACAGGCATGCAGCTTGTTCGAGCATTTGCCTCACTTATTAACGGAGGATATCTGATGAGACCGTATGTAGTAAAAGAAGTGATTGAGGGTGATACGGTGAAAGTTCGTGAACCACAAATTCAGAAGCAGGTACTAAGTAAACAAACTTCAAAAATAATGAAAAAAATGCTTAGTTCTGTGATCAATAATGCTGAAGTTCGCTGGAATATGCCGAAAGGATACACTTTTGGGGGGAAAACTGGCACTGCACAAATTGCAGTTGAGGGTACGTATGATGTATCAAAAACTATTGCATCGTTTATTGGATTTGCGCCTGCTGATAATCCGGCATTTCTTATGCTCGTCGTAATCCAAGAGCCGGAGTCCTCAAGCTGGGGTTCTGAAACAGCTGCGCCGTTATTCTTTGAAATTGCTGAGGATCTTTTGATTTATTTAAATGTTCAACCTTCATAGAATATAATATATATTTCGGTACGCGCGTTCTATATTATTATCCATCTGAAAGGTATAATATGTTGTTATGAGGATATTTCAGAAAATTAAAAACATCGGACATTTTGTAGTTGCTGTTCTTGCAAATATTGTATTTCGCTTCCCAAGTAAAGAATTACAAGTGATCGGAGTAACCGGAACCGATGGAAAGACCACAACTTCAAATTTGATTTTTCATATTTTAAAAACAAATGGAAAAAAAGTGTCGATCATCTCAACTATTTCAGCAGTAATTGGGGAAACAGAGTCTGATACCGGATTTCATGTCACGACGCCCTCGTCATTTTCAGTACAAAAATATATACGTCAAGCGGTTGATTATGGTTCTAAGTATTTTGTTCTGGAGACCACATCACATGCGCTTGACCAGTATCGGGTGTTTGGCGTTCGGTTTGATGTATCGGTTATCACAAACATCACACAAGAACACCTCCACTATCATGGAACCTATGAGCATTATGTCAGCTCAAAGTCAAAACTCATTCATTGGTCAAATAAAACATTTGTCAATAAAGATGATCAATCGTATTCGTACATTCTGAAGCATATCGGCAACAAAAAAATTGAAACATATGGGTTTAATAATGACGCAGATAACATAATTGACATCTCAAAAAAAATCAATATACCTCTTGCAAAGTTTAATCAATACAATTACCTTGCGGCGTTTCTTATTTGCAGGGAGTTGGGTATTGCAGAAGAAGATATTTATCCTAGTATGAAGACCTATAAGCTGCCACCAGGAAGGCTTGAGATTGTATATCGTGGTGATTTTATCGTGATTGTAGATTTTGCTCATACACCCCATGCAGTGCAAGAAGCGTTGTCATCAATTCGGGATGAACACGTCACAAATGGACGGCTCATTCATGTCTTTGGGGCAGCTGCTTTTAGAGATGACAGTAAACGAACCCCAATGGGGCGCGAAAGTGCAACCTATGCAGATATGGTCATTCTCACAGAGGAAGATTATCGCACAGAGGATCCATATGACATTACTTCTCAGATTGCTGAAGGACTCGAGGAGCATGGGTTTAAGAAAGTAGATATAGATACGTTTGGATCAGGAACAAATGAATATACGGTGATTATTGATAGACAGGAAGCAATCATGAAAGCATGCAGTATTGCCAGATTAGGTGATGTTATTGTTTTAACAGGCAAAGGGCATGAGATGAGCCTTAATAGAGATGGTAAAGAATATCACTGGAACGATAAAGAAGAAGTCCTAAAAATACTAAAAGATGCATGATAAAGTATATTCATAAAAAAGGAATATTTTGTTCAACACTGCTTGATACGAAGATATTTCATGGGTTTGGAACAAAAATTCTTGGCAATGGCATCAAGAAAGAGACAGTCCAAAAAATACTCAAAAAATATATAAGTCATCCCGTATATGTGATCATTCCGCAGCAGATTCACTCAACGCATGTGGAAATTGTGGATCAAACTAAGATCGATCAAAGATATACCTACATCGCCGCAAGCGATGCGCTGGTTACAAAAGAGAAAAATGTACTGTTGACCGTGTTGACCGTAGATTGTGTTCCAATAATCTATGCAGATGTCGGGCGCTCTGTTATTGGTATTTCTCATGGTGGATGGAAAGGTACACTTGAGAATATTGCTAAATATGTTATTGATCGTATGATTGAGCTCGGAGCACGAAAAGAACATATCATTGCTGCAGTTGGTCCAGCCATTGCTGATTGCTGTTACCGTATTTATGGCTTGCGACGTGATGAGTTTATCCAAGCGTTTGGTGACAGAGTTATCAGATATTCTGGAGATCGGACGTTTTTGAACCTTCTTGCCGCAAACATTGATTTATTGCTTGCCGCTGGAATTTTGCGAAAAAATATTGATTATTCACTCTTCTGCACATCATGTGATGAACAAAGATTTTGGTCATTTCATCGTGATCATGTTTGCATTGGTGAGATGTTACATTATGTGATGCTTCGGTGACAGAACACGTATTTCTATATTGATATCAGCTATAATGTAGTATGTTTACATACTCACAACATATTTTTTTTGTTGGCATAAAGGGTGTTGCAATGGCAAACCTGGCTCGTATATTGGTTCAGCTTGGTAAACATGTGTCAGGTTCAGATGTTGAAGAAACATTTATCACTGATGAAATTATTGAAAGCTGTGCAATAAAAGTCATTCACTCATTTGAAGGAGATGATCTTCCCAATGAAACCGAACTTGTAGTATATGCAGCATCGCATGAAGGCAGAAACAATCCACAGGTTGTTGAGGCAGAACAGCGCAACATCAAAGTTCTTCATCAGTCAGAACTATTGAGCCAACTAATGAAACTTTTCAATACTTCAATTGCAGTTGCAGGATGCCACGGAAAGACCACAACTACTGCACTTCTTTCATTCGCATTAAAAAAACTGACACCTGAAATGAGTTATATGGTAGGCACATCTTCATTTAATGGATGGTATGGGGGAGACTATGACGGTACGCAGTATTTTGTTGTTGAAGCAGACGAGTATGGTATTGATCCTCCAGACAACCTTACGCCCAAATTTCATCTCCTCAATCCTGATTATGCGATTATCACAAATATTGATCACGATCATCCGGATGTGTATCCATCCATTTATGACACAAAAAAAGCTTTTCAAATTTTTATGAATAAACTGCTTCAAAAAGATTTTATTCTACCGCACCTTATTGTATGCGAAGATGATGAAAATATTCGCGATTTGCAAAAAAGTATGAAGCGAGATTCATTTATCACGTATGGATTTTCAAAGCAAGCAGATGTTCAAATCATGCAAATGACAACATCAAAACTGGGATCACATTTTTATATTTCAAGTAAACTGTTTGAACTTCAAAATGTACCAGTTCAGATCAATTTGTTTGGAGAAATGAATACATTGAATGCTGCAGCTGTGCTCACTCTCCTTCTTCAGCTGGGGTTTTCTAAAGAAAAAATTATTCAAGCAATGCACGGATTTACTGGTGCGAAACGACGCTTTGAGTATGTAGGAAAAACAAAAAAAATAATTTTATATGACGACTATGCTCATCATCCAGCAGAGATATCAGCAACAATTGCAGCAGCACGATTGCGTTTTCCAAATAAAAGGCTGGTAGTGTTATTTCAACCTCATACATACTCTCGGACAGAAAAAATGAAACACGAGTTTGTCAAAGCTCTTTCTCAGGCTGATAAAGTAGTACTTCTGCCAATATTTCCGTCTGCTCGAGAAAAGCAAACGGATAATAAGATAACTTCAGAAGTTCTTGCAGAGCTCGGAAACAAGATGAATACAGATACCATGATTTCATCACAATCAAAAGATGAAGCTATGTATCAACTCGAAGTACTTGTAAAACCAAATGATCTCATAATAACCATGGGTGCTGGAGATGTGTATATGCTTGGCAAGCATATTTTAGAAATTGCTGAAAAAAAATAATATGCAAATACGAAATGTAAAATACGATGTTCTTGATCGGGAATTTGGGGATCGCCTTGAAAAAGACAAGGATCTTGCAGCATTTTTTACCTTAAAAATGAACACAGTTGCAGAATATTTTTTTGAACCAATAAGTATTGAAGACTGGAGAAAAGTCATGAGTATCGTGTATGAATATGATATTCCGTTTTTGATCGTGGGTGGAGGGTCAAACATTGCAGTGTTTCAGAAGCGGATTTTAGGAATTGTTCTTCGGAATCGCTTTATCAGTAAAAGCATCGAAGATGAATCAGGACAATTTGTAGATTTGAAGCTTAGTTCGGGGTATCCGATGAGTATGCTTGTTCAGGAAACAATTGATCAGGGACTTTCTGGATTTGAGTACCACTATGGGTTGCCTGGTACACTTGGAGGAGCAATATATATGAACTCAAAATGGACTCGCCCCCTTTCATATGTAAGTGACAGTCTATTAATTGCTACGATCATGGATCGGGATGGAAGTGTGCGTAAAGAAAGTAGAGATTATTTTGATTTTGCATATGATTACTCGAAACTCCAAGATACAGGTGAGATATTTCTTGAAGGAGTCTTTCGATTGATGAAATACGATGCTTCTGAGTTGCAAAAGCATGCTGAAGAAGCATTGAGGTATCGAAAAGATACACAACCCTTTGGGGTAGCAACTGGTGGATGTTTTTTCCAAAATATATCTCAATCTGAACAGGAAAAATACTCACTTCCTACGGGGTCTGCAGGATATCTCATTGATAAAGCTGGACTGAAGGGAAAAAGAATAGGATGTTTTGAAGTATCAAAAAAACATGCCAACTTTATTATCAATACTGGAAACGGAAAGGCAGAAGATCTTCGGAAACTCGTCAATACTGTAAAATCAACAGTTCAACAAGTCTATGGTATCAAGCTGAAAGAAGAAGTGTGTTTCGTATAATATTATTATGTTGTTAAACGTTATTTGTTAAAAGATACAAAATTATGGAAGATGCATATGTCATAAAAGGAGCACGACCATTAAAAGGGAAACTGCAACTTTCAGGTGCAAAAAATATTGCTTTAAAAGTGTTGATTGCAGCGCTATTATTTGACTCGCCGGTCGTACTCCATAATATTCCAAGAATATGTGATATTGAAGCTTTGATTGATCTTCTGAAGCTTCTTGGAGTTCAAATATATCATACACACAATACAGTCACCATTGATCCTCGTACACTTCAAAAAAATAAAGTTGATCTTCTTCATGCGTCAAAAATACGTGTATCGTTTTTGTTGTTTGCGCCACTTCTCTATACGTTTCAAAAAGCTGAAATTCCAAATCCTGGAGGTTGCAGACTTGGTGCGCGTTCGATCGACCGTATTGTTGATGGACTTCGTACACTGGGGGTTATGATAACATACAATTCTAAAACAGGTTATTATGAAGCATCAATTCTTGGTCAGCCTCATGGAGAGTATACGTTTGAAAAGCCGTCACATACGGGCACAGAACTTATGATTATGATGTCGGTTTTTTGTGACGGAGTTGTTCGGATTAAAAATGCCGCTCAAGAGCCTGAGATCGACGATCTTATCACCATGCTCAATGAAGGTGGTGCAAATATTCATCGTGAAGATTGCGAAATTATAATTAAAGGTGTTCATACACTGACGCAAAAAAAACCATTTACTATTTCAGCAGACCGAGTTGAGGCAGTAACTTATGCTGTTTTGGGAATTGCTACCCGTGGAGATATTACGATTTCAAAAATTCCTGATCATTACATTTTGGCATTTATTGATGTTTTACAAAATGCTGGAGCAGGAGTTGAGCAAAAAGGGCACGGCGTTTGGAGATTTTATTACAAACCAATGCGGACGATTGATATAGAAACCGCGCCACACCCTGGATTTTTGACAGATTGGCAGCCTCTTCTTGCAGTGTTAATGACTCAAGTGAAGGGTAAATCAACAATTCATGAACGAATTTTTGAAAACAGATTTAGTTATGTTGAAGAGTTGAGAAAGCTTGGGGCAACGGTTGAGTTTATCAAGCCGATGATCACCAATCCACATGAATATTACTTTTTTAACTATGAAGCAGGTAAAGAGTACATGCAGTCAATCGCCATTACTGGACCTTTAGATCTCCATGGGGGAGTGTTGACTGTTTCTGATCTTCGTGCTGGCGCGACACTTGCCATTGCAGCGCTTGTTGCTGATGGGGAATCATATGTAAAAGGTGTGCATCATATTGAAAGAGGGTATGAGAATTTTGTTGAAAAAGTTCGTTCTTTAGGTGGAGAAATACGAAAATTTTAAAAATAAAGGTTAAAATCAATCAATTATTTAACAATTTCGTTTTCTGAAACACTTCCTTGTACTACTTTATCTGGGTAAATCCTTGCATTCTGTCCTACTGTCACACCCGGCATAACTGAGCAGTTTACACCGAAAAAAGCTCCTTTTGCAACAATTGCCCCAAGTTTTTTTCTTCCTGTTTCGATTGCTTCTTCAGAAAGATCGAGTTTTATATCGGCGTTATCTAAGCGCCAATTTGCAAATGTTGTTCCCCAGCTGGGATTTATATCACTTTCCAATACAGAGTCACCTATGAAATTATGATGGAGTTTACAGTTTGGACCAATATAGCTTCGGACAACCTCACAACCAAACCCAACAATAGATCCTTCTTCAATCGTTGACTGCCTGACAAGTGCATGATTGCCTATGCGTACATGCCGACCGATATATGCAGGTCCCTTTACCACTGCATATGCATCAATATGTACATCTTCATCCACATATACATCTCCTTCAAGCACTGCATGCGCAGAAACATGCGATGATCGTGCTCGGTGATTTATATCCTTTGTTTCAAGGAGCATATTCATCATGTCAAGGACATGGTGTGCATATTTGAGTTTTTGCCATTGGCCTGGGTACTTGAGGACATCTACATGTCGTTGTTTCATAAGATTGCTCAGGGCAATTTCGTATTGTTGATCTGAGGTTGGAGTTTTTTTGAGAATTGACAAAAAATCCTGAGGTTCAGAAAAGTAGTGAAATACTAAATTAAGAAGATCACTTGGCTCTTTTCCTGATCCAGGCTTTTCGAGAATTTCCAAAGCTCTTGTTCCGTCCATTTTGATATATCCGCCGGGAAAATACTTGTTGACTTTTTGTCCAGTAATATATGAATAAGAGTCAAATGTCTGTCGCATCATTGATTTAAAAAACACTGATTCGATCATGTCAGATGCATTCATCACCAAGATTGGTTGGTTTCCGATCTCATCTTCAGACTGAAGCAGAGCATCGCCCATACCTGTTGGTTTTACTTTTCGAGTTGTAAGGGTGATATTAAATGGCTGATATGATGAAAGCCATGCTTCATTTTCAGAGTTTGTTATGATAAGTGCTTCCTGAAAACCTGAAGATTCGGCCATCTCAATCACATGTTGCAGCATGGGCTTTCCAAGAAGTGGAATCAATGTTTTATTTATCGTCAGTGGTGAGAAAGATTTACCAATTCCTCCAGCAAGAATTACTACAAGCGGTTTCATACATCTAATTTGAAACTTACAATTTGTATTCAATGATAATTATACACAAACTACCAAAGAAGACAGGCACCTTCTTTTTTTATGATATTCCTGTATCATCCTTCAATCTCTTTTAGTGTACAATAGAAGTACGTTGAAGTTCTATATATGAAAAAAGTAACTGTTATCGGTGGTGGAACAGGAACATTTGTGGTGCTTTCGGGTTTGAAAAAACATAATTTTGATCTTGCTGCAATTGTAACAATGATGGATTCTGGTGGATCAACCGGGAGACTGCGAGATCAACTTGGAGTGCTTCCTCCGGGAGATCTTCGTCAATGTCTAGTGGCTCTTTCTGATGCTCCAGAACTATGGAGAAAATTATTTTTATATAGATTTGAGAAAGGTGATCTACAAGGCCATAATTTTGGAAATATTTTTCTTTCAGCTTTGGAGAAAGTATGTGATAACTACGACACAGTAATTGACACCGTAAGTTATGTCCTGAAAACAAAAGGTACGGTTCTGCCCGTTACCTTTGAAAAAACTCATTTATGTGTTGAATACGAAAATGGATCAGTCATCAAAGAAGAAGGGAATATTGATGAAGATAATCCTGAGAGGTCAAGGATTGTAAACGCATACCTTGAACCTGAAGCACATGTAAATAAAAAAGCTGTTTTGAGAATT
>LBTJ01000007.1:0-27404 GCA_000990445.1 Candidatus Roizmanbacteria bacterium GW2011_GWA2_37_7
GCTCCCTCCATAGGTGAAAGAATAAGCCGGCCATGGGTCGGAGCCAGCTGCTTGCCAGCCAAAGGGGTCGGTTATTCCATCGGGGATATTATCATCAAACGAACCATTGCCGTCTTTGTCTTTGATGACCATAAAATGGATATGTGCGCCTTTACTCCCTGTTGGACTGACGTTTCCCGTAAAACCTACTTTTCCTATTTGCTGACGATCATTGACCCATACTTTCTGAGAGGATGTGGTGACCAGACCATCGGAATCAAGGTGATAGTAGCGCGTCTGATATCCATTGTCATGATCGATATAGATAGCCTTTCCTGAGTATTTATTGTAATGATATGTCGCCCAGCCGGCAGCAGATGCGAGAACCGGATCAAGATGGATAGCGCCAGCAGAGCGAGCCCAGTCGTATCCATCGTGAGAAGAGTAATCTAAATCATTACTTCGTTGATCGCTTCGAAAAGAAAAAACACTAAATTTAAACTCGTTTGGTTCCCTCAACTTCGTACTCAACAGTGGATATTCATGATCAAAATACGAGCTCATCCGAATGGCAACATCATCAAAAATTCGCCCATCACCGGCATAATCCCAGGGAAGATCAAGAAACGGATCATCTGAGATCTCATAGTCATCAAAATGCACGACATACATCGGACCGATGTCTTGCATCTTGTATGTGACAAAACATGGTCTTACAAAACGGATAAAGAGCGTATTACTTCCTTCTGAAAGGAGATGGGTAATATTGAGCGGAGGCATTTCTTTTTCAACGCAGTTGTAAATTTGATCTGTATTATTGAAACTAAACATTCTTGACTGGTCTCTAGCGTTTAGAATCTCTATTTTCCATCCAATATTCACTGACTTGGTACCGTCAGGACTGCCACTCAATACTACTTTTCCTGATTTCCAGGGAAAGGTTTGGTGTTTGTAGTAGAGTACGGTAGTTAGATATGGTTCTCTAGTGATTTCCTGATATTCAGTCACAAGATATGATTTTATTTCAATTGCAGATGTTTTTGGAGCAATAAACAGCATTAAGAAGAATAAAAAGAAAGCGTAAACGGAGATATATCTTCTCCACACCATTATTTTTAGATTACCGAATCGAAAGTAGGATTACAAATAATTTACGAATATTTCTACATATTTAATATATCGATATGCAATTGCATATATTATTCATTAGGGAGATTTGTTTCGTCTTGAGTAATTGTTTCACTCCCCTCCTCCACCTCTATCCTTGTATTTGATTTCATTGCAAACCAGCCGACGATACCTGTCAGTGTGAGGGCGATCACGCTCACCATGACTTTGATCACTCCACTCGTGCCCTCACCGAGTTTACTATCAAAAATGTTTCCCGGTCCGCTTTCGTCTGAAAAAGCTGATTTGACCTGACCTTGTTGTTTTTGCTGAGGTCTATTTGGAATAGGTGGACCATAGGTAACCAGATGCTCAGGTGTCGGCGAAGGGGTTGGCGTTTCTATTGTTGTTGGTATGTGTGTGGGTGATTCAGTTGGTGTTGGCGAGCTAGTAGAAGTAGGAGTTGGCGTTTCTGTTGGAGTAGCGGTTGGT
Source organism: Candidatus Roizmanbacteria bacterium GW2011_GWA2_37_7 (assembly GCA_000990445.1). Taxonomy (GTDB): domain Bacteria; phylum Patescibacteriota; class Microgenomatia; order UBA1406; family GWC2-37-13; genus UBA1450. The sequence continues at coordinate 1,579 of LBTJ01000007.1, forward strand.
GCGTCGGTTTGAGCATAGATTTGTACATTCAAACTAAATATGATAAGACTAAAAAGTATGAAAGAACAAATTATCTTATATAAAGACTGCATACGATATTTTCTCTAATGTATCAAAAACAAAAACCTATCTTTGAAAAAAACAAGAAGAAAGATTGTAATATTGACATAGGTATAGATAGTGCTTATGTACATGACGTCAGAGATAGTTTTGGAAAATAGAAAGAGCGTTATAAGGTAAACAGGAAAAAGCACTGCAGGAAGCAAAGAAATTGTATTCTTTTTTGCAAGATAGTAGTACATCATAAACGTCATCATGGTATACCCCGTACCAAAATATGCTGCCCATTCAAGAAATGGAATGGCACCCCAAAACGCTTTCCCAAAAAGACTATCAATAATCAATTTTCCAAATGCCCCATACCCCAAATTTGTGATCACTCCAACCATTGCAAGAAAGATAAATGACGAAATAAAAACAATCTGATGTTTGATCTCGTGTTTTTTACTTGAAAAGAAAATAAAGGACATTGTCAAAATCGGACCAAGAACATAAAAAATTATTTTTGCAAATAGCGCCCATGAACTATATAGTCCTGCTTGTTCTGCATCAAAAAATTTCTTGGCAAACATGATGTCTACATTATTCATAAGAGCTAAAGCTGCCATGACTCCGGTTGTGAGCCATAATTGTCTGTCCTTGAAAATATTTCTGATGCCATGGTTTTTAATCATGATCTGACCAGCCTTTGCTCGTATGTTTTTTATAAAAATAAGATGATTTAATAAAAGACCAACGATCCCAGATAAAACGAGAAATACCAGGACAATTTCCAGTCCTCCAAACCCATACAAAGCAAGAATCGCCCCTGTAAGTTTAAGAAGAACGCTACCGATTGATATAACCGCAAACAAGAAAAAAATATGAAGACCCTGAAGCGCTCCGGTATAGTACGCAGAAGCAAAGGATACAACCATCAAAAATGGCAGTATATATCCGCTCATTGGCGACAGATTGGTGACAGAAGGGATAAATGGTGTAATTATGACAATTCCAAATATTAAAAACCACCATTTTTTTGTCTTTTCCACAATCCATGAATGTACTGCAACAGCATATTCTTTAGGATTTTCAGCACTACCGATTTTTTGGATCAGAAGCGAAGTAATAGTTCCCATGGGAATAGAAAGAACTACGATGTAGGCAAACAATGCAGCAATCTCTCCATACCCTTCAGGTCCAAGAGCGCGGGCAGCAAAAATATTAAAAAGATAGTTGAGAAAGCCAGCAATAAAACTAGATACAGTTAATAAAAATCCACCTTGCACAAATGTATTTTTTGAGAGATTGATAAGTTGTGTTTTCATAAACGTGGAAATTGTAATGTCACGAAACTGCGCATTTTGAAATAAAGTATAGAGCTCATGTTCAGTATACTCTCTGACATGGAATGATTTTCCACCAATTCCCTTTTCTTGCATTATTTTTGGAAATATATCTTTTTTCCCAATAAGTATCTTAAGAAGACTTATCAGCCGATGTCTATTTGGTGTTGCAATGTAAACTCGCCCATTTGGCTGTAAAACCCGATATATTTCACTGACCGTACATACATCATGTTTGATGTGTTCCAGAACATCAAAGCAAGTCACGGTATCAAAGTAATTTGATGCATAGGGAAATGTGTATCCATTATAAAGACGAAATGCAAAAGATGTATGGTGCCTTAATCGAACATCTTGAATATCAAGCCCGTGCACGGAATTATTGGAATGAAGAAAAAGCGACGTATAATTCCCAAGCCCGCATCCCACATCCAGGACTTTTTGATTCTTTGTCTTTTTTGCAAACTCTACAATCTTTTGTTTATACGCTATTGCGCAGCGATCATATTGAATTTTATGATTTGAAATGCCTGTTTTTTTTGCCATGTTTTTGTATGAGAATGTAAAATTTGCGTTATGAATGTATTCAATAAATTATTTTTACTATTTAAATCGTATTTCAGGAACTGTTATTGATAGAATATTTTGTTTGTACCAGTCAGTCAGAAATCTCAGAAATTTTTTTGGAATTACTATTGCAAGTAATGAATACATCCAAAATTGTAGCTCAAAAATATTTCTTTTACGAAACTTCATTAATGTACATATTTCGCGAAATACATGCGACATTGAGCTATAATTTTTGATCTGAATGAGCCCGATATAGTTTGTGGCGATATGCTTTGTGCATGATTTTAATATTTGTTGATATCGTTTATCTTGAAAATGATGCCGGAACATGCGAATCCACTGCTCGGTTGGCGAATCATCATACATGCCGGTCACTGTTCTGCTTTGACTTGTGGCAGTACCTATTGCAACAATATAATTTTTGATAAATATTCCTTGATGCTGTTTCCAAATATCAGCAATCGGATATATATGTCCGGGAAAAATATCTATATGAAATGGTTTTTGAATCCATTTCCTCCGAAGCGCAAGACCGGAGATCTGGCCTATTGAGCCAAAAATTGCATGTACTGCGCTATCGATATCCTGAATGGTATTGGTGATATTGAAGGTGTGCGTGGGTTTAATCAGTTGATTTGCTGATGGAATGAGCGTGTGCTGATTTATATTTGGCGGCGGTACATGGCGGATTGGTTTTTGTACATCATCAAAAAACCAGAAATACGGCCGAGTCGCAAATCCCACTTTTGGATTATTTTGAAATACGTTCTTAACTATAGACACTGCATTGATTGATAAAATATCATCGTGCGCTAGATATAAAACAATATCTTTCGAAGCAGTGTCAGTGATTTTCTGAAAATTTTTCTGACATCCGAGATTGTGTTTGTTTGTTATAGATGTAACCGGAAACTTTGCCTTTTTTTCAAATGCATCAATTAATGCAGCTATTTTTTTATTCTCTTGGGTATTATCAGCTGGTGTATCATTGCCGATAATTACTTCATCGGGTTTTTCAGTTTGGTTGAGAACGCTTTCAAGGGCTGCCTCAAGTATTTGCGATCCCTTGTAAACAGGAATGAGTACTGAAATTGTCATAAATCATAAATCTAAAATTATTCGTTCTTTTTCTATTGCATTTTTCCAAGAATATTTTTTGTTGATCTTTTTACCGAGCGCTAATGTTGATTGATATTTTTTTGGATTACTCAATACATCAATAATTTTGTTACTAAACATTTTACTATTAAAACACGGCACAGGTATGAATGCATCTGGAAAAATATCTTGAAAGATCGGAAGATCATACGTGACAATCGGCGTACCTAGAAAAAGTACTTCAGCAATTGTCAGACTAAATCCTTCTTCATGGCTTGGGAAAATAAAAACTTTGCTGCTTGATACGTAATGTGCAACTTCCTTGTCTGATAAATATCCCAATAGCGAAATTGATTTTGTAAGATTATGCTTCTTCATTTTTTCATGAAGTTTCTGTACTATTTGCGTATCACCTGTTCCAATAATCCCAAGAGTTGCATGTGGAAATTCCTGCGTCACATTTTTCCAGATATTGATAAGTTCTAAAATACCTTTCGATTCATGGAGCCGTGATACAAAAACTGCATCATATGGTTTGAGAATTCGTTGTTTTATAGATATTTTTACCTTTATTATTCCAGGATACACAATGTGAATATTTTCTGATGGAAAACCATATTGAAGTAATTCTTTTTCCATCACTGAACTTGCGGTGATGATTGTTGCAGAGAATCGCGACATAATAAACCAACTCAGTTTTTGTGCAATGTGAGAGATTCTTCGACTCAAAGGAATCTTGTGATAGCTTCGTACAATCCATTTTGCATGACTATTTTTTAGATGCATTACAAAAGCAGGAAGAATATCTGGAAGCTGATCTGATGATGAGTAAAGAATATCTTGTTTCGGTGATATTATCGCAATCCATATGCCAAGAAAGATTCTTTTCAGGTATGTCAGGATTGGGTTGCGGAATTCTGACTCAGTTGTCGTGATCTTGAAATTGCAGTTAAATTCAAGTTGTTCACACATTTTTTTTCCATTTTGTGATGTGATGCATGTGACAGCATGACCGGGTATACGCTTCCATGTCTCAATACATATTTTATCTGCTCCACTTATACCTTGGCTGTATGCATTCAAAAATACTGTTATTTTTTTCATAATTTCAATATTCTCTTCAGCACGATGAAAGTTCCTTGTAATGACTTGATTATATATCGTCCAAACAGACGAGCGGTGCAGATTAGGAGCCACACCTGTGCTTGAATCTTCTGATCGAGTCGCAGGCCAGAACATAAAAGATACATTGTCCCATACATAAAATCAAAAATGTAATGAACTGGGAACAGTGCATACCGAACAATATGTGTTGTAAGTATGCTCATTGGTTTTTGTTTTAGGTTACTATATTCATTGGTATAAAAGCCTGTATCGCGCTTATAAAAAAGAACACGATGAACAAAACCAAGCTTGCCTGCAAGCAATGTTTTATAGATTGTCAAAAAATCACTGCTTTTGAAATATGGGCGAAAATCTACATGATACCCGCCAATGTGTTTCAAAATTTTAGTTCTGAACATTCCATAAAATAAAGAAAGATTATGTGTTTTTAAGTAATATTCAAGCGATTCATTACACGCTGCAATCTTAAATAATGGAGGCTCATAAATTTTGTATGTTTTATTCGTATGTAGATTTCGGTAATCACTCATCACCAGAGATACGGTTGCATCCTGAAGCATGAGACTTAGTAATGATTCTACAAAATCTTGATGATGAATATCATCTTGGGCGGCCCAAATAAAATATTCGCCCGATGCTTTTTCAAGGACAAAGTTAAAGTTTTGAATAGAACCAAGGTGTTTATGTTGAAAGAGTTTGATTCGTGTATCTTTTATTGTAAACTCTTGAAGTATTTGAAATGAATTATCTTCAGATGAATCATCACTAATAATGAGCTCAAGATTTGCATGCGATTGATGAAGAATTGCTTGTATGGACTGTTTTATGTATCTATTTCCGTTATATAACGGCATGCCAATACTAACCAATGGTTTTTCTGAAATTTTCATAGTATGATTTCTTCAGTATAATTGTACTATGAGAACGCTCTTAAATAAGAAGATTCCTTTACAAAAATACCGAAGAAAAACTTGTAGAATCTGCGGATCATCAAAGCTCTACCCATTTCTTTCACTTGGTTCTATGCCGATACCCAATGGGTTTTTGGAAAAAAGCGATCTTCATAAGTCCGAACTTCATTATCCCCTTAAAGTTTGTGTATGTGAATCTTGTTTTTTGGTACAGCTAAAGCATGTAATCCCTGCCGAAATTATGTTTAAAAATTATCTTTATATTCCTTCTACATCGCAAACAATGGTGACGCATTTTCAAAAATTTGCAGATGAAATCATTAAAAAAGCCGGCATTCATAAAATTACTTTCGTTGTAGATATTGGAAGCAATGATGGCACACTTCTTTCAATTTTAAAAAAGAAAGGCAAACGCGTACTTGGAATTGATCCTGCAGAAAATTTAGCAGCAGTGGCAAATACACGTGGGATCAAGACTATGAACGCATACTTCAATAGCAATACAGCTGAAAAGGTCTTACGCCAGTATGGAAAGGCAGATGTTATCACAGCAACAAATGTTATTGCACATATTGATAATCTCCATAATGTAATAGCGGGAATCAAAGCACTGTTACAAACAAATGGATTATTCATTATCGAAGCCCCGTATCTTATTGATTTATTGGATAATAATGAATTTGACACTATATATCATGAACATTTAAGTTATTTATCAATACGACCACTTATAAAATTATTTGATCAATATGATCTTCGAATTATTGATATAAAAAAACAATCGATTCATGGCGGGTCTGTACGGATATTTATTTCTCACAAAGAAAGCAATCACTCTGTACACCCTCGGGTAGAAAAATGTATTGCAGAAGAAAAACTAAAAAAACTTCATCTGCGTTCAACGTATAACGAGTTTGCCAGGCGTGTCAAAGTGATAAAACGAGACCTTGTACATTTTTTAAAGCGAATAAAAAAAGACGGAAGAACGATTATTGGATACGGCGCATCTGCCAAAGGGAATGTACTTCTGAATTACTGTGAAATTTCAACAGATATAATCAATTATATTGTTGATTCAACACCATACAAGCACGGGAAATATACTCCAGGAACTCATATCCCCATTTATCCTGAAACAAAAATAAAAAACGAAACGCCTGATTATACAGTTCTTTTTTCATGGAACTTTGCCAAAGAAATTATTGAGAAAAACAAGAAATATCGTGAGCGTGGCGGGCAGTTTATCATTACAATACCCTATTTGAAGATAGTATGATGTATTTAGTCGTCCGTCGATTTGATACGTTTTGCGGGGTTGCCGGCAATGACTGAATTGTCGGGAAATGATTTTGCCACTACACTATTTATCCCAACCACACAATGATCTCCGAGAGTCACTCCTTTCGTGATACAAACATTCGCACCGATAAAACAGTTATTCCCGATTGTAATTGCCAGTCCTTTTGTAACTCCACTTTGCATTGGAGATGACGCCGATGAATTCAGATTATGATCGTGATCAAGAATTGACACACGATATGAGAGCAAACAATTATTGCCAATGGCAATATGCTTTCTTGCCGAAAGTACAACGTCACGGCCAATATGTGTTCCTGATCCAATTGATATCTTTCCATTGTCCACTGTTTGAATCCATGCTTGTTTGCCAATCATGACATGATCCTTAACAGTAACGTTACTTAGGTTAACAAACAAAAAATCATATCCTGGTCCAATAAAACTGTTTTTTCCAAACGTCATTCCCTTAAACTCAGCTGGAAGTCGTAAAAAATAACAAATACATTTTGAAAAGATGTTCATACTTTATTTCATTGTGCTTTTAACATAAATTGATAGGTACGTGAAATCCCCTCTTCTAAAGAAATTTTGAGTGTAAATCCGAGAGCTTTCATTTTCGTATTGTCCAATAGTCTTCGCTTCATTCCATCTGGTTTCGAACTGTCAAATCGTATAGTTCCTTTGTACTGTATTACTTTTTGAATAATGGTACTTAACTCTTGAATAGAGATTTCATATCCAGATCCAATATTGATTATTTCCGGATCAGAATATTTTTGCATAAGAAGATGCAATGCATAAGCGAGATCGTCTACATAGATAAATTCTCGAAGCGCTGTTCCCGTACCCCATATAGTAATTGCGGGAAGATTGTTTTGTTTTGCATCATGCAATTTCCGTATCAGCGATGAAATGACATGTGACCTGTTTTCATCAAAATGATCATTTTGCCCGTATGTGTTTGCAGCAATACATGAAATAAAGTTCTGATTGAATTCCAGATGGATTTTTTCACAAAGTTTTATTCCCACAATTTTTGCAATTGCAAAGCCTTCATTTGTTATTTCTGGCTTTCCTGACAGTAAATATTCTTCTTTTATTGGTTGCATTGCATTTGTTGGGTATGCACAACCACAGGAGATATTGAGTAATTTTTGTACATTGTACTCATGAGCTGCCAAAATTACATTATTTTGAATACTCAGATTTTCTATCAAAAATTGAGCGGGATGTGCGCTATTTGTTTGAATTCCGCCTACTTTTGCCGCTGCCAAAATTACATACTCGGGTTTTTCTTCATTAAATAGTTTTTTTACCGACAATTGATCACATAAGTCAAGTTCTTGATGAGTTCTTGTAATGATATTTGTAAAACCTTCTCGTCTATATTTACGAACAATTGCGCTCCCAATGAGTCCCGTGTGGCCAGCTATATATATTCTTGATGTTTTATTCATATATGATATATTTTGGATTTGTAAAAAATTTTTCTAAGAGATTTTTGAGATGTTTCAGTCTTTTGTTATCAACAAACTGATTATTTCCAATATAAAATGCATTTTTATGTAAAAAATCAGCATGAGGAAATCCTTTGTTTTTAAACCGGGATTTTAAAAAGGGTTGTCGCAATAAATTGCCGCTAATAATCGGTCGTGTTTCTACTCCTTCAGCAGTAAGAAACTTTTGGAGATTATTTTTTATATACATTTTTTTCAGGATAAATGGCAAACAAAAAGAAGAGATGCCGTCGTTATTAGGAGAATAAAGGAAAGTTGGGTATTTTTTGATAATTGTAAGAAATTTTTGATACGAATTGTTTCTTTGCGCAATGTACACATCAAGCTTTTCTAATTGCGAACTTCCCAAAACTGCACTCAGTTCGGTATTTCGTACATTAAAACCATTGGTAAGAAAAAGAAAGTTAAAATCAATATCTTTATGTTTATTTTTGTAATAACGGTGAAGTTTTTTCGGTAATTCACGGGCAAGACCATGAGATCTTTTGAGAAGAAATAAATGATAAAGATTTTTATTATCAGTACAAATCATCCCCCCTTCAACGGTTGTCATATGATGCCCCCAGTAGAAACTAAATAAACTTACTAAACCACAATTGCCGACCTTAGTATAAAAAGTTTTCGCTCCTGGTGATTCACAACAGTCTTCTATAAGGTGGATTTTTCTTTTACCAATAATTTTTTTTATGATATCTATATTGGCAGGAAAACCAATAAGATGTGTGAGAAATATTATTTTTGTTTTTGAAGTAATTTTAGCAGCTAAGTCATCATAATCAAAAGAGAAATCATTACAGTTGATATCAACAAAAACTGGTTGTAAATCAAGCTGGAGAAGAATAGAAATATCGGTAATCCATGTTACTGCAGGAACGATTATTTCAGTGTCTTTTTCCCATTTATAATATTCTTTTAGGGCAGAAAAAATTAATAATATCGCCGAACTTCCGGAATTAACAAAAACGCTGTATTTTCGTCCCTGCCATGCAGACCATTCATTTTCAAATTTTTTTACTTGCGTAAATTGAGTAAAGCGATCTGTTGACGTAATGAATTTAATTAACGTTTTTTTATTTTCTTTTTCAATAATATTTTCTTGTAGTTTCCAAAGAAAAGGTTTATTTTTCATATTGTACTGATGATTGCCATGATTTTAACATCTAATTATGAAACGATTCATATTAATATAGTTCGGTATATTCAGATAAAATATAACTCCCTTCATCATTCAAAGCAGTTTTATATGCTGGATATATTTCATCAGGGCTCGTTAAATTAACAATTTTTATTGTTTGGCACATTTTTTTGAAAGCTTCAATATAGTCTGCGGTATGCTGATAACCTCCGTTTAGAGGTTTTTTTGCCCCAACCAATATCTTTATTATTATTTTTGGATAAGAATTCGGACACATGAGCGTCCATTTATCAATATGGTTTATTATTTGGTTTAAAGCTAAAATAGTAAAGTCATGACGTGGATAAATTGAGACAGGAATGTATCCTTGTAATGCCAAGCCAAGTGCGAAACCGGATTGAAAATCTTCTGCAACAGGAAGTTCGATACGTTTTTCCAGTGGGAAATGCATAACCTGCTGGCTTACTGCATGTCCCTTATATCTCATAGCCTGACCAATAAAGAGAGTTCGAGAATCAGATCCAAGAAGATCCATTCCTCTTTGAATTTGAGACAAATATTTATTCATAACGAGATTATTTAACGCAAGAATCGTAAAAAACTAAAAGAGATTAAAAAGAGACAAACGTTCCAGTTCCTGCATGTGGCCATGTATTTTTATAACGATAATACTTAATAGTTACATTTTTACAGTGATTATAAGATATTTCTTTTTCAAAAAATTTATATAATCTTTGTATATTTCCTCCCCACGCTATATCAGTTTGAGTATTCACTGACAGATTATTATCAGCAATTATCCAATTACACGGAAGATCAAAATTTATACTATATCGAATAGATTCTATAGTTGCACCACTCTGAAAGGTCATGTCTCCTATGAATATAAATATTTTTTGGTCTTTATTTTGTTTTTTAATTGCCCATGCCACACCTACTCCGATGGGAGAAATTCCATTCACAATTGAGCTTGTATAAAAATTATACTCGGGAAAATTCATTGCCATTGAGTGCCCATCAAGAATTCGTTTTTTTACTTTTTCACGAGGTATACAATGTAAAAGAGCCTCCAAATGATTTGCCCATGTTGCAAACACAGTATCATCGGTATTAATTTGTTTAAATATTTTTATAAGAATTTTTTCATTTCCCCCACGTAGATGAATAGGACCTTTAATTGCCGCAGTTTCATATATTTGAGCTATTTCATTTTCAAAATGAATTAAATACTCAATTTTTTCTGTATCAGTTAAATCATGTATGTTCATTATTTTTTGATAGGATATGTTTATCATAATTATTTGATATTTTTAAACCAAGATGAAATGGCTTGTAACCCTTCAGAAAAACCAACAAATGTTTTTTTTTGGAATTCACTACAGTATCGACTATTGCTAATAATTGAGTTTATTGGTGTACCGCTTATTTCTTGGTTTTTATTCGTGTATCCCATGAATTGAGAGTTATTCAAGTGAGCTATTTTTTGAGCAAGTTCAGAAATAGTAGTACTATCTTGACCTGCAATATTATATACCAGCTCCGTACCGCTCAACATACAGTTGATTACCATCTCAATGGTATCAGTAATAAAGCAGAACGCCCTTTTTGCCCGACCTGCATTCATCATTGTTATTTTACCAGTGGTTTGTGCTTGTCTTATGAACTCTGAATATACCCGCTTGTCATCATACTTTACCCCTGGCCCATAACTGAGTAATATGCGCGCAATAGTAATTGATACTGTCCGATGATATTGATAACATATGGATTCAGCTAGCCGTTTTGATTCTGCATAGATAGCACGGTCGGACAAAGTATTTACAGATCCGAAATATGACTCAAGCGCAGGTTTTTTATTATTTGTTTCTCCATATATTTCTGAAGAGCTTATATAAAGTACCCTGGCTTTGTTCTTTTTAGATTGCTCTAGAATATTAAATAAAGCATGAATGTTGAGAGCAACAGTTTGTCGCGGATTGGCAAGAATTTTTTTTGGCTGAGCGTATGTTGCTGCATGGATACAATAATCAAATGGGAATGAGAGTGCTTTTAGTTGTCCTTGAGTTAAATCCTCTTTGATATAGTTGATATGATGAGAATTTGGCAGCCATGGTTCTTTTTTTGATCGACTCACACCAATTATTGATAATTGAAGATTATTTTTTTCTGACAAGTAATCAAAATATGCCACTAAGTTTCCACCAATTAAACCATTACTGCCCGTAATCAGAATGGTTTTTTTATGAAGTGCATCTGGATTAACAAGTTTTATATCCTTATAAAAAGGAATCATAAAATTTTGTAGAGATATCATATTGATTTGCTGAAGTTTCTAAAAAGCATGAGTTTGAAACTTTTATAATTTATCAATTGTTCGATGTTATTTTTTTTTGAAAATAACTGGTTTTTTATCTTAAGAGACATTGTTTCCGGAAGATACACCAAATTCCACAATATTGCCTTTACATCAGAAAAAAAGAGCGCGAACTTTCCTCTGTATAAAAAATATGACATTTCTCCAAACAGTAATACAATGTAAAAAGGAAATGTTATGAGAAAATGACCAAAGGAGGTATTTTTTAGATAACAGCGAATACTATTTCTCTCACTCCAGTAGCGTATTTGTGGACGCTTGTATATAGCTCCTATTGTCGCGCTTCCTTTATGATACACAAACGAATTTTTTGTATACATTATTTTGTATCCCAACTGCCTCACTCTCCATGAAAAGTCAAGGTCATCATTGAGCATAAACATACGAGTATCAAACCCGTTTACTTTTTCAAAAGCTTCTCTTCGAACCATGAGCGAATCGCCATACGCAAAAAATACCTCGCCTGTTTCAGGTATATCCTTAAATGGTATTTGGGGATAGTTTTGCATACCAAATCCAAACATATCAATGTTTCCGCCAGCTTGATCTACAATAAATCTCCGTAGCTTCATGTTGGGATAGCGAATAGTAATACTTGTTACGATCCCAACAGACTGATCAGCAATCAGGCTCTCAAATAGTGATTGAATACAATTTTTGTCTAAAATAATATCATTGGATTGTAAAATGATGTAACCATCGTGAGTATGAGTAAATGCGGTGTTTATCGCAAGAGCCGTTCCCGTATTGAATTCATCCTCGGTAATAATCTTAACCGAAGGAAATTTTTTCCGTACAAATTCTCGGCTTCCATCTTGAGATAAGTTATCAAACATTATCACCTCATTTGGTAGAAGAGTTTGAGAAAAAACAGACGTAAAATAATCATCAAGATGTTGAAGACCATTATAATTGAGAACGATAAGTGAAATCGTTTTTTTTCTTATTTGAGTCTGTTTTTTCATTTAAAGATTATATTAATAAGTTATATCAATTTACTTTCATGATCATTCCGATAGAAAGACCAATATAAGGAGAAATGAAAGTATCTTCAAATAGTTTCTTGTAAAGGGAATTAAAAAATGGGCGAATTTGAATAGGAATTTTTTGTATGATATCCAAATCTCTTCCATAAAACCTCACTACTTTTTGATTTAGTTTATCGGAAATCTTTTTAAGATCAGCTATTGAAAACTCTGTTTCCCATCCAAAAGGGTGAGTACCAAATCTCATACGAATATGTTTTGCGATGGAATATAACGAATATTTTTGCGGAACATCTATGAGAAGAAATCCACCTTTTTTAATAATTGATAGCTGTTGTTTTAATAAAGGTAAAGGATCGTCGAAATGTTCCATAAGTCCTACAGAATAAACCATATCAAAAATTGGCTTTTTATAGGGCAACTGCCGAATGTCCGCTTGATTGATGTCTATTTTAGTTTTTGTTTCCCTTGACCAATAATGCATTGTTTTAATTGATTCGGATGAAAAATCTACAGCATATCCACGCGCTCCCATTTTAGTCAAACAAATAATATCACAACCTGAGCCTGCTCCTATCTCCAGTATTTTTTTATTCATAATAGTACTATTAAAACAATGAATAATTTCTTGAATTACTTTTTGATTAGGTTTGAAAAATGGTGCGTTATTATAGTTTTTCCATTGTTTGTCCCAAGTAGTCTTTATTGGATACGTATTTTGTTTCATAATATATCAGTTTCAGACCAGACAATTGTTGTTCATAGAAATTTTTGAGATAAGATACTCAAACCCCACCATTGTTCGCAAAAGTAACATTGCAATCGAAAGAATAGGGTGTCTGCATAATCGTTTCCATTTATTATTTTCAATAAATACCCAGATCATTCGGTAAAAAAAGCCAATTTGCTTTCTCACATCCGAATCATTGTTCCATTTTTTTTGATATATCTGCAAACCATGAAAGTATGTCTTTTTCTTTCCAATATATTTGCGTATTGCAAATGATGACTCATCATGAAACACATGAGCAAATATCTCAGTTGTTTTACCGAGTATCCGAATCCGTCTATCAAAATCCCAATCCTCAGCAACACGAAGTCGTTCATCAAAACCGCCTATTTTTTCGAAATCTTTTTTCCTGAGAAATCGCACGGTATCAATACAGGTACTATTGTAAAATCCACGTTCAAAATTTCTGACACTTGTCCAAAATGTATTGCCAAGAATTTTTTCAGGAATGTATATGCCAATGATATCCTTTTTTAATGCTTCAACACACTCTTTTATTACATTTAGACTCAGATACATATCTGAGTCAACAATCATCACATATTCTCCGGTACATTTGTGTACACCATAGTTTCGCTGAGCGCTACGTTCTGGGGCTGCTGAAAAGACGTAGTCTGCATATTTTTGTGCGATTTTGAGTGTATGATCTAAAGAAAAATTATCAACAACAACAATTTCGATATTCGGGTACGACTGATCACGCACGGATTTAAGACACTTGCGGATTGTTTTTCCAGAATTTTTTGTTGGGATAATAATCGAGACTTTATGCATATGATATTTTATATGTAAACGAATCATTTTGCATTTTAGATACAACAGATTACAATAAACAGCATGAAGTTGACGTACTCTCAAAAGCGCTACATACAAAAACATTACCCGCAAGAAACAGTTGAAGGTATTGCCAAGACAATACATACCCCTATTGACATCATTCAAAAGCATATTAGTGACAATCAGATTTTATTCAAAAAGCCAAAAGAACAAACCGAGCCAATAAAAAAAATAAATCTTATAGAACATATTCCCTATCTGGTACTTCTTGCCATGTTTATTATTCTGGTCTATGCAAACGGCTTTGGTGCTGAATTTGTTTCGGATGATGTGTATGCAATTTTAAGAAATGAAGCAGCATTGAAGTCTCAAAATTATTTATTCATTGCCCCGACGTTTATCTTACGTTCGCTTCAGTATTTAATTGCTTATAAAATTGGCGGATTTACTCCTTTTTTATTTAGGATTTGGAATATTGTATTCCATGTTGGTTTTGTTTGGATGACGTATTTGATCGTGCCTTTTTTTTCAAAAAAGAAATTTTTACCTTTTTTTGTCGCGTCATTCGCTGCAATTCATCCAATGATGATCGAATCTGTGATCTGGATTTCTGGTGGAATTTATGCACAATCTGGTTTTTCTTTGCTATTATCTTTCTATTTATATCTAAAATTTAAAGTTAACAAATCAAAAAAATACTTTATCTTTTCACTCATTTCTTATGTCTGTGCACTGTCTGCGTCAGAAAAAGTAATTATTTTTCCATTTATTATTGGACTGTATGAACTGACGTTTGGATCTTTGAAAAACACGTGGAAACCAGTATCTGCATTTTTTGGGATTTCTTTCGTATGGGGTTTGATTTTGATTACTCGCATAAGCGAACGATTAGTATATCTACGGACTGAACACGGCGCTCCCACAAAATTTACTGTAGAAAATCCATTTTTTTTAATTCCAAGTGCTATCGGCACATATCTGAAATTATTTATATGGCCTCGACATCTGACGCTTTACCAATCAGAGTTTCAATTTGTTTTGATTCAGTTTTTGTTTCTTCTGCTTATAACAGTAGCATTTTTCGCAGGGATAGCCATAAGCTATCGGAAAAATAAATCAATATTTTTTTGGCTTTGTTTTTTTATTATTACCCTTTTTCCGACACTGAATCCATTCGGATTGTCATGGCTTGTTGCAGAAAGATATTCTTATTTAGGGTCAGTTGGATTATATTTTGCGTTTTCCGCAGTTTTATATAAACTTATTGAAAATAAAAAATATCAAACAATCGGTTATATTATTTTTTCAATTCTACTTTTAGCATTTTCAGTTCGAACAATTGTCAGAAATATTGATTGGCAAAATGAAGATAAACTTTGGGTTGCAACAGCAAAAGCATCACCATCAGATCCAAAAACACATAACAATCTTGGAGATATGTATGCGCGTCAAGGTAATCTACAAAAAGCCGCAGAGTCTTTTGCTCGGGCTATAGAGCTCAGCCCTCGGTATCCTGACGCATATCACAATCTTGGAAATGTTTTACGGCAGGCAGGACATCCTGAAGAAGCCGAGAAAATGTATCTGAAGGCCATTGAGCTGAAACCTGGGCTTTGGCAATCGTATCAAAATATTGCTGCAATGAATTTTGAACGTAAGGATTATAAGAAAGCAGAAGAACTAATCCTCAAAGCAATAGAAGTATATCCAACAAATCCCGATTTATATGTCAATCTTGGTGTGGTATACACGAATATGGGAGATCAAAAACGCGCAATTCAAACTTTTAAGACAGCTCTTCAATTTGACCCGCAAAACGAAACCGCGCTTCGAGCCATGAGTGAACTCACGAAATAATTTGTATAATACTGTATGAAATATGACATCAATGACATTGCTGTTGCATCAAAAGGTAAAAAGCGCATTGAATGGGCAGAAAAAGATATGCCAGTGCTGAGATTGATTCGAGAACGTCTAAAAAAACGAAAAATTCTCAAAGGAGTCAAACTTTCGGCATGTCTTCATGTCACATCAGAAACCGCAAATCTCATGATTACACTCAAAGAAGGGGGCGCCGAAGTCTGTTTATGTGCAAGCAATCCACTTTCAACAAATGACGAAGTAGCAGCTTCGTTGGTCAAAGACTTCAAGATTCCGGTATTTGCAATAAAAGGCGAGAATAATAAGACATATTACAAACACCTCAACGCTGTTCTTGATTTTCATCCAAATCAAACAATGGATGACGGTGCGGATCTTGTCGGAATACTCCACTCAGAACGACAAACGCAGATTCCTGGAATTGCGGGTTCAACTGAAGAGACAACAACTGGCGTCATACGTCTGAAAGCTATGGAAAAAGACAAAGCTTTGAAAATCCCTATTGTTGCCGTCAATGATAATTTGACAAAACACCTTTTTGATAATCGGTACGGTACCGGTCAATCAACGATCGATGCTATCATGAGGTCTACCAACAAACTTCTTGCAGGGAGTGTATTTGTGGTGTGCGGATACGGTTGGTGTGGACGAGGTGTTGCCATGAGAGCCCGTGGTATGGGAGCAATAGTAATTGTATGCGAAATAGACCCAATCAAAGCACTTGAGGCAACTATGGATGGGTATCAGGTTATGCCGTTATTAACTGCAATGAAAAATGCAGATTTTGTGCTTTCAACAACAGGCAATAAACATGTTGTTGATGAAAAGCACTTAAAAGTTGCCAAGGATGGAGTGATTCTTGCACAGTCCGGTCATTTTGATGTTGAAATAAATAAAATTGCTTTAAAAAAACTTGCAACATCAGTTTCACGAATTCGGCCTATGGTCGATCAATATTCGATTGGGAAGAAACAAATTTATTTATTAGGTGAAGGCAGACTTGTCAATCTTGCAGCAGCTGACGGACATCCTGCCTCGGTAATGGATACAAGTTTTGCAGGACAAACTCTTGCTGCAGAACATATTTGGAAGAAACGTCAACAGCTTGAGCATAAAGTCTATGCGCTCCCCTCCGCAATCGATACTGAAATTGCCCGTCTCAAACTCAAAAGTCGTGGAATACAGATTGATAGGTTAACGAATGAACAGGCAATATATCTCAACAGTTGGCAAGAAGGAACGTAAAATCTGGCTGTTGCATTGAATATAGTCATATACGGCCGTATAATACTTTATGGAGAAACTTACAAAAATAATTGCCACCATCGGCCCTGCTTGTGATTCAGAAAAAAAAATTGCATCACTGATTGATAAAGGCGTGAATGTATTTCGCTTCAATTTCAAACACAACACTATAGAGTGGCATAGCGACCGTATCAAGCGTGTTAACGCCGTTTCGAATAAGCTTGGAGTTTCGATTGGTACACTTATTGATCTTGCAGGACCTCAAATACGTATCACAATGCCTTATGATAGTTTAGCGTTGAAAGTAGGAGACAAACTGAGTTTTGGTGCTGAAATATATAAGAAAAAGGGTGTCAAAGGATTTTCTATTACTCATCCAGAGATTATTGACCATTTAAAAGATGGTCAAATATTGCTTGCTGATGATGGTATGTTTGAGTTTCAGGTTGTAAAAAAGGAAAATAAAGTATATTTAAATTCTCAAACAAAAGGTGTATTACTTAATAACAAATCTCTCAATATTCCTGGAGCTCAAATTCCTCTTTCATCATTGATCGATCGAGATTTGGAAGGTTTGAAACTTGCAGAAAAACATGAGGTTGACTTTATTGCACTTTCTTTCGTCAGATCCTCTTCTGACATTCGTACCCTTCGAAATGAAATTAATACATTAGGCATCAAAGCTCAAATCGTTTCAAAAATTGAGACGCAAAAATCCCTTGACAATATTGATAGCATTATCATTACAGCGACACAAATGCTTCAATCTATGATCGGAAATCCAATCCCGACCCGCGCTGAAGTGTCAGACATTGCAAATGCGATTTATGATCACACTGATGCGATCATGTTGTCTGGAGAGACTGCATCAGGAAAATATCCAGGAAAAGCAGTAGATGTTATGAGAAAAACATCGTTGTTTTATGAACCCAAACCGGAAAAAGATATTCGAAGTTATATTCAATACTCAGCGCGTGATACGTCTGCAATGATCTGTGATACGGCATACAATTTATACAGGCGTTATGTCGTAGCAAAACAACCAATTGGTGGCTTTATTGTATTTACTCAAACAGGGAATACTGCCCGACTTCTTTCACGATATCGTCCACAAGTGCCGATTTTTGCATTTACCCCATCTCAAGAAATTTGTGAATCTCTCACTATCAATTTTGGAGTAACATCGTACTGCTTTGAGTTTGATAATACAATGCAAGCAGATATGAAAGAGGTTAAACGTGCGGTTCGATTTCTACATGCTAAAACTCATCATACACAAAATAGCAAGCTTATTGTTGTACACGGTGACCGTTGGGGAGGCGGTCAGGGTGCTACTACGATACGTATTTTGTAACATTTTCTTTCTATGAAACAAATCCGAAACTTTGCTATTATCGCCCATATTGATCATGGCAAGTCTACTCTTGCCGATCGTCTCATGGAAATGACCGGAACGATTGATAAAAACAAGCATGATGAACAGATGCTAGATCGAAATCCTATCTCGCGTGAACGAGGCATTACGATAAAGCTTGCACCAGTAAGGATGGAATATCAATTTGTAATTCTTAATTTAATAGACACTCCCGGTCATGTTGATTTTTCCTACGAAGTAGATCGAACACTTGCGGTCGTTAATAAAATTGATATGCTAAATGCAGAAGTCGAGAAAACAGTGTCTGCGCTTTCCCAATTTTTAGGAATACATGAAGATGAAGTGATTCGGATTTCAGCAAAAACCGGTGAGAATGTGCAATATGTTCTTGATGCAATTATTCAACGATTGCCAAGTCCTCATATACTCCAAGAATATGAGCACGACGCACATCTGAAAGCTCTGATTTTTGACTCATACTTTGATACACATAAAGGGGTGATCGCATTTGTCAGGATTTTTGAAGGACACGCGCAATCGGGACAGAAAATGAAACTTGCTGTTGGAAATCGGATGTTTGAAACTACTGAAGTTGGGTATTTTACTCCCGATCTCGTACACAAACCAATGATTTCAGAAGGAGAGATCGGATATATTGTCACGAATTTAAAGGATATCCGTGATGTCCGTGTCGGAGATTCGATCATAGACCAGAATATGCACACAGGAGTGCCAGGATATAAAAAAGTCAAACCCGTGGTATTTGCATCGCTTTTCCCAACAGATACTGCCGACTATGAACATGTCAAAAACGCTTTGGAAAAAATTTATCTAACTGATTCCGCACTCGAGTTTATACCTATTTATAGTCAGGCCCTTGGCGCTGGTTTTCGTATTGGATTTTTAGGACTTCTTCATGCCGACGTCATTTGCGAACGATTAGAGCGTGAATATAACCTCAGTTTGGTATTGACCCCCCCACAGGTTAATTATCAAATTCAAGGTGAAATCATAAAAGAACCAATTGTCAAAATTATGATAATCACACCTCAGAAATATATTGGTGGAATTATGCGTCTATGCGAAGACCACCGGGCTTTATTTTTACATATGGACAACAAAAATCAGGTATCCCTTGAGTATGAGATGCCACTTGCTGAGATGATATCTAACTTTTTTGATCAATTAAAGTCTGTTTCGTCAGGATATGCATCATTTGATTGGGTATTAATCCGATATGATGTCGTCGATGCATCTCGTTTATCATTATTACTGAACGGAGATGAAATCGAAGAATTTTCTCAGATTGTTGTCCATGAACGCGCACAACAAATTGCGATGGATCTTACCAAAAAACTGAAGGATCTTATCCCTCGCCAGCAGTATGAAGTACGAATTCAGGCACAGTATAAAGGAAGAATTATCGCTTCAGAACGCCTTTCTCCTTTTAGAAAAGACGTTCTGATGAAGGGCGGTAAATCAGTTGGAGGAGGAGATGTGAATCGCAAACGAAAAGTTCTTGAAAAGCAAAAAGAAGGAAAAAAACGAATGAAAATGATTGGGAAAGTCGAAGTGCCAAAAGAAGTGTTTACAAAACTGTTTAAAAATGGCTAATCAGAAACTCAATGCCATTTCTTAACAAAGTGATTTCTTCCTTAATATTACAACAGTAATCCAAGCAGGAGCAACCCAACAGGGAGTAAAATCAGAGCCCATGGTGTAATGCCTGGCGGTTGGTCATCAACAGTAAGATGTTGTACTGGAGTTGGAGTATTGGTTGGAGGTGGTTGCTCACTACCACATGCTTGAAGGGCTCTAAAGACATTTAGTCTTTTGCCAATCGGTTTATCGGTCGAAATAGGATCTCGTATTTGTTGGAGTATTTGTAGGTGTTTTTGTTGGTGTTTTCGTTGGAGTTTTTGTGGGTGTATTTGTGGGGGGGTTAGTTGGTGGATTTGTTGGAGGGTTCGTGGGAGGATTGGTGGGTGGATTTGTTGGAGTTGGAGTTGGTAATGAGCATGCTTGAGTCGCGCAGATTATCGCACCACCAGCAACACCTTCTTGGTTTGACAAGTTCCATACACCAATATCCCATTGGACACATCCGCAGGTTTTATCGGTACTTTTTGTTAATGATGCGGGTATTACATCTCCTGTAGATCTATCAAGCACCTGTGCGCCATCTTCTGGAATGCAAGATGTTGCTCCTATTTGTTTTTCTGGGCACCAAAAAAGAGCATAATTATATCTTCGTACTATATTTCCTGAACACACGATGGTCCAAGAAGTGGATCCGCTTGTCTGCAGAGTGCCATCGTTGTCATCGTTACATGCAGTATCATCAAATTCGGCTCTTGAGCTTGTTAGAACTTGATATTTCTGAACTGCAAGTGAAAAAAAGATCACACCAAACATAAAAAAAGATATTGAAGCAATCAAAAAGATATTCTTTTTTGATATTGTTTTAACTTGCGCCATGGTATGAGTTTAGGACATAAAGTAATTCACATATATCCAGAATCCCAGTCCAGATAAGAAGAACAGCATCGAAACAATGGCAATCAGGATATACTTGTCAAACTCAAACGGTATATGTAGAGTTGGAGAATGTTTTGTATTTAATACTGCCGTATGTGTTTCGGTGCTGACCTTGGGTTGTGAAAATTTTTTTGGATCAATCGGTGTGTGATTCTTTTCTTTACCTTTTT
This sequence comes from Candidatus Roizmanbacteria bacterium GW2011_GWA2_37_7, assembly GCA_000990445.1. Lineage (GTDB taxonomy): Bacteria > Patescibacteriota > Microgenomatia > UBA1406 > GWC2-37-13 > UBA1450. The sequence continues at coordinate 22,755 of LBTJ01000007.1, forward strand.
CAACCTTTCTGATAAATGTAATAGTCATATATATTTGATTATTTCATGTAAAAATAGTTATATCAAGCGAATCTTACCCATTATAGCAAAAGTCCAAGAATCAAAATCCCTACTGGTACTAAAATGAATGACCATGGGGTGATGCCGGGAGGTTGGTTCTCTATCTTAAGCTCTTGAATCGGAGTTGGTGTTGGTGGTATTGGCCGTGATGTTGGTGTATTGGAAGGTACAGGGGTAAAAGTAAGAGTTGGAGAAACTGGAGGAACAGTTGGTGTTGGAGTTTTTGTTGGGGTGTTGGTGGGTGTTTTTGTTGGCGTTGCGGTTTGAGTCGGTGATTCAGTGGGTGTTTCCGTTGGCGTTGCGGTTTGAGTCGGTGTATTGGTTGGACTATCACTAGGGCATGTTCCAGTAGTCGGATCATATCCTTGAGAGTTTTGATTGATTCCAAAAGCGATCCCACCGGGCCATCTGGCGGGTGGTCCAGGATTTGTGTATTCAGATCTGAAGTTATAACACTCAAACGGACTATCACTGAGATGCTCAGCAGTATTATATACATCAAATTGAATGATTTCACATGGATTTGCTTTTACAGAGATTTCTCTACTTGCCCCTGGTGCAAGGCTGAACTCAGTAATTGAAGAATTTGGATCATATACGCCTATCTGGCAGTTTGGATCATTTACTTCATCTCCATCTTGACAGGTTTCGCACTTATAAAATCCCCGTTTAACTTTATCTGGGATGTATTGGCATCGAAATGTGACCGATGTCAGGTCATCAATTGTTTCTGAAGTATTGTTCGTGAGCGTTATTAAGTCTGAGTTATATGGATCAGTTCCGGCATCACAGACAAGTTGATCGAGTGCTCCTGGAGGAAAAGTAGGCGAAACTCCTGTTGGAGTAATAGTAGGAAGTGCAATATCATCGGAATAAAATACAACAGTTTCATATGGTTCAAACACAATTTGGTTATCGCCATTTATGAAATCGCCATCACCTTTGATGTTTGAGAATGATTTATACCCCACAAAATCTAAAGAATCTGGGAGACTTGCAGTTGATGTCATATTTCTTGAGTTAAACATGATTCCAAGGTATTTACCGTTTTTGAAACCGATAATACCCATGATCGGATCGGTATTTGATCTAGGTAATACTCCGTTATACCAGGGATCGCCGTTTGATGTATCTGCCCATGGCCAGACCATATCATAGCCAAGATAGATATAGTTTGAAAACAGAGACAGTACTTTTTTTTCATCTGAGGACAAGTTTTCAAAGGTTCCCGCAGTGATATACTTCATCGATGCATCATCGCTTTGGCCTTTTGTCTGGACATACACGACAAATGCTGAAGAAATAATTCCAAATCTTCGCGCTTGTTCTTTTACCGAAGCATCAAGAGTTTGAATATCAGCAAGCGAGAGCTTGGAGTTTGCTGGCCAGTTGATTTTGGTACTACTATCGCCGCTAATATCTTTTGAAGCGTCGTAAAAAGTTGCAGACTTGGTAAAAATATCTTGAAACACATCATGCATTCCAGCATCAACCAGTGTGTACATGCTGATTGCATCGAGTTTTGGCGGGAGCAGTTGTTGTACAGTATTTCGCACTAAGTCACGTGGCCAAAATGCAAAATGTGAGGTATGAAAGCGAACTTTTGGATACTGATTCAAGATATCTTCTGTTGTATTTTTGTTAAAAGCATCATGAGTACGTAGTTCTGCTGTTACTGCATTATCATAAATTGCATAATATGCCTGAAGTGCTGACTCCATCTTTGTATAGTCGGTAAAAGATAGATACCACACAAAGCCTTCTTGACTTAATCGAGAGAAGTTTTGCGATTGAATGATCTCGGGAGTTGGATCAACTAGTTGGATTTGAAAGTTTTTATTTTTATATAAAGTACTCAGTTCGTTTACAGTTGCTATATTTGTTATGTCTTGTACGATTACACCAAATAGTTGTTCTGATGTGCCGAATTTCTCATTTGGGCTCATCACAATATCAACAGACTCAGAAGCGGCTTGACTGCGAGTCAGAACTTGATACTTTTGGATTGCAAGGGAGAAAAATAACACACCAAATGTGAAGAAAAAAATTGACAACAGTAATGAACTACGCCATTTTTTCACCATATACCATACAAAAAGTAACAACTCTAAGTAAAGCTTACTATAGATTTACACTGCAGTCCATACAATATCTCTGTTTTGTTTCATAAACGTATACTGGCGTTTTGCATACTGGACTTCTTTTATTATCCACACATCAATCATTTGTTGTTTGGTGATTTTGTTTTCTAAGTAAGAGATAATTTGTTGATACCCGATAGCATTAAAGCCGGGTGAATCTCCAGAATACCCTTGTTTCAAAAGTTGTTCCGTTTCCTCAACTGCTCCATTTTTGGTACGCTCGCTCACCCGTACGGCAATTACGGATTTCATATCTTCACGATTTTGATAGTAATATCCGAAGAGATTTATATGATACAGCTTTGAAAGTGATTCAAAATATTGCCTGGATTTGTGCTCACTTCTCCCCTCCTCAATCTCGATTTTACGAATCAACCTGTGTGGGTTACGTTGATCACTTTCGTTCAGAGATTGTAATGTGGAAGAAGTATATGAATAAAGCTTTTTTTGTAGCTCTTCAACTGACAGCTTTGAAAGTTGATCTCGTAATTTTTTATTCGGAGGAATTTGTGTGTTTACCGTATCATACAAAAGATTCTTAATATATAAATAGCTGCCACCAACAATAATTGGAGTTTTACCTCTTTTCACAATATCGTCAATCACTTCTAAAGCACAGATTTTATAATCATATGCTGAAAATTCAGACCACGGCTCAACAATGTCATATAACCAGAGTAAGGTGTTTTCATCTGTACATTTGTAGTAGCCGATATCAAAACAGTTGGTTTTTTCCTTTGTATGAAAGACTCTATCTGTCAGTTGTAGGTCTTTTCCAGTAACAATAGTGAGATGTTTATACACTTGCCGTGAATCAGCATTGATAACTTCACCGTTTATTTTTTGCGCAAGTTTGATAGCATATGCAGTTTTTCCGGTAGCAGTCTGACCGGTGATTACGTAGATTGTCTTCATAGCTTATTTTATACTATGCGTATGGGCTGATTGCAGAAGATTTTTGTAGAGATATGAAACATCAAGCGGTCCCAAGCCTTTTGGAGTAATATTGTACCAGGCTGCTTTTAAACGAATCTCCTCCTCGTCAAAATCTCCTTTCAGAAGACCATGTTCCTTTCTTAAGCCAACATTGAGGAGAATTACCCCGGGCTTGATATTTTGCGCATTGATAATTTTTTTCCCAGTTGCAGTGATAATAATGTCAGCATTTTGAAATATTTCCGATGAATTTTGAGTTCTAGAATCAATTCTCGTATATGGTACGCCAATTTCTTCAATTGCTTTACTGATGGGGCCTCCACCAGTTGGTCCCTTCCCGGCGATGACGATATTCTTATCATGTAATACGTTTTGAAAAAATGAAATATCATTGTGAAAATCTACAATAGCATGTATCGGCGTTTTATCTTTAGAATAAATATATTTTATACCTGAAAGCACTGCAAGGCTCAAAGGAAACTGGAAAAAAGAGTTTGTCAAATGACTCTCAATCTCTTTTGATGACGGAATAATCGAATACAGTTTTTGAAAGTCATAGTTTGACGGAAGCGGATGTTGAATAATAACTCCTGTAGTCGATGGATGTTGTACTTTTTTTTCAAGTTCAAAAAGAAAGTCATGAAAGGCTGGAACAGAACTAAGATGAATAAACTCGAAATCTATACCGATTTTTTCAGCCTTTCTTTTTTTAATATTGACAAATGAAAGTTGTTCTGGCTGTTGTCCTAAAAGAATTGTAACAAGCTTGGGCGATATATGTTGTTTTTTCAGTTGGAGTACCTGTTGATGGAGTTGCTCGTCAAGACACGATACAATTTTGTCACACGGAATAATCATTGATAATTAGATAAATGTTGCACTTACTACCTGATCGCCAGGCTTTGAAAAACGCATAAGGATTACACCTTTGGCTGTTCTTGAGTATTTTGGAATTTTATTTATCAATGTTTTAACAATTTGTCCCTGTTGGCTGGTAATGATTACTGTGGAATCTTCCGGCTCAATTATCTGCGCAAATGCAACTCTGCCCATCGAAGTTCCTGCAGGAGCGATTTTGACTCCCTTGCCACCTCGGTGCTGGTCATTAAAGTTTTTCAGATTTACCTGTTTTCCAACTCCTCGTTCACCTATTACTAATATAGATTTTTTCAAATCTTCATTGGTGAAAAAATCTGCAGCAACAACTTCATCGCCTGAGCCAAGCTGAATACCTCGTACACCTCGAGACGATCGTCCTGTTGACCTGACCTCTTTTGCCGAGAACAGAATTGCCTTTCCCCCGCGACTAATGATCATACAATTCATAGTTTCATCAGTAAGTGATGATGTAAGAAGCTCGTCTCCTTTCGTGAGTGTGATTGCGATAAGGCCATTGCTTCGAATATTTGCATACTTATCAAACGCAGTTTTCTTTATAAGCCCATTTTTGGTTACCATCAAAATGTTTGTTCCTTTTTTTTGCGACAGTTCCTCATTGAATGAAAGAACTGAT
>LBTJ01000007.1:27412-40764 GCA_000990445.1 Candidatus Roizmanbacteria bacterium GW2011_GWA2_37_7
GGTTTATAATGGCCTTTCCTTTTGAGGTGCGCGAACCTTGCGGAATCTCCCAGACTCGTGTTTTAAAAACCCGACCTTGATTGCTGAAAAAAAGCATAAAATCATGAGTCATTGCTGTTGTGATGTAGAAAATATCATCGTTTTCTTTGGTTGTCATACCAGAAACACCTTTGCCCCCACGCTTTTGAACTTTGAACGTCTCTCTGGGAACTTGTTTAATATATCCTTCTTTTGTAAGAACCACGATCACTTCTTTATTTTCAATAAGCATATCTTCAGTGATCTCATCTGGTTTTGATTTGATGACTTTTGTTCGGCGTTTATCGCCAAATTTCTTTTTCAGCTCCACAAGCTCATCTTTAATAACAGTTAAAATTTTAAAAACATCTTTCAAAAGTTCTTCAAGATAGGTTATGAGTTCTTTTAATTTTGTAAGTTCTTCTTCGATTTTACTTCGTTCCAGTCCTGTAAGACGTTTGAGCTGCATGTCAAGAATTGCTTGAGCTTGTATTTGAGACAAACCAAAGCTTTTCATCAGTCGCTCTCGTGCTGTTGGCTCATCTTTTGATTTTCTGATGATCTGAATTACTTCATCAATATTATCAAGGGCGATTAAGTATCCTTCTAAAATATGAGCACGATGTTTTGCTTGTGCAAGTTCATACTCAGATCGTTTTCGGATGATATCAATCCGATGTCTCAGGTAAAGCTCAAGAATTGATTTCAGTGATAATGTCTGGGGCACACCTTCAACAAGCGCCACCATATTGGCAGGAAATGTAGTCTGAAGCTCAGTATGTTTATAGAGATTGTTAAGAACTTTTTTATATACAGCATCTCGTTTCAGCTCAATAACAACCCGAATTCCATCTCGATCAGACTCATCTCGAAGATCTGATATTCCATTAATTTTTTTATGAACAACAAGATGAGCGATCTTTGTGACAAGATTTGCTTTGTTTACTTGATAGGGAAGTTCATTGACAATGATGGCTATTTTTCCCTTCCCATAATCCTCATCAATAACTTTTGCCCGAATCAATACTTTTCCTCGACCAGTTTGGTAGGCTTGGTTTTTTGTATTTGGAGCATTGTCTGTTGAAGACGGAGTCAGTACTTCAGGATATTTGGCTTTTCCAATGAGCAACAATATTGCATCAATGACCTCTGAAAGGTTGTGAGGCGGAATTTTTGTTGCCATACCAACTGCGATACCTTCGGCCCCCATGAGGAGTAAATTTGGAAGTTTTGCAGGAAGGTACAATGGTTCCTGCAGCGTACCGTCAAAATTATCCATCGTTGCGATTGTTTCTTTTTCAATATCCTGAAGGATTTCCTCAGCGATATGAGTCATCTTGACTTCTGTATACCGCATTGCAGCAGGAGGATCGCCGTCAACCGAGCCAAAGTTACCCTGGCCGTTTACGAGTGGATAACGCATAGAAAAATTCTGAGCAAGACGAACCAGCGCATCATACACTGGTACATCTCCATGAGGATGATATTTTCCCAATACTTCACCGACCACTTTTGCAGATTTTGAAAATCTGCCTGAACCTGTCAGGTTCATCTTATACATTGCAAATAAAATACGGCGATGAACAGGCTTCAATCCATCACGGACATCAGGAAGAGCTCGAGCTACAATAACAGACATAGCATAATCAAGGTATGCTTTTTTCATTTCTTCAGATATTGGTGCGTTTTGAATTGTGGTCATACAAAAATCTTATTATCATTCATAACAAACTTTCAAAGTAAAAAGGTTATGAACCTTAAACTTTCACAACGTATGTTCCTGCGATTTTATCATGGAATCCTTGTTTGTTTTTATCAAATGCGACCCAGATGAAACCTAATAAAAGCGGGATTGCTGATACAATGTAGCCAATATAACGTAAAATTGCAGTCATCCAGTCAATCGGCTTCCCATCAACACGTACTACCTTGAGCTTCATAACTTTTTTTCCAGGGGTCATCCCATCATTTTTAACCCAAAATCCTATATAGTACAATGCGCCGATCAGTGTTGATAAAAATTGATTGTTTTTTAGCAAGCCGCCAAGTACAAATCCAACAGCCATGAGTATCAGTCCATCGATAAGTGCAGCAACAAATCGGATCCAAAAACCTGCTTTGATATTTGATTCAGACATAGGAAAAAAAATAATTAATAATTAAATAATTGATTTTTCAATACTTTTTGTTGCTTCTCCTTTACCCAAAAATTCTTTTGTTTTGACCCATTTATTTGGTTCAAGTTCTTTATAATGATCAAAAAAATGTTTTATTTTTTTACGTGTTGGTTCATCAAGATCCATGACATCGTTGATATGTGCATAAAAAGGATCTACTTTTGTTGTTGGTACAGCAATAATTTTCGTATCAACTCCTGCCTCATCTTCCATCTCAAGCATTCCAATAACCCGTGTTGATATAACAGAGCCAACTACCAGTGGTTGTGACGATACAACCATAACGTCTACCGGATCGCCATCTTCTGCCATTGTATTTGGAATAAACCCATAATTGAACGGATACGGCATTGCCGTATAATGAAATCGATCTGCCATGATAAACCCAGATTCCTTATCAAGTTCGTATTTCACAAGCGAACCTTCAGGAATCTCGACAAAAACATTGATAAATTCTGGAGGATTTTCACCAATCTTAAGTTTTTTGAGATTCATAGTTAAAAGTGTAACGTGTAACGTGTAACGCGTGACGTTTTTATTGTATTAAACGTTATACGTTATACGCTTCGCGTTATACATCAAGCTCTGCAAGCCTAGCATGCGTTGTGATAAATTTTTTCCGTGGTGGTACGTCCTCGCCCATAAGCATAGTAAAGGTTTCATCTGCCTCTTCCATATCATCAACCGTGACCTGTTTGAGGATTCGTGTATCAGGATTCATGGTTGTTTCCCAAAGCTCATCTGAATTCATTTCTCCTAAGCCCTTGAACCGCTGGATATTCCATGCTTCATTGTTGTGTTCACTCGTAAACTTTTTCAGATCTTCATCAGTAAATAAGTATATTTTATTTTTTCCACGTGAAGCTTTAAATAATGGTGGTACCGCCACATACACCATGCCACCTTCAACAAGCGGAGTCAGATGCCTGAAAAAGAATGTCAGATACAGTGTTTTGATATGTGACCCATCGATATCTGCATCAGTCATAATGATTATTTTATGGTATCGAGCATTTTTTATTTCAAACTGTTCACCAATGCCCGATCCAAGCGCAACAATAAGATCTTTAAATTTGTCAGACGTTATAACTCGATCAAGCCGATACCGTTCAGTATTGAGAATTTTACCAAACAGCGGTAAGATTGCTTGAAATTTTCGATTTCTGCCTGATTTTGCGCTCCCTCCAGCCGAGTCCCCTTCAACAATAAAAATTTCTGATTTTGTAGGATCTTTTTCTTGACAATCGGCAAGTTTACCTGGAAGCGCTGATCCTTCAAGAGCTCCTTTTCTCAGCACTGCATCTTTCGCTGCTTTTGCAGCAAAGCGAGCCCGTTGTGCCAAAAGAATTTTTCCAATAATCTCTCTTCCATCGCGAGGATTTTCCTCAAAATACATGTCAAGATATGCGTTCACTTTTGTTTGTACTGCGGACTGAACTTCGGAGTTACCAAGCTTTGATTTTGTCTGACCTTCAAACTGGAGATTGGTTGAGGGCATTTTTACATACACGACTGCTGAGAGACCCTCTTTGATATCATTTCCTGAAAAGTTTTCTTTAAAGTCTTTGCCCGATAGAATTTTACTCGAATAGGTATTGATTGCTTTGGTAAGAGCTGAACGGAAACCAGTCAGATGTGTTCCGCCTTCTGTAGTATTGATGACATTTACAAATGTGTGAACGTTTTCAATCAACGAGTCATTAAACTGTATTGCCACCTCAATCTCAATATCCCCATCAACGTCTTTCATATAGATTGGACTATGTATTGTTTTTTTGCCTTTGTTCATATCTTGAAGAAGTGACTGGATCCCGCCTTCAAAGTAATATGCAGTTTTGTCATGCTCTTTTCGATTTTCGATATAAAACATTACTTTTGGGATAAGGTAAGCCTTCTCTTTAATCTGTTTTTTGAATTTCAGATAATTAATCTTAATTGTTTCTTTGAAAATTTTATAATCTGGTAGAAATGAAATTGCAGTGCCTGATTCAAATGGAATGTTCAACATTGATGTGCTCACGGCTCTCACATCTAATTTCGGGACGCCTCGAACATATTCTTGACAGTGAATTTGACCATCCCGTTTTACTTCAGCAATGAGATGCTCTGAAAGTGCATTTACTACAGAAGCTCCAACTCCATGAAGACCCCCTGAAATTTTATATGCTCCTTGTCCAAATTTTCCTCCAGCATGAAGCATAGTCATCACCAATTCAAGTGCTGATTTTTTGTATTTTGGAATAACATCGACAGGAATTCCTCGCCCATTGTCATAGACAGTCATATAACCATTTTCTTCAAGCACAATACGTATGGTGTCTGCATAACCGGCAAGAGCCTCATCAATGCCGTTATCAACAATTTCATTTATTGTATGATTGACTCCTTCCTGACTTGTCGTTCCAATATACATTCCAGGTCGTTTACGTACTGGATCAAGCCCTTCAAGAATTACTATTGAGTCAACGCCATAATCATTCGCTTGTCCTTTTGTAGCCATAAATTATTTCTCTTTGAAATGAAGTTAAAAAAAGATTATAACATAAAAAAAGAACCTTGTGTTGGCACAAGGTTCAATTATTTGCATTATCGGGATCATTTTAATTCTACCGTTGCGCCTGCTTCCTCTAATTTTTTCTTTGCTTCTTCTGCTTCTGGTTTCTTTACACCGGTCAAAAGTTCTTGTGGAGGTGTTTCCACCATTTTTTTTGCATCCATAAGCCCAAGATCTTGTCGAAGTTCTCGAACAGCTTTGATAACTGCAAGTTTTTTATCTCCTGATGCAGTTAATACAACATTGAATGCAGTTTTTTCTTCAGTTGGAGCTTCTTCTCCTGCTTTTGCAGGTGCTGTTGTTCCTGCTTGCGCAGCAATCATTGGCATTGCGGAAACGCCAAACTTTTCTTCCAGATATTTTGCAAGATCAGCAACTTCAACCACCGTCAATTTTTCGATCTGATCAGCGATTTTTTGAAGCTTTGCATCTAGCGTAATTTCTGGTTTTTTTTTATTGTCTGCCATATGTATCTGACACCTCCTTTTATTTATATACTAAAATTCTAATTTCTAAATTCCAAATAAATATAATATTAGTTCGTTTGTTTAGATTTTTGACTGAGAACAAATACAAGTTTTTGCATTGGTGAAGACAAAGCCCTTGTAGTTTTCGTTATTGGATTTTTTATTATTCCGATAAGCTGTGCCATGAGCTGATCTTTTCCAGGAAGCTGTGCCAGTTTTGTAAGACCTTCATGATTGAAAAACACTTTATCAATAACTCCAAGCTTAAAGGATAAGTTATCGTTATCTTTGGAAAATTCGTAGTATTTTTTTAGACCATTGATCCATTCGCCAGTAAATGAAATAAGAGCAGATTTGTCTTTCAAAGGAAAGCTTTCTTTTCGAATTTTTTTATAAGCGCTGTTTGTTTGAGAAAGCTGATTGACAGATTTTTCAAATAAGGTATTCTTAACAACCTGTAGTTTTGCTCCGGCCTTTTTGAGATCGTGTCTCATTGACTCCATGCTTTGATGAGAGATATTTTCAAACTGAACTAATGCGAAGTTAAGTTCATCCTTAATAGAATCAGTAATTGAAGCAACAATATTCTTTTTTTGTTTATTAGCCATAAGTGATTCACTTTGTCCGGAATTAAGCGGACTAACCTGAGGAACTTGTTTCTCTATTCCGATTTTATCTGGAAAACCGCAGGTTATGGTGAAAAATAACTCTACAATTTATTTTTAGATAAGCAATTATATCCCAGTTTCCTTCATATTGCAATTAGATTTCTCCAAGAAGTTCTTTCAGGGATTTTGTTTTTTTCTCTTGAGAACCAATCTTTTTTCCTTTTTTAACTGCTGCTATTTTTCGATACTCTTTTGCTTTCTTTTCTTTTTGTAAAAACTTATCAACTGTTCCCTTTGTGTCTAAAAATTTTTGCTCACCAGTATAGAAAGGATGGCATTTCGAGCATACCTCAACCATTATGTTTTTTTTGGTTGACCCAGTTGTAAATGTATGTCCACAAGAACATGTCACAATAGTATCTTCATAGAACTGTGGATGAATCTGTGATTGCATAAGATGTAAATTATATCAGCAATAGTACAAATCTACAAACAAAGATAAAATGAAACGAGGAAAACTCTCAGATTGTTTCAAATATTTTATCCCATCGTCCGTTGTTGATGATGTCTTCCAAATTATGAAAACTCTTATTAATCCTGTGATCAGTTACTCTATTTTGAGGAAAGTTGTATGTTCTGATTTTTTCTGCACGGTCTCCAGTTCCGATATCTTTGACATATGAAAACCGCATGCCTTTTCTTTTTTCTTCTTCAAGTTGGTATAATTTTCCAGCCAATAACTCCTGAGCTATCTGGCGGTTTGCCTGTTGTGTTCTTTCTCTGCTTGATGTTACCACAATCCCGGTGGGTGTATGAGTGAGACGAACAGCCGTGGCTACTTTATTGACATTTTGACCGCCGTGTCCGCCAGCTCGGGTAAATTGCCAGTCAATATCTTTTTGATTTATGTGAATATCATGAGATGAAATTTGCGGTGTGACAATGATAATTGCAGTTGACGTATGAATTCTACCCCGTTTTTCTGTTGAGGGGATTCGCTGAACACGATGAACACCAGTTTCATTCTTAAAGTATTTGAAAGCTCCGATTCCTTTTACACGTATAATACTCTCTTCAATCTGTTGTACATGCATGCCGTGTTTTTGTGCATACTTTGCATATGATACAAGAAGATCCGATCCCCAGAGTTTTGACTCGTCTCCTCCTGCACCTTGTACAGCTTCGATTATAACGATGTTTGGATTTATGTTCATAGATAACACATAATATTTATGCGATCAAAATAATTTGGTTATATCAGATATTTTTCCCTTTTGTTCTTCTCCGGTTTTCATATTCTTGATTTTCACCACGTTTTGTGCCGCTTCTTCCGGACCGATAATTACTACAAAGGGAATTCCCTTTTTATCGGCATATTTTAACTGTTTGCTGAGTTTGTCAAAAGCAGGATAAAGTTCGGTTTGAACACGGTTCTTTCTCAAAGTACTCGTAATTGCCAAAGAGGTGGGAAGAATGTCTTTATCAAAAACTGTTACTAAGGCTCGTATATTATATTTTGTTTGCGGAATGAGCTTAAAATAATCGGCCGCTTCGACCATTCGATCAAAACCAAAAGCAATTCCCACGGCCGGTACATCCAACCCACCAAGCTGACCAATTAACTTATCATATCTCCCACCTCCACCACAGGAACCAACAGAATAACCGGGTAGTATTACTTCAAAAATCATACCCGTATAATAATCAAGACCTCGGGCTAGTGTTGGATTAAAAATGATTGATTGTTTAGGAACACCCAGATCATAGGCCATATCAATAATGCTCTGGAGATTAGGTATAATTTCAGCCTTTAAAATATTTGAGATCGCGGCAGACGCTTTGTTTTGATTTAACCCCTTTTTGACCATCTCAGCGATGACTTGATCTTTACCGATCTTTTCTAATTTATCAATACTTTGAATCAAAGAAAAAATATTCACACGTGGTGTAGCAAATGATTTCAAGCATGAAAAAAGAATCTGCCGATCATTGATTTGAATTTTAATATCTGGATAACCGACATTTTGAAAAGCAAAATAGGAAGTGGCGATTATATCTGCGTCAGCAATAGGAGATTCGGAGTTAAAAATATCAATATCGCATTGAGTGAATTCGCGATAGCGGCCTTTTTGTGGATTATCGGCGCGAAAAACGTTTTGGATTTGATAACGGCGAAAATACCTTGGAAGTATATTTTGATACTGAGTTAAAATACGGGCAGTAGGCACGGTCTGATCGTAGCGTAAAGCAATTTTCCGTCCACCACGATCTTTAAAAGAATAAAGTAACTTATCAGCTTCCTGACCATATTTTCCCATAAGCAGTGTGGCATATTCTAAAGTTGGTGTTTCCAGAGGTTCGAAACCAAAGATTTCAAAGATTTCTACAATCCTTTTAATTACAAAGTCGCGCTTTCTCTTTTCTTCCGGTAAAAAATCCCGAAATCCTTTTAATGTTTGAAGTTTGTTCTGATTTGTCATGTTTGTAATTATAAATGAATAACGATGTTTTCACATCCAATAAAAAACCCTCCGGTTTGGAGGGTATTTTTTGTCCATAAAAATATCACCCTCCACGTGGAAGGATGCTATGTGAATTGTTTATCTTGTTTGTTTTTTCCTTAGACATAGGTATTGGATTCGATTAACTTGATCATAGTATACCATACTACTCATTAAATGCCTCAAGAGTAAGGGTAATTTTGATTGTTTTTCCATCCCGCCATAGTTCAAGATCCATTGAATCCCCCACTTTTTTATTGAGAATAATTTTTGCAAGACTTTGATCATTTTCTCCATCAAGTTTCTGACCATCGATCGTGATAATGATATCTTCTTCTTTTATTCCAGCTTTATCTGCCGGAGAGTCTTTGACGACTGACTCGACAAACGCACCTTCAACAACTTTGTTTAGAATCGCTGTTTTTTTATCAATCATTTGATAACGAACTCCAATATATGGTCGTTCAAATGTACTACCTTGCTTTTCAAAAGTATCAATAAGCTCCTTGACAATATTGACCGGTATTGCAAATCCGATATTTTGTCCTTCCCCGGCAATTGCAGTATTAACACCAATGACTTGACCTGATGAGTTGAGAAGCGGACCTCCTGAGTTTCCCGGGCTGATTGCAGCATCTGTTTGGATCACACCATCTAGCTTTTCCACAAACCCCTCAAACGGAGAGCCAGCAGTAATTCCACGACCTAATCCTGATATGACACCAGTGGTAATTGTATTTTGAAACTCTCCAAGCGGTGTGCCGATTGCAATAGCAAGTTGGCCAAGTTTGAGTTTTGAGGAATCCCCGAGTGCAAGCGGCTTCAGATTCGTTGCTTCAATTTTGAGAATTGCAAGGTCATTGAGAGGATCACGGTACATTTTTACTACATCATACTCATCTCCGTTATTGGTCAACACTGTGTATTTTGCTTCTGTATCACGCACCACATGTTTATTGGTAATGATCATTCCATCCTGAGAAATGATAAATCCGCTTCCAATATTTTGTTCAATTGTCTGCTCTGTCCCTTCAATCCGTCGAAATGGGGTAAATGGATCAAATGGATTTATTTCTACTGTTCCGGGACCAGTGGTAGTTTTAGAAATTCCAACAGTAACAACAGATGGAAGCGAACTCTCAACAACGTCAATAACTATTGATTCTTCAGAAACTATTTTTTTCGTTTCTGTAGGCTCGATTTGTTTGGTTTGTTTTGAACCGAAATCAAAAATGCGTGAAAGAGCAGATGAGCGGATCATTTCTGTGTTTTGAAATGCAGCAAGTACTAAGATGCCGACGCTCATCAGCAATAGTATGATTTTTGCGTTTATTGATTTTACGTGTTTCATAAAAATTTGAAATAAAATTTATTTGATTTTCATAACCTGCTCGAGTGCGGTTTGAAGCTGAGCGTCCTTATCATCTGTCAAAGTATTGTCTTCATCTGGTGTATTCTCTGCAGCAATTTCTGGTTCAATTCCTTTTCCATTGATCCATTCGCCATTTGGTAGCAGCCATTTTGCAATTGTTACATGTAAGCCTGCTCCATCCTGCAAATCAAGCGCCTCTTGCACTGAACCTTTTCCAAAGCTCTTTTGTCCAATAAGCGTGGCTCTTTTGTGATCCCGAAGTGCACCAGCAAGGATCTCTGATGCAGAAGCAGATCCTTGGTTTATCAAAACATTCATTGGGATGTCAAGCAGTATTCCGTCTCTTCGTACTGTATACACGCGGTCGTTTGAGTTTGTGGTTTCCTGTTTTACAATAGTTTTTCCGTTTGGTAAAAACTCAGAAGCAATATAAACGGCGCTTTCTAAATATCCTCCTGGATTTCCTCGAACATCAAGTATCAGACCTGCAATGTCCTTTTTTTCAAATTTCATAGAAACTTCCGCTGCTGCGGTATCCCATTCTGAATTTGTTGTTTCTCCAAACTGATTGAGTTTGATATGCGCAACCGTGCTTCCGTTAATTTTTTCATACGATAGCTCAATAGACGGAACCTTGATCTCTTTGCGTACAATTGAGATGTCCTTATCACCATTTTTACGGGTAACGGTCAGCATAACTTTTGAGTTTTCAGGGCCACGGATTTTCGATACTGCCTGAAAGAGTGTCCATTTTTCAGTTGATGCACCGTCAACCTTTAAGATGAAGTCTCCTGCAAGAAGACCGGCTTGTTCTGCTGGTGAATCCTTGAGAGGTGCGATCACGACAATTCTATTTTCTTTGAGCCCAAGCTGTGCACCAATTCCTTCAAATTTCCCCCCAAGATCTGCTTTTGATTGTTCATTTTCTTCAGGAGTAAGAAAAAAAGTATATGGATCCTCAACAGAAGCCACTAATCCTTTGATTGATCCATAAAACATTTTCTGAGGATCAATTTTCCCTCTGTCAATATATTTTTCTTCAACTTTTTCCCACGTATCCCAAAACAATGCAAAATCAATATTTTCCGCTTTTGTGTCTTTTGGAAGATTGTTTTTTGCATTAAATACTGTGTAGGTAAGTTTATCACGGGCACTATTTTTGATCTGCCATTCAGCAAGCTTATACCCAGATCCAAACAAAAAAATTCCAATAGAAAGATACAAAAGAATGTCAGTTATTTTTTTTGATGGCAGTTTCATAGGTTTATTTACGTATGAAAAATAATTATATTATTATCTCGATGAGGAGAAAATGTATTCTGAAATTAATTATAAAATATAACAGTCATGGGCTCATGACCAATTAAAAGATACGGATACTCTTTTTTTTGAATATGTTCAAAATCTTGATTATCCGCAAGTATGACCTGATAAATTTTCGTATCTGTTGGAATTTTTGATTTTGTTATCAGTCCACAAGCTCCAAGTGTTTCCATTTTAACTGCATCAATGGGATTTACTGCTGGCGCAAAAATGCACGCATCTTCAAGATCGTCATCACTGTACTTGCCTGATGGATCAAGATAGAAAATTGAAGCACCAAAATATGGAGTTTGGTGATAAAGCTTTGCAGTATGGACATCATTTACATTGAGTTCTAAAAAGCCGTCATATATGCCATCAATTTCTCCGATGAAATAACAGTTTGTGGTACTGCTGTCTTTTTCTTCTTGTTCTATTGCAATCGTCCCTGCGTCATGTTTTATCTCACGAAGAACGCCTGAAATCTCACTCAGGTACTGTTTTGTTGTAAACAGGGATTTGTGTTCAGCCAGGATATCCCCTTTTTGTATGTTGTCCCCGATAACATGTTTGAGATGCTGAAAAATATTTTTTGGATCAAACCCCATCATTTCCGCGATCGGAATATAAACCATGTGCTTTTGTAGGATTTGCGACATAGGAGTAGAAAAATCAACTTTCTGACCTGGCTCAACAAGCATTTTTGTTTTTTCAGGTGTTTTTACCTTTATTTTCATGATTGCTTTCAAACAAAAAATTATAGTAGACATTCATTGTACCAAGTTATTTTGGAATGCGCGAGATATTGTTCACTCAAAAAATATTTATTCACAAATACTGGAATTGGTTTTTCTGTTAGCAAACTACGAAGTACAGAAGGTTATGGATCAGGGTCTTCAACAAATATGTACTTAGGATGGGTACCTGGACTAACATATAACATTACTTACGATGTTCAAGTTCGTGCAAAGTCAGGTGATAATTATTTGAAAAGGCTTCAATATTATAGGAAAGAATCGATCGGTCAGGCGTCAAAACATACCCATGAATCGGTTTCACTCCCTGGATGCGTTCCAAAAGCTCGCCGTAAAAACACCCTTGAAACCGATATTCATCGCGCAAATTTCGAGCCCGCTTCATGTCACAGGCAATATAATAATAATTGCCAAAATTCGATCGACCTTCGACGCGTGCCAACATATCCGGGCTTCCCACCCAATGCCCATGAATAAGCATGCCATGATAAATGGTTTGCCGACCCTCGCGCATAAAGCCAAGCGTTTGTTGAAACGCTTCATCGGTATCTTCCGCCGTGACCTCGGCAATATCTTCACGGTTCGCTATAAGCTCCCGTTCCTTTTCCGGCAATAGCCCGTCATCCGTCAATCGTTCCCGCAAGGCATTGATATCTTCGGGTTGATGTCCACCCGCATCGTGATATACCCAAAGCGGGCATTTCAAATAATGAAAGAAGGTTTTTTCCGTAATCCGTCGAATGGTGGGTTGGAGGGATTTCATATAAGTATCGTTACAGTATTTTCCCACCGCGTATCCTACACCTTCGTCCCCCGCAAGTTTTTTCTCTCACTGTTTGAGGGCGGGCCATCAAGCCCTGTGGGAGTATGTTCAGAGGGCGCCGGTGGCCAACCGAGTTTGAGAGGAAAAACTGATAGGGGTTGCCTTTCTTTTGGAAACTTTTTCTTTGGCAACACAAAGAAAAGTTTCTGGGGACGATGGGGTGAAACCCCAACTTTGTAACTAAGTTCTTTTAAAAAGAAGCTACTTTTTGTCCTCAACTGTTACCGTTGTCATTTTATCGCCGACTTGAATGTTATCGACAACCTCCATGCCGGAAACGACGTTGCCGAAAATGGTGTAATTCTTTGGCAGGGGGGTGTCGGCCAGCATGATGAAGAATTGAGAACCGTTGGTATTTGAACCAGAATTGGCCATGGCCACGATCCCACGGGTATAGGTACGTGAATCCTTGAGTTCATCTTCGAATTTATAACCAGGACCTCCGGTTCCATTTCCTTTTGGATCACCGCCTTGGATCACGAATCCTGGTTCGCGGCGATGAAAGGTAAGTCCATTATAAAATCCTTGATTGGTAAGATAGACAAAGTTGGAAACCGTCTTTGGAGCGGTATCATCAAAAAGATCAAAAACAATTTCTCCTTTGGTTGTAGAAAGACGAATTTGCTTGCGGTAGATTTCAGCGGGAGGAAGAATACCAGGGAACGCGAGAGAGGCAGGAGTCGTCATAGAAGTGGGAGGGATTTGAGATGTTTGAGAGGTTGGAGGAATTGAAGAAGGAGTGGTATCTGAGGTGGAAGAAAGTGTTTGGGTTGAA
>LBTJ01000008.1 GCA_000990445.1 Candidatus Roizmanbacteria bacterium GW2011_GWA2_37_7
GCAATAGATTTATATTTTCCCAGACGGAGAACAATCCCCCGTTCCTGCTGCTGGACAATTTTGACTGAAGCAAATAAAGTAACAACGGCAAGTATGAATAAAACAACAAGAAATGGCATAAGTTTGTAATAAATTTATAAATTCGTATTTATACTTCCTCTACCTTCACCGTAACTCCGCTTACTGATTGAATCGTTACTTTTTTTCCTTTTGCAATGGGTTTCCCAGCTTCTGCTCTCCAAATTTCTCCCTCGATCTTGACTTGTCCTGACTCATCAGGATCGATCGGCGTAACTACCTTTGCGACTCGCCCGATGATCGAGTCTGTGTTTGTTTTTGTTGTGGTGATGTGCAGGGTTTGTTTGATCATCTGCCGTGCAAAAAGGATGTATCCAAGCGTAAGAACAACGATCACCGAAACAGCAACCATCATGGATCCAGTAATCATCCCAACTCCTCCCCCGATAATAAACAAAACCCCGAGAATCAAAAGCTCAAACCCAGTCGCAGCCCCGATAATGATTTCAACAATGATTGCAAAGATGCCAAGAATGATGAGTATAGTAAACTGGTTTAGATTGTTGAACATGGGTATATTATACTCTAATAATATGTTGAAAAACCTATAATTTCTGAAGTATTTCAGAGAGCATTCTTATTTTATCCACATATTTTTCATGTATAAGAAATGGTTGAAGTTTTATTTCATATTGAGTTAGTTTTTTTTCTTCCTGACAAAGCTTTGTTTGTGCTTGAGAGATCATGTCTTGGGATATACTATTTTTTTTCATAAATTCAAAATCTGGTTTTGCCCCTTGAGAGTACAGCCATACAATATCATACATATCACGAGGCATTGTTTGTTTTCTATTTATATAGGTAAATATTTTTTGAGTTAACAACTGATTTTTGTTGATAGTCACTACATGTACCAAAAATCCGTAACGATTGAGAAGTACAACTTCCTGATCATGCCCTTTCCAAAAAGATTCATAATCAAATTTAATAGCGAGTTTTTCCTCCTTATGACTGCTTAGTTCAAGTGTATATAGTAATCGGGTAAAGCGAAGCTCAAAATAGCTTTTTTTTGCAGTTATATTTTTATACAACTCAACAGAGATATTTTCGTTCCTTAATTCATCAGCAAGCGCAGTCATACCGTCAATGACCTCTGATTGAGTGTTTATTGGGATATCAAAATCTAGGTCTTCTGAAAAACGATCTATTCCCCGAAGAAGTCTCAATGACGTTCCTCCGATAAAATATATATTTTTGAATATCTTTTTTCTATAAAGGGAATCAAGGATTTTCACCTGAAGATACTCTCGTATGACCGCTCTTTTTTTGCTCATTGGCAGTCCATACTCTCTGGCAAAATCCAGTATGTGCTCAAATCTGTCACTTATTGTATTCATATCTTTATTTTTTGTACCCAATGCGGGAATTTTTGTAAATACATTTTATATATTTTTTTGTCAATTTTTGCCAAATTAAGCCTGAGCCCATCAGTATTGGTGATTTTTCTGATATAAAAATAGTCAAGAAGCGCTTTTTCTTTTTGAGCGATATCATAATACTCATCCGCTTCCACAGATAATACTTTGTAAAATCCAAAATACAAAGATTTTTTTATCTGATGGTATGTAAAAGATCCAAAGGGGGTTGTTATATGCCCGATTTTTTTTCTTGTGATAGATGTGACTGTCTGGGTAATGTCCGGAATGATTCCATAGTAATTTAGAGCGGATTCTAGGCTGATGTATGAGGGCTGATAAAGCGTGTTGGCGACGAGCAGTTCGTCATGAGAAGATGAAGGAAAAGTATATACTCCACGTTTGAGCCTGGTGAGCAATCCTTGTTTGGTAAATCGGTAAAGCTGTATTTTTATATGTTGTTCAGATTCATTAGGGAAGTATTTTGCCACATCAAGAAGCGTAAATATTTAATTTGATACTACTTTTTCAAGGTCATGATATCTCATTACTATTTAATATACATAAATGTATATTATCTGTCAACTGGTATCATCTGAAGCCGTGTAAAAAAATCGGGTTTCCCAGCCAATATTTCGAGCTTTTTTTTATCCCAACTCCTCCCCCGATGATAAACAAAACCCCGAGAATCAAAAGCTCAAACCCAGTCGCAGCCCCGATGATGATTTCAACAATGATTGCAAAGATGCCAAGAATGATGAGTATGGTAAACTGGTTTAGATTGTTAAGCATGCGTATATTATAACCTAAAACATCGATGTTGGCTATAACTGAAGATTGCGTATAATACATACATATGCTTTCAAGTATCAAACAACTTTTAATTCTCCTTACACATTCAAAAAAAATCTGGATTCTACCGATTATTTTAACGCTTGTTATTGTGGTTCTTCTTGTTATTCTTGCACAAACTTCACCAGTGCCAATATTTTTATACCCAATTATTTAATGAAAATAATCATTACTATTTCTCGACAAATCAATCAAATCATTTTAATGGCAATTCTTACCATTGTATATGCTGTGGTTATTGGCCTGAGTTATTTGTTGTATAAAATATTCTATTCCTCAACAAAAGCAACAAAAACATTTTGGACATCATCAGCCAGGAATCAAAATTTGAGCTCACCATACTAAAGTATGTATATTATGGGAATTTCTGCTTTTTACCATGATAGCTCTGCCGTGCTCATTCAGGATGGAAACCTCATCTGCGCATTTGAAGAAGAACGGTTTACGCGAAGGAAGCATGACAACAGTTTTCCGTTTTCAGCAATTCAACACTGTCTCCAATATGCACGAGTCGACATGAATGATATTGACACTGTCTCATACTATGAAAAGCCGCTACTAAAATTTGAGCGTATTCTTGAAACATTTGTTCAAACATATCCGTATTCACTCAAGACATTTCTCAAAGCAATGCCTGAGTGGCTTGGGGAAAAAATAAAAATTGAGCATATTATTCGAAAAAAACTCAAGTTTAAAAAAAATATTACTTACATCCCCCACCATCTTTCTCATGCAGCGTCGTCATTTTATCCATCACCATTTAAAAATGCAGCCATCCTGACTATAGACGGCGTTGGCGAATATCAAACAACTGGCCTTTGGCGTGGGGATGGTACAGAGATCGCGCCAATAAGCTCCATCAATTTCCCCCATTCACTTGGTCTTTTGTACTCGACTTTCACGGCATTTTTAGGATTTCAGGTGAATAATGATGAGTATAAAATGATGGGGCTTGGCGCATATGGAAAACCCTCATATCTTCAAAAAGTAAATAAGATTATTACTGTAAAAAAAGATGGTAGTTTCCAACTGAATATGAAATATTTTGGGTTTCGCGAATCATTTCAGATGTGGAGTCAGGAGTTTGAAGATCTTTTTGGTAAACCGCGGAAAAACAATGATCGATTCACCCAAAGACACAAAGATATTGCAGCGAGCATTCAAGCAAAAACTGAAGAGATATATTTTTTAATTTTAAACCATCTCTATAATAATACACTGTGCGAAAATCTCTGTATTAGCGGCGGTGTGGCCCTTAATTCACTTGCCAATGGAAAAATATACGAACGAACGCCGTTTAAGCATGTATATATTTTTGGACCCGCAGGTGATAGCGCTGCTGCTCTCGGAGCTGCTCTGTATGCATATTTTAGGGTAAGTACTAGTAAATCTCGAGAGAAAATTTCACATCTGTATTTTGGAAATTCATACAATAACTCAAATATTGAGATACTTCTCAAAAAAAACAAACTCAATTATGAAAAATGTAACGATACAGAAATGATTCAAAAGGCTGCCCAAGCACTTGCTGATGGAAAAATTATCGGATGGTTCCAGGGGAGGATGGAGTTTGGACCCCGAGCCTTGGGTAATCGCTCAATTTTAGCAAATCCTCAAAAAAAATCTATGAAAGAAAAGGTGAATGTAATCAAAATCCGCGAACAATTTCGGCCGTTTGCAGGATCGGTGTTGCAAGATAATGTTCATGAATTATTTAAGGTACCAGAGAAAAATCACGAATCTCCGTTTATGAATTTTGTTTTTGAGGTTCAGCCAGGGGCTCGATCCAAAATCGCAGCAATTGTACATGCCGACAATACCTGTAGAATTCAAACAATCAGCAAAACACAGAATCCACTGTATTATCGACTTATAAAACGATTTTATGAACTGACCGGAATACCCTGCATCTTAAATACCAGTTTCAATCTGAAATCTGAGCCGATTGTTGAAAGTCCTGAGCAGGCGGTTGAGGATTTTAATAAAACTTCACTTGATGAACTTTATATTTATCATTACTATAGTTCGAAAGATTAATTACAAGAGATTATGTTATTACTTATTATGTACGAATATATATCATCTGCAATAGCCTCATGCCCCTCCTTTGTGGGATGGTAGTCATTCAAAAAATATAATTTTTTGTCGGAGAAAATATCGATGGTTTCAAAATAATTACTATTAGGACGATTTTTTACATATTCTTTCAAAAAATTCTTATCTTCGTTCGGAGTATTAGGAAAAGTAACAACAACAATTTTTCCCTTATATGTTTTATTGAAATTTTTTAATATTTCGTTTTGAATCGTAAATATTTTTTGTACTCCTAGTGTATTTTGAATTTCTTCATGTGCTATATCCCATATAAGTGCCCCTTTTTGTACATCCGTTAAGTTTGTTTCGTATTTATTTTTTATTAATTCTTGATAATAGTCACTTTTATCAACCACAGCTTTATTAATTAAATCGGCTATTTGTCTTGTATCGTCGTGCTTTAATAACCAAATAATTAAGTCGGGATTATATTTCTTCCCCCTCTGATTAAACCTTTCTACGGAATATTGAATATCGTAGCCATAAACGCCTAAGTTTATTATTTCAACTTTATTATATTTTTCACATATATTTTTTTCGACGATAGAATTATTGAGCATGTCTTCAAGAATTTCTGTCCAATTATTCTCAGTATTTACATAAAGACCAAATGTGTATGAATCGCCGAGTGTGATAATCCTATATACTTTGTTATCTTTATTTTCTTTATATTCATACCTCTCATTCAAAGTGTCAGAATTTATCGTATACTTTGCTTTATATTTTGCCCAGGGACTAATAACTTCTTCGATGTTGGAATTTAGTTCATAATAATATAATAAGTTCTTTAAGGGTTTGTATGTGATATCTTCTTTTGATATAGTATTCATCACCACCAACCCCTTTACGTTTTTGTTTTTATAATAAATATTTTTTACGAGATAATATACTGCATATAGTTGAACTATCAAAATAAGTGTAAAAACAATAAAAACTCTGTTTTTGTCAATCCACTTGAGTTTGTTAAACATGCTTATAGTATACTCTAGAGCAATATATCTTATTATTACAATACATTAATTATGAGTATTGTTTTTATCACAGGATCACTCGGGCTTATAGGATTTGAGTCAACCGTTTATTATCTAAAGAATGGTTATCATGTTGTTGGAGTAGATAACGACTTTCGCGCGAAAGCCCTGAAAATTTCTTCGAATTACAATCAAAAATACATGTATTTACAGAAACACTTTTCTTCAAGATATATCCATAATAATTTCGATATTCGAAACACTATTAAATTAGATTCACTTATCAAAAAACATTCAAACAATGTTACCTTAATTATTCATACTGCGGCACAGACTTCTCATGATTGGTCAAAAGAGCATCCTTTAATAGATTATTCCATCAATGCCTTTGCAACAATTCATCTGCTTGAAGCGTATAGAAAATATGCTCCTAAGGCAATCTTCATTTTCACCTCAACAAATAAAGTTTATGGAAACTTAGTGAACTCACTTCCATTAAAAGAACACAAAACTCGTTACGATCTTTCTAAAGATAATCAATATTACTACGGCATTGATGAAAAAATGTCACTAGACCAATCCACCCACAGTATATTTGGGGTGTCAAAATTGTCTGCTGACCTTCTTGTACAAGAGTACTCAAGATACTATGGTTTAAAAACGTGTATTTTTAGACTGGGAGTTGTTACAGGACCAAGTCAAGCCGGAAGCATCCAACAAGGTTTTTTATCATATCTTTTAGGCAAAGCAAAAAAAGACAAATGTATTCCAATAATTGGCTATAAAGGTAAACAAGTGAGAGATGTCATTCATGTGAAAGATGTAGTGCAAGCTTTTGATTATTTCTATAAAGCTCCAACAAAAACAAACGTTTTCAACCTCGGTGGTGGGAGAAAAAATAGCGTATCTCTACTTGAGATACTAGAAAAAATGACTCAATCATATGGAAATAAAGTAAAAACAATAAATATCGCCACACCAAGACAAGGAGACCATAAATGGTGGATTTCAGATACCAACCTATTCCGTCGCCACTATCCTACATGGGAAGCAACTTACTCTTCTGACGAAATAATCAAGGATATTTACGAACATTTAATATGAAAATACTTCTTGTTCATAACTTATACCATTATCGTGGTGGCGAAGAAACTTACTTCGACTCCTTGGCTCATTTACTTCTGGAAAATAAACATACCGTTACTAAATACACAAAAGACAGCAGAATAATACCAAGGTCTTTGTGGGAAAGGTGTAACATCGCAGTTAATTTATTTTGGAACCCTCAATTATCTAATAAGCTTGAGGCCGCAATACAAAAGTATAGCCCTGATGTTGCTCATATTCAAAATATTTATCCTCTCATTACCCCAACGGTATATTTTGAATTAAAAAAGAATAATATACCTATCGTACAAACAATTCATAACTATCGATTTTTTTGTCCTAAGGGTACTTTGTTTCGTGATGGAAATATCTGCGAACTCTGCATTCGTCACCCATTCCCTTATCCGTCAATATTACATGGATGCTACCAATCTTCACGAATGGCATCACTCGTAATGAGTGGTTCAATGTATTGGAATAACAAAAATATCTTTGATCTTATTGACCATTTTATTTTCCCATCATCTTTTACTCACAAATATTATATTCAGCGCATACCAACAATCAAACATAAAAGTAGCGTATTACCTTATTTCGTTTTAGACAAAAAAAAAGCGCAATCTCAAAAACAATATTTTCTTTATATTGGTAGGCTAAGTGAAGAAAAAGGTATTAAAGAACTATTGGATATTTTTTCTGAATTAAAGCAAATACCAATTATTATTATAGGTGACGGACCGTTATCTTCTGTGCTTCAGAAAAAATATCATAAATTCCAAAATATACAATTTCTTGGAAGAAAGTCATCTTATGAGATTTCCAACTATATCAGAAGTGCAAAATGTTTAATTATATCTTCAAAATGGTTTGAAGTATTACCATTGGTATATCTTGAAGCTTTAAGCTGTGGCAAGCCCGTATTAGCTCCGGACACAGATATTTTTGTACGAACTATTGAAAAAAATAAACTATTTTACTATCCATTCAATAATTTCAATGCACTTAAAAAGCAAGTAGTTAAAATCGACTCTATGGTAGATTTTTCATCATTTAAATTTTACGACGAATATAAAGCACATTTTACTCCAGAAAAGCATTATAGGACTCTGATGAAAATATATGCACACGTTACAAAAAACAATTAATTCATTTACAAAAACAATATCGCCATTTATATTATTGGGAATTGGTGTTTTATTTATTAGACTTCCTCCTATTTATATTGCACCGATAAAAAGTTCCTTTGTAATGTCTCACACAATAGCACGATTGTTAATTCTTCTGGCGCTCGCTCTTCAGATGTACAAACGAGATGGCTTAAAAGAAATTCATACCATCCCCAAAGTAACTTTAGCTTTAATATCATTTTGGCTATTTTCACAAAGCCTTTCGATATTTGGCGCAACAAATATTTACTCGTTTCTGGATGGATATAAAGATATTTTTTTTGGAATTATGGTCTTTGTTTCCACTTTTATTGTGGTATCAAAAAAAAATACTTCCAATATTATCGCGATTTTATTGGGGAGCTCTTTTATTCATTTGTTATTCCAAAATCTAATATATTTCTGGCCTGAGAGAATGTTAAGAATATTTTCGGAACTCATATATTCTCCATACTTAGACGTTCTTCAATATCAATTCAATCGTGGAAGGTTCTTTGGCGATGCCCTTGATGAAGTTGTTATCCCTTTAATCATCTTCGTTCTTGTTAGTAAAGCAAAAAATGTAAAGAAATTAATTGCTATGTTTTTGTTTGGCACAATCACATTTATCACTATTGCTTCTAATTGGAGAAGCAAACTTGTTGTATATCTTCTAGCACTTTTTTGCAGCATTATTATAACCCGTAACTATCAAAAAATAATTCCTCCGCTTATTGGTTTTATTTTGATACTTTCTATTATATTTAGCAACTTTGTTTCTTTAAACACTGTTGGGACGAATGTTCTTGATAGGGTAATCTTTGATATTGAAGAAGAGTATAGACCGATTGATGCACGATTCAACTACTGGAAAGAGGCTTCTTCTATCGGAATGAGCTCTCCACTTTATGGTGTTGGGGTAGGAAATTATTATGACAATCTATCTTCTTTATCTCAACAGTACTCTCAATCATCTCAAGTAAATCGGTATAAAAATTTCACTGTTATTGATGACCCACATAATATTCTTGTGAGCACTTTTGTATCATCTGGTTTTCTCGGTTTATTCGCGTTTATTTTACTTTTTAGCTATTTTTTTATTGATGATTTGAAATCAATGTATAAAAACAACCTCCAACTAAAAATGTTCGTGATTATTTTTTGGTCTATCTTTGCGTATAGTATGTTCAACCCTTGGATATATTTTGGGTACTTGGGGTTTTTGTGGTTTATTCGTGGAGTTATAGAAAAAATTTCATATGAATATTCATAATAAAAAAAGGGTTGCTTTTTTGATTTTTTCTCTCAAAGCAGGTGGGGCAGAAAGAAATATCATTAATTTGTATAAATATCTTCCTAAAAACAAATATGATGTCGACATCATTACTATCAAAAACATAAATGATTATTCTGATGAGTACTCTTTTTTGAAACTTCCAATAATCCATCTTTTGGAAAGCTCTAAAAAAATTTCTTTTTTACAGGCTCCAATTGCCGTTTTGAACATTTTTTTGAGATTTTTTAGACTTATAATAAAAACCCACTATAACGTTCTTATTGGAGGTGCAGAGTATGCTCCTTTTTATCTTGTAATTTTTTTTGCAAAATTACTTCATAAGAAAAGCATATTGATCGTAGGCAATAATATAATTGCTGAAAATTCTTCTAGACCTCTGTTACTAAATATATTAAATACTATTCTTTTTTATATGTGCTTTAAGTTTGCAGACGTGATAATTTTTGTTTCACAAGGTCTTGCAAACAATATTGGCAATTGTTTTCATATATCAAAAGATAAAATTAAGACTATCTACAATGGTTTAGATATAAAGAGCATTCAAGAACTATCTGACGCGAGCCCTGATACGTCAAGAGTAAAAGATTATCGTATCGTCTCAATGGGAAGAATGGCATCAAAAAAGGGATTTGACCACCTCATACAAAGTATGACAGAGATTAAAAAAATACTGCCAAATATTCATCTTACTTTAATCGGTAAAGGTGAAGAAGAAAAAAACTTAATAAATCTAATTATAGAAAATAAACTTCAAGATACTATTAAAATGATTGGTTTCGTAAAAAACAATCCATATAAATTATTAAAATCTGCTCATGCATTTGTGTTCTCGTCACATTACGAAGGATTTGGAAATGTACTTATTGAAGCAATGGCTTGCGGACTCCCTGTAATTAGTACTGACTGTCCATATGGCCCTCGTGAGATTCTAGACTCAAAAAAAAGCATATATCCGAAAAAGTCTTTATCAAAACCATTTTATGCACCATATGGCGTTCTCTGCCCTACGTTTTCTCAGAGTACGAAAGCTTCTGAAAGATTATTTGCTCAAGTTATTGTAGATATACTTATAAATAATACGAAAAGGAAACATTATCAACTTAAATCGCTCAAAAGGTCTCAAGAATTTACGATCCAAAAAATGGCACATGAATACGATCAGGTTATTAGTGAAATACTAAAAAAAGAAAATGAATAAAGGTAAATATAAAATATTAAAAAATACAATCACTGCATGTGACTATACCTACGTCTTGCAGATAATTAAGCAGACAATAAAGTCAAGAAATAGATTATTAGTATCTCCTATTGCCTCTCAAACTCTTGTTCGGGCGTATTATGATCAAAAAATTTTTAATGCTTTGGAATCGATTGACTTACTCCTTCCTGATAGTCAATGGGTTAAATGGTCGATATGGTTTCTTTATGGCGTTCGACTAAAAAAAAGAGTGTACGGTCCCGAATTAATGAAAAAAATATGCGAACTTTCTGAAAAAGAAACATATCCAATATATCTGTATGGTTCAACAAATCAAGTATTACTCAAATTAAAAGAGAGACTATTACAACTTTGTCCGATGATTCAAATTGTCGGTTCGAAAGAATCAAAGTTTCGCGACTTAAACTCCAAGGAGATATCAGAGCTCATTTCTCAGATATACAACTCAAAAGCAAAAATCCTATTCATTGGTCTCGGGAGTCCATTACAAGAACTATTTTCAGCTGAAATAGCAAAGAAAAATATTCAAACCAATACACCAATTGCAATCATCTCGATAGGCGCTGCATTTGACTTTATTGCTGGGACGAAAAAACAGGCCCCAAGATGGGTCGGCGACTGTGGATTTGAGTGGTTATATAGATTACTGCATGAGCCAAAGAGACTTTGGAGAAGATATTTTAGCTGTGGTCTACTCTATCTTTGGCTTGTTGTATTACAAAAGATCGATAAAAAGAATGAAAAATAGAAAAATATCAATGCATACTGTGTTTGGAATATTTTTTATTTTTTTCATCTATTATCTCCTCTCTGGTCTTTCGTTACCCTTACATGCTGACGAATATGAATGGGTTGGTAGAAGTTATTTTTTTGATCTTTTTATCCAAGGAGACTCTCAAAATAAACTCAATACAACATATTATGCCTTCGATCAACCAAAACTTGCTTATTATGTATTTGGAGTTGCTCTTTATCCAAAGTATCTCTTTGAAAAAAACCAAAATGATATTACGTCATATATTTCATTTCTTCATTTGCATAAATTGTACCAAGACAATACTCAAAACACCCCAAGTTGGAATAAGGTATCATATGAATTTGCAAAACAAAATTTTTTAGGTGACTGGCCATTTACTACACCTTGCGTAACAACGCTTTGTCCCAGCTTCGAATTAATAAAAATGTCCAGAATCGTTAATGTATTATTTTCTTCTCTTACAATAATCGTCGTATTGTATATTGGCTGGAATATATATTCTAATATAAAAGATTCTCTATTATTGACCTTCTTATTTGGAATCAACCCACTGATACGAAACTGGAGCTTGCAAGCAACTGCAGATAGCATTTTTCTATTGCTGTTTTGCATTGGATTGTATTTGATTCTAAAACTCAAAACTAACTCAAAATTAAAAATAACAATAGTATTTGGGATCGTTGTTGGGTTATGTTTTTCGACAAAGATTCACGGCATTTTATTATTAATTCTTGCTATGGTTGCAATTAGCATAAATTTGCTTAAAAGCTGGATAAATAAGAAGTCGGTCAACTGGGCTATTGTT
Source organism: Candidatus Roizmanbacteria bacterium GW2011_GWA2_37_7 (assembly GCA_000990445.1). Classification (GTDB taxonomy): domain Bacteria; phylum Patescibacteriota; class Microgenomatia; order UBA1406; family GWC2-37-13; genus UBA1450. The sequence goes on from LBTJ01000008.1 coordinate 11,681, forward strand.
TGTAGATCATTAGTAATGATGTTATTTATATTTTCATCTTTTTTGATTGTTTCATATACTCTTAATCCTTTTTTGTGGCATGAGCCACAAAAAAAGTATCTCGAACTATTTAATTACAGATCAAAAGTATCTCGAGAACAACAGATCACATATCCTTATTCATCTCTACCTTCAGTTATTTCGAGAATAAATGCAGTCAACAAACATTTATTTGGGGAAATGTTATGGATCAATAATCATAATAAACAAGAAGCAAATCTATTTGTATGTATGTTCACAGCTGGAGTATTTGTTTTGGGGTTGGGTCGATTAGTAAAACTACGACTACAAAATAACAATACATTAGTCTTACTATTTACTTTTTTCACTATTTATATATTCATGATCGTCTTCCTTCAATTAGATTGGCCCAGATACTACAATATTTTATTGTTACCCTTTTATTCAATATTAATTTTCGGATTTCAAACTATTATCAAACACTTTCCATCTGCATACTTTGCTCTCAAAAAACGTTTTGCTACATAAATCTTGATAAACCCCATACTGAATAATATACTCATGATCGCGACTTATGATAATATTTGCTCTTTTGGGATTTTGTTTATATTTTTCTTTCAATAAATACTCAAAAGCATCAATGTGATCAATCCTATTGCTAGGATCTATATAATAAGTTTCGTCAGGATTTTTTTCTAAATAATTCAATAGTATTGCGTCTGAAGCATAATCGCTCTGCCAGAATTTCATTTTTTCATAGGTAAGATGTCTATTCATAACCAGAATACATAGACTGAAAATAACAACGATATACACATACTTTTTTTTCAAATAACCAAATTCAATATTTAGAGTTAAAAAAGACAACATGAGATAAGGAAATAAGTAATACGCCTGGATATTATCAAAAAAGAGTAAAGAAAATAAACTAGTAAATACCAACATAATAACTAGGCCTCGCATTTTAAAGTTATGTCTGTGTTTTGAGATAAAAACATTGAAAAAAAATATCAGTAATATAACAATAAGTAAGATATAAATTTGCGGAAACTCTCTGAAATACTGTATTAAGATATAAATATTGTCAGTTATATTTGTAGTAAACAGTGCGGTATATTGTCTCGCATTATTTGCCGTTACTACTCGTGGCAGTAGTAATAAAGAATAGATTACACCAAGAAATAATACTATAACAAGCTGTCTGTATTTCTTATTTCCATACAAATACAAAATAAAAACTGGGATAAAAAAAATTGCAGTTTCCTTTGAAAAAATAAATACGATAAATGATATATACACAAACCACTTTTTTTTTGCGATAAAAGAATACAAACATAATAATAGGAAAAGGGTGAATAAGTTTTCGGCCGTACCTAATCGCCAAAATGTATCAATGGTAACTGGATTGAATAATAATGCAGGTAATAAAATTAAAAATACTAAATTATTAACTTTGTTAATTTGTTTTTGTATAACAGTTGTTATATAAAGGGTAATCCCTAAGATAAGTCCATAAACAAAAAAGTATTGGTTTGCTGAAGAAAGAATACTATTGAGTAGAAATCTTGAAATAGTATAAACTGGTCGGAATCTTGCTACATCAGTGTATGACGATTCAACAACCTGCATCAAAGAACCGTTATTCGAAGGAGCTAATATAGTTTCAGCGATATCAAGCAAATTGAACGAATTGATCCATGCTTGAGGTAAAATATACAATACTCCCATTACGCAGAACATTATGAATAAAACTAATTTCTTCATTGCTCTATATTATAGAGATGTTTCATTAGTTTAAAGCAGGTGTTGCAGTTTTTATCGTCCTCATAACATCATAAAAAAATTCAGTTTCTTGATATTGTCCGCTTGAATCTTTTTCAAATAATCCCACATTTTGAGCGTGCCAGAGATTTACAAACCTCAATGCTTCATAGAGATTTATAAGCTTTACTTTACCGGTACTCAAGGCAGCTTCAAGAACTGTTAATACTGTATCGTGTATTTGCTGAATATCTTTAGAGTAATTAATTTGCAATTCAGTTAAACAAAAAAGACCAAGCTGTGAAAGTTTATGAATAGCATTTTGAATTCTCTCTTTCGTCACATCTGCTACATAGTTTCCTCCTATCCAATCTGGATTTTTTGGATCAGTATAGATATGTCCTTCGTCACCGACTGCTATCTGAACCTCATTAACTGGAATACCTAATCTTCGTGCAATTTCTGTTTTTGTTTTTATTAGGACCTGCGCTGTAAAGTCTGCCATATCAGCTGGCTGTTGATTTAAAGATGGGAGGTTTGAATTTTTTGCAACAAGCGCACCATAACCGTTGTACATTAGTATGACGTCCTTCCCAACCTCAAGTCCAAGTGCTTGTGCTGCTTGGTGCGCTCGAACATAAGCTTCGGCTATTATATTTTCTCCGTAAGCATCGTGGTATCTATTTGGTCTATCTTTTCTTGTATCTTCCCATCCATGGTCTCCTTGATACCACCACGTTGCTTCTGAGGCGACATCAAGAATACCTGGTTGGCCTGAATCTTTTATATACTGCAGTAATTTCATGCTTCTTGCAGTAATATCGTCTCCAACCTTGTCTTTTGTAGGACGGCTTTTTTTCCATTCGTCTGGTTGCTCGTTATGATTAACAATTGCACCCAAATATAATTGCATTCTTTTATTTTTAGCTACCTCCACCCATGATTTTGGCATGAATGGCCACTTTATCAAATCTTTTGGCGAAAACCCAACAGCTTTGAGGACTCCGAAATTCTGTCCTTGGGTATTTTGATACGCTGGAGTATTCCAATCAGCATCCGAACCTGCTGCTGAATTACCAGTAAGAACACCCGCTTTCTCCAACACATTTCTTGGAGTTGCATCAACCCACACAACTCCATTCTCTGTCATCTGGGTTATTCTTAATGGCGTTTCATTATGACATGCCATCATGTATGAATTTCCATATATATCCTGCTTTACTTCGACTGTCAACTCTGACCTAACATCATTTTCTTGTAATCTTTTTTTTTGGGCGTATTCAGCTACTTTTGTACCTATTCCGTTTTCATGCAGTTCAACAGGGTACAGATTTTGATCCAAGCCTTCCAAATATATCCATTCTTGAGCTACAACCTCTGCCGGTTCTTGTTCTGTAGGTATTATTTTATTATTAATTTTTTCCCCTATGGTTACTGCGACTGTTTGCATCGTGCCACTGTCCTGTCGTTTCACTACCTGTTTCACATATGCCACCGCACGATATTCCGGTTCTCCGCTTCCTGCATCTACTCTTATATACTCAACTCTCTGTCCTTCGGCTACTTCAACTTTTGGAGCAAACTGCGGGCCTGATTCAAGTCCAGCCAAAAATACTCCCGCTTGAGGCAAAGCATCAATTTCTTGTGCCAACTCTGCAACACCATCATCACTTAACGGAGTTGTTTGTAAAGCTATGTCCATAGCCTCTTTTTCGTATGCCACGAAAAGCCCTTCTGGCGTGACAAATCCTGTTCCAGTAATATGCAAACCATCAGTTTCAGTTTGTGAAAATCTTGTTACAACAAATAAATCTGGGTTTGTTTTTGCATTTTGATTTTTTAGACGAGTAAAAACTTCTATCTCTCCCGTCTCTGAATTCTGTAGACGGAAAAATAGACATGGATTTTTTGCACCAGTAATAGAACCTATATCAAAACTACTCTTCTGTTCGTCTGCAGTTTCAGCCATATCATATGCTGCATATGCAACGCTTTTCCGCCATGAATCGATTACAGTAGCGCCAAACGGAATATTTTCACCCCATGCATACGCTGCTGCAGTTAAAAGATCGTCATTTTCTCTTGACTGTCCATAAGCTTCGGCAAGAGCTGCTGCCTCTATTTGCTGTGTTTCGCTTGCCGGAAGTTCTGATGGGGTTCTATATTTATCTTGTACAACGGACGGCACTTCACTTGCGGAAGTAACAAGTTTTGTCTTTCCATTATTGGTTGCGGTATATTCATGAGTTGATCCATCTTGTAGAGCACCATCAGTATATATCATTGTTCCACCTGCCCATATAGACGCACCTGCAGAAATATTTCCTTCACCCTCAGTAACTTCTAGAATTGTTCCAGTAGATCTATCGATAAACGTACTTTTTGGGTCTGGTTTCGGTCGGAAGCGTGCAGATTGAGTCGTAATAACGAGTGTGGGAAGCACAACCACCCCTTCGAGCATAGGCTCTCCTTGCACAACCGAAAGATCAGGCCATCCGAGACCTAGAAGCTCAACGCTTCCTTCCCCTTCTGCTCCTCCACCAATAACAGGGGCACCAACTGGTTCTTTTACACCACCTCCACCGGCAGTAGGTCCAACAGCGACTGGAGCAGGTTTACCAGCCTCCGGAACAACAGGTGCTGCATGTAGCCATTGCGGTGCTTGGGTTGCAACTAAAACACCTGCAATTGATCCAGCGCCCCTTAGAAAAGTTCTTCGACTAAATCCATTTGTTAATACT
>LBTJ01000009.1 GCA_000990445.1 Candidatus Roizmanbacteria bacterium GW2011_GWA2_37_7
GGCGTATCAAGTATTTTCAATATTTTTTTCCCGGAACGAGATGTATCTGTTGCAGTCTCATCGTTCACCGCCGCAGACGTGCTTGCATTCTTCTTTTTTTCTTCAAGCCCATCTTCAAGCGTTTTGTGTGTTTTATCAAGTCCGAGCTTAAAGCTGGCATTCACTATGTGACCGACCTCAACATTGATTTTCTGCGATTGCCGAAAAAAGCCAGGAAGATACACCGCAAGCTCATGGTCTCCTGGGGCTGCCTCATCAAGTATCAAAGGCGTCACGCCTTTCTCATCATTATCTAAAAAAACAATTGCGCCAGTTGGGTCTGTTTCTATTGCAACCTGTCCAGTTTCTCCTTTTGGAGAATTTTTCATTTTGGTTATCATTAATACTTCACCAGATGAAGTAAGTTCGGTTGTCCCCATTTCTCGACTCACATAGGTAAGAGCGTTTTCAATAACAGAAATTTTTCCGCTCCACGAAACTATTTGTGTATCTTCACCCTCAGGAATCAGTTTAATCGTATACTCTCCCGGCTTCAGTCTGGTTTCAAATGGAGTTTTTCCCATCGCAGCATTGTCGATAAATATTCCCGCTGTTGGCGATGATAATACTTTGAGCCGTCCGGTTTTCCCCGGGTTGTCAAATACAAAAAAACGTACTAATACAAAAACAGCAAACAACAAAAGCAATATCCCAAGTACAATAAGTTTTCGTTTCATAACGTGCTACTATTCTAACAACTGCCGCCCAGAATGCAAGATTGGATAGTTCTTGGTAACTATGACATTATCATATGGTTTTAACAAAATTCAAAAAAGCCTTGACAAAAAACCAAACTTACAGTATTATAGCTTATAGTATGAACACGTTACTATCTACAACTAGTCTTTCTTCTAGGAGAAACTCTGGGGAGGGTAGTATTGCTGTGACCTAAATAGCATCAATCGTATTACTCACCCCGCCAGACAAAATGGCGGGGTTTTTTGATGGGTTAAAAATAATTTTAATAAAACTATGAATAAACTTTGGGGGAATAACTTTACAGTTCAACCAAAACAAAACATTATTGACTTTACCTCAGGCAATGATGTCAAGATCGCGGTACCTGCCGATTATCACCTTTTACCCTATGACATCTGGGTAAACAAGGTGCACTGTTTGATGCTTGGTAAACAAAACATTATCACCAAGGAAAATATGATTGTGATTCTCACGGGCCTACAGGAAATCGAACAACTTATCCAAGATAAGCATTATCTACTTGATCCGCAAAAAGAAGATGTCCATACCAATATTGAATCATGGTTAATTGAACATTACGGCATGGATAAAGTCGGCATGTTGCACACTGCCCGCTCCCGAAACGATCAAAGTAACACCGACACGCGGCTCTTTTTACGTGACCATGTGTTACTTTTTGTTGAACAAATAATTTATTTAAACGAAACTCTATTATCTTTAGCCGGTAAATATAAAGCAACGGTCATTCCCGGTTTTACGCATTATCAGCATGCTATGGTTACTACCTTTGGCCATATCCTTTTATCGTTTACTGCCATGTTAAATCGGGACTTAAAACGATTTACCCACTGGTATACACTTCACAACTTTAACCCTTTAGGCAATAGCGCAGGGTATGGGACTTCTTTTCCGATAGATCAATTTTATACGGCGCTGCTTTTTGCTTTTGACGAACCGGAGAATAACTCTTTAGATACCATCACCAACCGTTGGGAAGCAGAAGCAGATTTAGCCTTCGCTATTTTCAATTTCATGAACCATTTATCTCTTATTTCCCAAACATTGATCGTTTTTTCCACTCCGGAATTTGGAATGATTAAATTAAATGATCTTTATTCAACCGGCAGCTCCATTATGCCCCAAAAAAAGAATCCGGACAGTTTAGAAGTTATAAAAGGAAAAACCGCCTTTGTTGCCGGTTTAATGAATGGTTTATTACAGCAGGGGACGGCCAACTTCATCGGTTATAACCGTGATTCCCAGTGGACAAAATATGCCATTATCCAAATTGTTGATGAATGTAAAACAGTACCGGGAATCATGAAGGGTCTATTAGAAACGATGAAGCTTGATGAAAAAAACATGGAAAAATGGTGTCATGTTGGTTTTATCGGAACGACAATCTTACTTGAACAATTGATAGCCAACTACCATCTTCCTTTTAGAAAAGCGAAAAGTATTGTCGAAAAGGCAATTGCCTATTCTCCAAACTCACAGCAAGTAACATATAACGCATTAAAAAAAGCTTTAGTTGAAAATGACATCAATCTGTCAATTACGGCAAAAGAAGTAAATGAGTTTCAACAGCCCAAACTGATGATTAAACTAATTACCTCTTTTGGCAGTCCGGGCAAAGAGGCGATGAAAATCAGTATGAAATTATTAAAAAAACAACTTCTGAATTACAACGAGTGGCTAACTGATAAAAAAAATAAGAAAGATAAAGCCCTGCAATTGTTACACTCTTTCATCGCTAAAAACACGATTATTAAAAATTCCGTACAAAAAGAATAAAAATGATATATATTTATTGATTATTACTTGCATTTTTTATATTTTTGTGATAATTTTTTATAAAATATAAATACTATGAAAAAAACTACTGCTTATCAAAAAGTCGCTTCTTACGAAGCGAAAAAAAATGAAGTCAAAAAAATTCTTTTACTCTATTCCGGCGGATTAGATACCAGCGTGATGCTGAAATGGATAAAAAATCAGTATCAAGCAGAAATAGTCGCTTTGACGTTAGATATCGGGCAACAACACGATGACTTGGAAAAAATCAAACAAAAAGCATTAAAACTGGGTGCTCTTAAGGCAATTGTCCTTGATGCGAAAGACGAATTTGCTGAAGAGATTCTCACTAAGGGGATTAAAGCTAACGCCTGTTACCAAGGAGACTACCATCTTTCTACGCCAATGGGCCGGGTGATTTTAGCAAAAAAAGCCGTCGAAATAGCAAAACTTGAAAAAGGACCGCAACGAAGAGATAGAATATGCCGCTGACAATGACATACCGGTTCCAACAACTAAGGATTTTCCATACAGTGTGGATGATAACATGTGGGGAATGACCTGGGAAGGAGGAGAGATCGAAGAGCCGGATGTCATTTCACCGATCGAAAAATTTTTAACGACTTATACGTTAGCAAAAAATGCACCCAACGATGAAGAACTTGTAACACTCGATTTCCATGAAGGGATTCCAGTTGCTTTAAATAATAAACAACTGAAACTAGCGGAGATTATTATCCATTTGAATAAAATTGCCGGTAAACACGGTGTTGGTGTCGTGCATATGTTTGAAGACCGTTTGGTTGGACTAAAAAACGGCGGAGTGTATGAACTACCGGCGGCTCATGTCATCATTAAAGCTCATAAAGCCTTAGAACAATATGTCTCTACTCGCAACCTCAATGAATTGAAGTCCATGCTGGATATTAAATGGGGATATATGTGTTATGGAGCTCTCTGGTATGATCCGGCGATGCAGGCTATTAATGCTTTTAACGATTGGGTTAATAAAAAAGTTACCGGTAAAGTAACTGTGAAACTGCACAAAGGTAAAGTAGAAATCGTTGCAATGCAGTCACCTTACGGCTTAAGTCATACATCCTTTAACAATAATGAGGGTTACAAGTTTAACGTTAATGCAAGTGCCGGTTTTATCGAGATTTACAGCCTGCAAATGAAACTGGCCAACAACATACAATCAAAATAAACTATGAAAACAAAACATTTTCTTTCCATCACCGATCTTTCTATTTCAGAGTTAAAAACTGTTTTCAAAATTGCCCTTAAAACAAAAAAAGAACTGAAAACAAAACATGCCAATAAACCGCTGTTACGGAATCAAACCATGTCAATGATTTTTGAAAAACCCAGTTTACGCACCCGGTTATCATTTGAAACGGCGATGACTCAACTGGGTGGCCACGCTATCTACTTGGCGCCTTCGGATATCGGTTTAGGTGTCCGCGAGAAAATTTCTGATGTAGCGAAAGTTGCCTCCGGGATGACCAATATCATTATGGCACGGGTATTCAAACACACAACGGTTGAAGAACTAGCGGCATATTCGGCTGTCCCGGTGATTAATGGGCTATCAGATCTGGAGCATCCTTGTCAAACCTTAGCTGATATGTTGACGATTCTTGAGGTAAAAAAGGAATTATCCAATTTAAAAATCGTCTTTATTGGTGACGGAGAAAATAATGTTGCCCATTCTTTATGTCTGGGGGCTGCCATGCTTGGTATGCAATTTACCTGTGCTTCTCCTCAAGGTTTCTGGTTGAATCAGGAAATAGTAAAAAAAGCCAAAAAATATTCACTAAAGATTACCCTAACCTCTGACGTCAAAAAAGCTGTAAAACAAGCTGATGTTGTTTATACAGATACTTGGGTGAGTATGGGTGATGAAAAGGAAAAAGAAAAACGTTTGTCTATCTTTAAGCCTTATCAAGTCACACAATCATTGATGAAACTGGCAAAACCGGATGCTATCTTTATGCATGACTTGCCTGCCTACCGCGGAAATGAAGTCGCCAGTGAGGTGATTGATGGTCCCCAATCTGTGGTTTTCCAACAAGCAGAAAATCGTCTCCATGCCCAAAAAGCGTTACTCATTCATTTGAACCAGAAATGCACATCGCTCTCATGAAACAATCAGATGTGCCTCAGTGTATTGAACTGTGGAAAACGACCGGTATGCGTATTGCTGCCTTTGAGCGTGAAAAAAAGGAGTGTTTAGCAATGTTAAAAATGAATTACACTTCTTGTTTCGTTGCTATATCAGACAAAAAAATAATTGGTAGTGTTTTTGGGACATTTAATGGTCGCCGAGGCTGGATTTACCATCTGGCAGTCCACAATAATTGGCAAAAAAAAGGAATAGGTTTACTTTTAATGGAAAAAACAGAGCAAGCTTTAGCTAAACAAAAGGTGACCAAAATTATTCTCGCTGTTCATATTAGCAATTTAAAAGTGATTCCTTTTTATGAAAAACTGGGTTATGTGATAATGCCGGATGCGCTACTTTTTGAAAAAGGCCTTTCTGGTAATAAATAGTTGTTAGACCATATTGATATCTTATGAAAAAAGCGATCTTAATTCTCAATAATAATCAGATTTATCGTGGTAAAGGCTTTGGTGCCACAGGCTGTTTTATTGGAGAACTGGTTTTTAATACAGCTATGACCGGATATATGGAGGCCATTACCGATCCCTCATACGCTGGACATATCTTGACCTTTACTTATCCACTGATCGGCAATTATGGCATCAGCCGTAAATGGGGAGAGTCAAAAAAAATTTACCCTTCAGCCATCGTCATTTCTGAACTCAATGATGATTATTATCACAGAGACGCTCATGATTCACTGGAAAATCTGTTGGCGGCTCATCATATTGGCGGTATAGCTGGAATCGATACCCGATCCGTCGTAAATTTTTTACGCAATCATGGATGCATTCCGGCTGTCCTTTCCGTCTATGAACAAGGGGGGAGAGATTTCGTCAAAGAAGTCAGTACCAAAAATAAAATTATAATTAACGAAAAAGGGGGGAATACCGTCGCATTAATTGACTATGGAGCAAAAGAAAGTATTGTCCATGCATTAATAAAAGAAGATTTAAAAGTGGTGATTTACCCATCGACAGTCAAAGCTAAAGAAATCCTTAGTGACAACCCTCAAGGGATTGTTTTATCAAATGGCCCAGGCGATCCAGTTAATCTCCCTTATGCCATTTCGACAATCAGAGAACTATTAAACAGCGCCATACCAATTTTTGGAATCTGTTTGGGTCATCAACTCATGGCATTGGCCGATGGCGGTGAGACATACAAGCTTAAATTCGGCCATCGAGGTTTAAATCACCCGGTACTGGATATCAAGAGTCAAAAAGCATTTTTTACTTCACAAAATCACGGTTATTCAGTAAAAACCGAGTCACTGTCAAACAATTGGGAGACGCTTTTTATCAATATCAATGATGGTACAGTGGAAGGACTTATTCATAAATATAAACCTTTTTTTTCTGTCCAGTTTCATCCAGAAGCCAATCCCGGTCCCCATGACACCACTTTCTTATTTAAACAATTTAAAGCATTACTGTGAAAAAAGTGTTAATTATCGGTTCGGGACCGATTGTTATCGGACAAGCAGCGGAATTTGATTACTCAGGCACACAAGCATTACTTGCCCTCCGCGAAGAAGGTTATCAGTCTATCATCGTTAATTCCAATCCAGCCACTATTCAAACCGATCGTCAAGTAGCCGATATTGTTTATATTGAACAGTTGACCGTACGTGTTTTAGAAAAAATTATTGTGATAGAAAAGCCTGTGGGTCTTATAGCCACTGTTGGCGGACAAACGGCTCTGAATTTAGCCACTCAGCTTGATAAGCAAGGAGTACTCAAAAAATATCAGGTAAAAGTCTTAGGAACAGATATTAAAGCCATATCTTTTGGAGAAGATCGGGGAAAGTTCAAACATTTAATGGAGCAGATAAAGGAACCTGTCCTGCCAAGCCAAGCTGTTTCATCGGTAGAAGAAGGTCTTGCTTTTGTTCAAAAAATCGGTTTTCCGGTAATTTATCGTTGTGCTTATACTTTAGGCGGGTTGGGAAGCGGATACTCCACCAATCTTACTGAACTTAAAAAAAAATTATCAACTAGTTTGTTGTTAAGTCCGACAAAGCAAGTATTGTTGGAAAAAAGCGTCTTGGGCTGGGGAGAATTTGAATATGAAGTGATCAGAGACGCCTTTGGCAATAAGATTATTGTTTGTAATATGGAAAATGTTGACCCAATGGGTGTGCACACTGGCGAATCAATAGTGGTCGCCCCGGCCCAAACATTATCTGATGATGACCATCAAGTATTTAGAAATTCGGCATTAAAAATAGTCGAGGCTTTGAATATAGTCGGTAGTTGTAATGTTCAATTTGCTCTAAATTATCACACGGGCCAATATTTTGTGATAGAAGTTAATCCCCGACTCTCTCGCAGTTCCGCACTAGCCTCAAAGGCCACTGGTTATCCCATAGCTAGAGTTGCCACAAAAATCGCGCTAGGAAAAACTCTGCCAGAAATCACTAATAATATTACCGGGAAAACTGCTTTTTTTGAACCGGCTTTGGATTATATTGTCGTCAAAATCCCCTGTTGGCCGAGCGATAAATTTCCGGAAATGGATTTGGGCATAGGTATCACCATGAAAAGTACCGGAGAAGTGATGAGTATTGGAAGAAATTTTGGCGAAGCAATGTACAAAGCCGTCAAAAGTTTAGATTTAAAAGAAAGTATTTTCGAAAACAAAGAAAAAATTAGAGATATAAGACCGGTACTAAAAAAGTCCACAACTTCGCGATTGAAACATATTTTCCAAGCTATTCAGCAGGAATTATCCATTAAAGAAATCAGTAATCTAACACATATCAATCCATGGTTTATTTCCAAGCTAAATAATTTAGCTCACAACTATGACCAAATTGAGAAAAGCTTGAATAACTATAAAATGGTTGATACCTGTGCCGGAGAATTTGAAGCTAAAACACCTTATTATTATTCGACACAAGGAGAAGAGAATGAGGCTATTCCACTAACAGGTCCAAAAGTAATAATAATCGGAGCTGGACCAATCAGTATCGGACAAGGAATAGAATTTGATTATATGACAGTCCATGCAGTGAAAGCACTTAAAGAGAAAGGTATACAAGCGATCATCATTAATAATAATCCGGAAACGGTCAGCACTGATTACTCCATTTCTGATCGACTTTATCTTGAACCTTTAACTTTTAATTTTGTCAAAAGAGTGATTAAAAATGAACAAAACAATCTTCTTGGAATTATCGCCCAATTTGGAGGTCAAACAGCGATCAATCTGGCCAAGCAACTGGAAGAAAACAAGGTAAAAATTTTAGGGACTTCCTCCGCTTCCATTGAACTGGCGGAAAATCGTGAACTGACGGGGAAAATGATGAAAAAATTGGGTATAAAAATGCCAAAATGGAAAATCATTTATTCCAAAAAAGATATTCAAAATAAGCTAAAAAAATTAACATATCCCTTACTGGTCAGACCATCATTTGTCCTTGGCGGCGAAGGGATGAAAATAATCCAAAATAAAAAACAGCTTTATGGTTATTTAGAAAAGTTATCAGCCTTTTATTTTAATAATCCTATTTTGATTGACGAGTTTTTAGCAAATGCCATCGAGGTTGACGTTGATTTTATTAGTGACGGTGAAAATACGATTAGTTATATTCTAGAACAACTAGAACCAGCAGGCATACATTCTGGTGACAGTCAATGTGTTTATCCTCCTCAAAATCTAAGTAGATCAATTCAAGAAAAACTTATCTTTATGACCAACAAAATCAGCAAAACTTTTCAAATTATTGGTCTTGGCAATATTCAATATGCCATAAAAAACAATATGGTTTATGTTCTGGAAATTAATCCGCGTGCATCACGGACGATTCCTTTTTTAAGCAAATGCTTGGGAATCTCTTTACCAGAGTTTGCGACCAAAATCATTTTAGGAGAAAAGTTAGATTATAATATCGGCAAGATTGTACCAAACTATGTCGCGGTTAAAACACCTGTATTTTCTTTTGATAAACTGCCTGGTGTTTCTACTGAGCTTGGACCGCTCATGAAAAGCACAGGGGAAACTATGAGTATCGGTAAAAACTTTCAGGAAGCTTTAGATAAATCCACAGGTCGGCTTTCACGTCAGAACATGCACTTATATCCTATCTAAAGAAAGTTATGCTATGATAAAAACATGATAAAAGATCAAATTGAAGCAATAATTACCGTTGCTGTTAAAAAAATATCTATACACTCGACTATCCATATCCAGTCACCTGATAATCCTCAATTCGGCGACTATACCACCAACATCGCCATGATATTGGCTAAAGAACTGAAAAAAAATCCGATTCAAATTGCAAAAGAAATTGTAAAAAATATTCCTTTGGATGAAATTATTGAAAAAGTGGAAGTAGTTAAACCTGGATTTATCAATTTTTGGATAACAACGAAAAAATTACTAGCTAGTTTAGAACATATTAACGAGAATAAATTTGACATTCCTAAATATCATCTGAGGGGGAATAAAAAAGTAATGGTTGAGTATTCTCACCCCAATACTCACAAGCTTTTTCATATCGGACACTTAAGAAACATAACAACCGGTGAATGTATTGCGCGCCTTTTAGAAACAACAGGAAATGAAGTTGTTCGCACAAATTACCAAGGTGATGTTGGACTTCATATAGCAAAAACACTCTGGGCTGCGCCAGAGCTTATTAAAAAACAGGGTAGCAATAAAGTAGACAAATTACCAATAAGAGAAAAAATATCACTCATGGGAAAAGCATATGTTTTGGGAAGCGCTGCATATGAAGAAAACGAAAAAGCCAAAACTGAGATCATTGAAATTAACAAACAAATCTACGATCAAGACGGAAGAATCATGCCACTTTATGAACAAACAAGAAACTGGAGCCTTGAGTATTTTGATAAAAAATATGTACGTGTAGGCACGAAATTTGACAAACTATATTTTGAAAGCGAGATGGCAAAACGCGCACTTGAGGTCATTAATGAGCTTGTTAAAAAGAAAATTTTAGAAAAAAGTGATGGTGCGATCGTATTCAAGGGCGATGGATATGGCGTCCACACAAGGGTATTTCTCAACACTCATGGCTACCCGACCTACGAAGGAAAAGAGCTGCCTCTTGCTGAAAAAGAAACCAGCGATTTTGGTGAGCTTGATAAAATTATTCACGTCGTGACTGGCGAGCAGTCAAGTTTTTTTCAGACAACTTTCAAAGTCGAGGAACTGACTGACTCAAAAAGGTACAAAGGAAAGCAGTATCACCTTATCTATGGATGGGTACATCTAAAGGGAGGAAAAATGTCATCAAGAAAAGGCAACATCGTTGAGGGCGACTGGCTTTTGGATGAGGCAAAGAAGCAGATTATCAGTGATTATAAGACGACAGTTGATGTTGCAGAGAAACTTGCAGTTGCCGCAGTTAAATATTCTTTTTTGAAAAATGGCCTTCAAAGTGACATATACTTTGATATAAAGGATGCAACGACTTTGCAGGGCGATTCTGGACCATACTTGATATACACCTATGTCCGCTGTAAATCTGTTTTGAGCAAATCCAATGCCGTGAGCAGTGTCATTCCAAGCAAAGTCGAGGAATCTCTTTCAATCAATAATGATGAACTTTCACTCCTCCGTTCTCTGAGTAAATATCCTGAAATAGTCCTTGAATCAGCTCAAAACTTTGCACCTAATTACCTATGTACATATCTGTATGATCTGTCACAAAAATATAATCTGTTCTATCAAAAAAATCCAATTATCAAAGCAAAAGACGAAGATGTAATAAACCTCAGGCTATCAATAACTACGGCAGTTGCACACGTCCTCAAACACGGCCTCAATCTTCTCGGGATCGAGACTGTGGAGAAGATGTAAGTTGCATAAAAATGGAGATTCCAACTCACGCACTCTTAGTTGGGCTTGGTGTTGGGGTTTTTGTTTCAGTCGCCTCTTCAGTTGGAGTTGGCGCTTTAGTCACTTCATCAGTTGGTTCTTCTTCAGGGACCATTGAGTTGCCGTCAGTATCATTTTGGCCAACGATCACAACCACATCCGAATCTGAATCCGCATCATCTAAAGTTTCAACACTGGATGAAACGCCATATTTTTCTTTCAGCGTTTCCGTGAGTTTATTGATCCATGCTTCGCTCACACCCTCTTTTGCCTGAATCACCGTCTCAGTATAGTCATAATTATCAGCATTTCCTGTGGAATCTATTATAAAATCTGCGTCTTCAAGTAATGTTTGTGCGCGGCCTGCTTCACCAGCAATCCCACTTCCATTTTGTACTTCAATTGAATATGCATCCTTCTTGACATCTTCTGGTATTGGCGTTGACGATGGTTCCTGTGTGATCGTAATTGTTGTTTCAGAAGGAGGATTGGCGAGTTTATTCTGAGATGATTGGTAATAAAGATAGCCCCCTGCACCAACCAAAACTACAATAACTGCTCCGATTATGATTTTCCACATATATATTTTTTGAACTTCTAAAAAAGATTACCCTATTATAGGACAATATCTGCTACAACTCAAGATGCTTTACTATCCCTTGAACGGTTTCATGACCGTTCCAACGATTGAGATTAAGTTGATACACTACTTGTATCTTTTGATTTTTTGTGAGTTTCTTAAAAACTTCACCCTGACCAAACGACACCATATCAACAGGAGTGGATCTCGCCAAAGGATCGTTTACCTGAAGTTTGAGATGATCATTGCTTTTGCCCATTGTCTTTGCGTGCATAACCACAACCTCAGAAACAAACGTAGGTTTTGGGTTTCCCATGCCAAATGGCTGAAGTTTTTCAATCTTTTCAACCAATGATTTTGTCGCCATGGCAATTGGAATTTTTATATCAGCCTCGATTACCTGCTCAAGCATCGTATTATCGATAAGTATGTCTGCTTTTTTCTGTGCAACTTTTATAAACGTATCTCGTTTTCCGCTGATTAACGTAAATCCAGCTGCAGCTGCATGCCCGCCGTAATTTGTTAAATATTTATCTAAAGTTTTTAGAAAATCTGTAATATGAAAACCATGAATCGAGCGCACTGATGCTTTATAAAATCCATCGCCCTTTGTCATCACAATTGTCGGACGATAATATTTCTCAAGTATTTTTCCAGCAATAAGTCCGATCACGCCTTCGTGCCAATGGTTAGAATAGAGAATAATCAATTTTGGAATTTCTTTCAGTTTTTCTACTTTTTTTTGTGCCTCTGCGAGCTGCTCTTTTACAAGGTCTTGTCTGCTTGTATTCATATCTCCGACTTTACACGCAAGTTCATGCGCCCGAGTATCGTCTTTTGTGCACAATAATCTCAGAGCATCAATCGCATGTTCAAGCCTTCCCACTGCATTGATTCGCGGGGCAATGATAAACCCAATTTCATACGGTCCGATTTCACGATCTGCAATCTGTGCTTCTTTGAGAATATGTTTGATACCAGGGCGTTTAACTTTTTGAAATGATTGCAAGCCGTGCGATACAATACTTCGAGAAGGTCCGGTCAACGGAACAAGATCTGCAATTGTCCCAATTGAGGCAAGCGCAAGATAATCTGTATGAAAATTCCGTTCTAATTCTTTGAGATTTGATCTGTCAGCCAACGGAATGAAATTTTGATACATTTCTTTTGCCACCATATATGCTGTTCCTGATCCTGACAATGCAGGTATGTGAAAAATAGCAACTGCCTGACCCGGGACTTTCTCTTTCTGCCGATGATGGTGATCAGTGACAATCACATTGATCCCAAGTTTTTTAGCGTATGCCACTTCTTTTATTGCAGTAATGCCATGATCCACACTGATAATAAGTTTTGGATCATACTTGTTTTTGACCGTATCAATACCCTTTTCCGAAAATCCATACCCCTCTTTTTGCCGATGCGGCACATATGGCATGACTTTGAACCCAAGTACGTATAATGTTTCCCACAAAATAGTTCCACCAGTGATCCCATCTGCATCATAATCTGTATACACAACAATCATCTCGTTATTCTTTTTTATTTTTTGCAATAACTTTATCATCTTTGCAATGTCTCTCTTTTTGAAACCAAAGTCTTTGAGTGACAAATCAAGTGGTGAAGCCGGATTAAGAAACGACTTCGTGTCTTTGATACCTCTTGATTTCAAGAGAAGATCGACAATTTCTTGTGGTTTAAGTTTTTCGGTTATTTTGTGTTTATATGTGATTTTCATACGGAAACCGCCTCATTCTATCATCTTTTTCTCACTTGAAGACAATTGGGACGTTGATTCGATTTTCTGACCAAGTGTATTGAGGTTTTGAGCAACATTATTTGACTGGTTAAATGCATTGCTTATATGTTTATTCAGTACCAAAAACGCTTCATCGGTTTTTTCGTAATCTTTTCTCATCGACTGCAATGTTGACAATATTGCTTTTGCCTGTTTTTGTATTCTTACCCCTTCATGAGAGATCAAAATAACCTTCAAATATGCATAAAAACTCATCGGAGAAACAGGTATAATCCGCATCTCTGAAGCATAGTCATATAAATCATCTCGATTAATAATTTCATAGTAAACGCTTTCTGACGGGATATACATCAAGGCATAGTCAAGTGTATTTTCCGCTGGAAGTATATATTTTTTTGAAATCGACACTATGTGTTTTTTTACATCTTGATAAAATTCCTTTCCCAGCTGAATTTTTTCGTCATCATTTGAGGAATCAGCTAATTTTTTAAAACTTGATAAAGGAAATTTTGAATCAATTGCGATCAATCCTTGACTTGTTTTGACCACGGCATCTACGCGCTGTCCATTTTTAAACTCATATTGCAAAGCGTATATGTCAGATGGAAGACTTTGCGCAAGAAGCTCTTTCAAAACCTGCTCGCCAATATTGCCACGAAGTTTTGGAGATTGAAGAAACTCTTGAAGTTTTTGCATGGATCGTCCGATCTCTGAAAACTCACCGATACTTTTTTGCACACCCGAGATGACCTCCGCGGCCTTATCAAGACGTTTGTTGAACATATCCATGTTGTGAGTCAATTTTTGATCTACCTGTCTGTTTGACTCACTCATGTCTTTGATCCACTGCATAAGCTCCTCTGAAATTTTTGTTTTGTTTTCAAGACGAGTGAGCCATGTGCGAATGATAAATAAAATGAGAAGAGTAGCAGCAAAAATTAAAAGATAAGAAACTACGTTCATAGAACTTCATTATACCAGCACCAGATTTTTTTACACCAATCCGCCGCCGCCTGAAAAGATTTTCGGTTTTAGAAAGTTTTCAGGTGTTTCTTTAATATTGGTTTTACCTTCAGCATTATTTGGGGTTTGCTCAATTGATATTACAGCCTTTGACTGTTGCTCAAATGACTGTTGCTGTGGCATCTGCTGTGAAACAGTAGGTGAGGGAAAAGAGCCTTGTTGTGGCTGTTGAAACTGATCCTGTTGATCAAATATTTGGGGTTGATTTTGCATCTGAGGTTGATACATTTGTGGAGCTGCTCCAAATTGATTTCCATATGAAGGTCTTTGACCAAACTGAGTTCCCACATTCATCTGTTTCTTGACCGCTCCTGCACGAAGTAATGTGGCTACTGCCTCAAACGTATCGGCATTTACCGAATAGGCAGTAAAGTTATTGGTTGCTGTCGCGACTCCTGCATATAAATTTGTTGCAATGTTTTTATCAATCTCTACCTTCAAACCCTCAAGCACATGCAAAACAAGCTCAGAAGTTGAAGAGCTTGACTTTAAAATGAGGTTGATCATGCCGTAAGCGTTATTTATGAGATGCCGATCGATATTGATGATGGTTGTGCCATCAAACTGTCTCTGATTTTTTTGATAAATCTCTCCAAGAGCATTTAGGTTTGGTGCGTCGACAGTAATGATAAAATCAATTTTTCCTCCTGTATATGAAAATTGTACGTCATCTGGCTGTAGTCTGCTGTGCCCTTCTCGAGGCACAACTACTAAGTTAAACCGTTCGCCCTGAATATTGTAATCTACTTTATCTATTGCTCCTTCTTGATATGGAAATGACACCACAAGATTGTCTCCGCCTGTTTGCAGGTCAGTTTTGATTTTGTCTGCGCCAATCAAATCGCTCTGCACAGAAGATGAGGCGACAAGGGATACATTTTTCCCAAGCTTAGTTAAAGCCATATATAAAGATGTCCCTGCTGCAATAGCATCTTGTGTGGCTTTTGCCGGCAAAACAACGATACCTGAGCCATGTTTTGTAATGTGCTCTTTGATTTGTTGTATTGTTTTATCGGCATCCTGTGGTTGATGAACTTGCGGCATCATAAGGTGATAAAAATATTATAGGATAAATTTTATCACATCACCGACCCGTATGTCAAGTGGAGGATTAAACTGCATCCCACATTCTTGATCTTTCTTTACTTCCTTTGTGACTTTTGCCCGAATTTTGAGTGAAGATAATTGTGATTTTCCTATAAGATTATTTTTTCTATACACTTCTGCATGATCGGCAAGATTCACTTTCCCTTTAGTTACCATTCCTCCAAACACAGTTTCGCCTTCAATAACAAATGTGGCTAATATTTTTGCTTGAGCTTTTAAGTTTTTTTCTCGCTCTTCTTTTTCTTGAATAAGCGCCGACACCTCTTCAAGTTCGTCTAAAAGCTCATAGATGATGTTGTAAGTTTTGATAATAACTTTTTCTTGATTGGCCAGTTGTTTGACTTCAGTATCAACAGATACTGAAAAACCAATGATTATAGACTTTGTTATTTTTGCAAGAAAAATATCCGATCGATGGATACCGCCAATATTACTTAAAACAACCTCTACATTTTCATTTGGCAATATCGCTGCAATAATTGCTTCAAGCGATCCTTGCGAGTCGGCTTTGATAATGACAGTAAGCTTTTTTTGTTTTACTTCACCTTCCTGTTTTAGGAGTGAAGATACATCCATCTGAGATTGTGACTGCTGTTCAATTACTTCAGGAGCGGCTGCAATTTGAGGGTCAGAGGTCAAAAGTGTGCCGACTTCAGGTAGCTTTGAAAAGCCAAGAATTTCAAATGGTGTTGAGGGCGTGATTTCTCGGACGCTTTTCCCTTGATCATTGATAAGCGCCCGAACTTTTATCTTTTCCTGATGTGTATACAAAGTATCTCCCACCCGAAGAGTGCCGTCCTTGATTATAGCACTCACTACAAGTCCGCGTTGATCTTTATTTGTTTCGATGATATACGACTTTGAAGGATTTTTCAAATCAAATGAAAGGTCAATGTCTGATGCGATAATGAGAATTGATTCAAGAAGCTCCTGTACTCCTTCTCCCTTAGTCGCTGAAATTGGTATACAAACAACCGATCCTCCCATGTCTTCGGTAATTACTTCATGCTTCAAAAGATCCTTTTTCACTTTTTTCGGGTTTGCACCAGGAAGATCCATTTTATTTAAAGCTACAATAAAGGGAATTTTGGCGCTTTTAATATGAGCAATGGATTCGATAGTTTGCGGCATTACTGAGTCAGATGCATCAATAACAAGGATCGCAATATCTGCAACATTTGCACCGCGCAAACGAAGTTTTGAAAATGCTTCATGGCCCGGAGTATCAATAAATGTTATTTTATCAAGATCATATCCTTTAATTTCTGTTTTGATCTCATATCCGCCAATGCGTTGAGTGATGCCTCCATGTTCTTTTGATGCAAGACGACTCTTCCTGATTGTATCAAGAAGTGTAGTTTTGCCGTGATCAACATGGCCTAAAATTGTGACAATTGGTGACCGTTTCATGTAAATAAATAATGAATGATTTTCAAGAAGAAGCGTGCTGAAAAATTCTTTTTATGAATTGTTTGAAAGTTATGATTTCACTATCTTGGATGGCGATTTGCGTGACGCTTCTTTTTTTGATTTTTTATCTGTTGCTTTGGTTTCTCCGCCCGTATCCTGAGGATCATCTTCGCTGGTTATTTGCTCTGCTTGAGGGGTGTCTTCTTTTTTGGGAGCATTTGGATCATCTACTTGAACAATATCTATCTCATATCCAGTGAGCCTTGCTGCAAGATTGACATTTGCTCCCCCTTTTCCAATAGCAAGTGGCGCCTGCGTTTCAAGTACTGTTACCTTTGCTCTTTTGAGTTCTTTATCAAGTTCTACTTGCTGAACTTCAGCAGGTGATAATGCGCTAATAATAAATAACTTCGGATCTTCGTTCCACTGAATAATATCGATTTTTTCTTTGCCGTTGAGTTCGTCGGTTACGGTCTGGACACGTACACCTTTCTGACCGACACATGCTCCGACCGGATCTACTCCGCTTTGACTACTAAATACCGCGATTTTGGCGCGTTCCCCCGGTTCGCGTACAATGTTTTTAATCTCAACAGTTTCATTTCCGATTTCAGGCACTTCACGTTTGAAAAGTTCTGCAATTAGTTTTGGATGGGCTCGTGAAAGAATAATTCGTGAGTACCCAGCAAGTGTAGTCGCGATTTCTTTCAGATAAAATACATATCTATTGTTGGCAACGTAGGTTTCGTTTCTGATCTGCTCATCACGTGGAAGAACTCCTTCGGTTTTTCCAATATCAACATATACATTATTCAGATCACGACGGATTACTCTCCCACGAACGATTGTCCCAATCTGGTCTTGATAATGTGAAATCACTGTCTTTTTTTCTGCTTCGCGTATTTTTTGAATAATTACCTGTCTTGCAGTCTGTGCGGCAATTCTTCCAAATCCAGGAGGCGTGATATTTTCACCATCTTTAAGAATCTGTGTTTCTCCGGTTTTTTGATCGATTTTAACCTCAACACCAGGATCAACATCATCTTCTTCACCAATCGAAATCTCAGGATGTTCTTTTCGAAACGCAGCTAAAATTGCCGCCTGCATTGATTCGATAACATCCGAAACCGTGATCCCTCGTTCAGAGGCAACTTGATTTAATGCCAACGCAAACTCACTTTTTACAATTACCATACAGCTAATTCTAACAGAAAAGATTGTAAATTCAATGTAATCGAGACATATTCCTCATTAAAAAAAGAGTATTTATACGGGATCTGTTTTATAATATTTTATATAAACCATTGTTTTTTTGTTCAGGTATACCAATCGTTGCTCATTTTGCAAATATTTCATCACAAAATGAGCTTACGAGTGTATATACTCGTAGCATTCTCAAGTGCGAAGGGTATATAATTATGATTCATAACCTTTGTTTTTTTGTTCAGGTACAATATACCCATGACTTTGTTCATATGTTCAAACTGTGGTGAAGGTTCGGCAACATGGATAACCGACGGGTGCCAACAGGAATGTTTGAATTTGATCGTGTTCTTGGCGGAGGCATGGTAAAAGGGTCAGTTGTTCTTGTCACCGGCGAACCCGGGGTCGGCAAATCCACTCTTCTATTGCAAGGACTGAAAAATCTTGCTACTCTTTACATCTCTGGTGAAGAATCGGCAGAACAGGTCAAAGACCGAGCTGACCGGCTCAAATTACAACTTTCCTCATTTCTTTTTTCAGATACGCTTCAAGTTGAAGGTATCGTCAATGGGATCGAATCCATGAAGCAGAAACCTGACGTCGTTGTCATTGATTCTATTCAGACGATTTACTCAAATGACGTAGACAGTCCTCCGGGTACGGTTACCCAGTTACGTGAAGCAACCGCCAAGCTAATCCGTCTTGCAAAAGAAACAGGTATACCGATCATTATTGTTGGGCATGTCACAAAAGAAGGAGACATTGCCGGTCCAAAAACACTTGAACATATGGTTGATGCCGTCCTTTATTTTGAAGGTGAGCGCATCTCAAACTTTCGAGTTCTTCGTGCCAATAAAAATCGTTTTGGATCAACAGATGAGATCGGAATCTTTGAAATGATTGATGCAGGTCTTGCACAAATTGACAATCCGCTTGCGTTTATCAATACTGATAGAAATCTGCAAGTTCCCGGAAAATCAATTGTTGGGGTCATGGAGGGAAAACGTCCATTGTTTTTTGAAATACAAGCACTTGCCTCGCCATCATTCCTCTCAATGCCCCGGCGTGTCGTGAAAGGCGTTGATTATAATAAGGTACTTCTTTTGCTTGCTGTTTTGCAAAAAAATCTCAATCTTTCGCTCAGTAAATATGATCTGTTTGTAAATGTCGTTGGTGGAGTAAATGTGAAGTCAACAGCAGCTGACCTTGGGATTGTTGCAGCAATCATATCATCAATAAAAAGCATATCACTATCATCTCAAACCATGTTCTCCGGTGAAGTAGGACTTTTGGGAGAAATTCGATCAGTATATGGTCAAACGAAAATTCTCAAAGAGGCAAAACGGCTTCGATTTACTCACATATTTTCATACGAAAACTGCAATACAGTCCAAGAACTTTATCGATCGCTCGGGAAGTAGTCATACTTACTCAAGAGTATACTGCTCAACGTGGTTGGTGACTTTTCCGTTTGGACCTTTAACATGAATCTCAAGAGTATTGGTTCCTTTTGTTAAGGGATAATCATACTCAAAAATCCCATACTTATTTGGAAACAATTCTTCACCAAAAATAGTTACAACAGATTCAGCCTGCGTTTGCGCAACAATCTTGATCTTTTCAACATTTCGGAATGTTCGCTTATCTGGTGCAATGATCCGAATCTCTGGCGGAGACAAGTACAAATGAATTTGATAGCCAAAATAAAAAACAAAAAAGAAAAAAATTACTGAAACTGCACCAATAAGTAATTTTTGTGTATCGGGAAGAAATCCCAAACGAGGGAGCCGCTTCTTAAATGTAGTTTGTTCTTTTTTTTCGTAATCTCGACGAAAATATGCCAATGCCTTCTCAGGATCTTCGCCAAGATAGGAAGCATAGCTTCTGATCGCTCCTGCGATATATACACGTGAAGTAAATACGCCCCAATCCTCCTCCTCAATCGCAGTAAGATAGCGTCCACGGACACGTATTTGCTTTTCAGCTTGTTTCAAGGTAATTCCCTTTTCAATTCGTCTTTTTGAAAGAAGTTTTCCAACAGATAACATATTTTTATAACCAATATCATGCTCTTCCTGTATACTGCCCGGTTTCTGGATTTACAATGATTGTTTCTCCCTTTTTGATAAAAAGCGGAACCATGACCTTTGCTCCTGTTTCAAGTTCGGCTTCTTTTTTTGCACCACTGACTGTATCTCCTTTTGCTGCATCTTCTGTCTGAACAATCTTCAAGGTGACGCTTGCCGGTGGCCTAATATTGAGCGTTGCATCTCCATACACAAAAACATACATCAACTCTCCTTCTTTGAAATACTTGATCACGTTTCCGATAACTGATCGCGATACCTCATATTGCTGATATGTTTGATTGTCCATGAAGTATGCATTTTCATTGTCTTTATAGAGATACTGCATTTCAATACTGCTCACATCGATAGTTTCAACAGATTCATTTGATTTGAAGTTAAAGTCAATTGTTTTGCCGGAGGTGACATTTTTCAGTTTGGTTCGCATAAGAGCTGACCCTTTTCCTGGTGAATAAAACTCGGTTTTTTGGATCTGCCATATATCTCCCTGATATTTGATAAACTCTCCTTTTTTTAGATTTCCTGCTTGTGATGCCATACTTGTTTATGCAATTGTTATGAGCTTGATATCTTCAATCGTTGCTACATTGGTAAAAAGCATTCCCAATCGTTCAACGCCTATTGCTATACCGGTACTTTCTGGAAGACCGTTTTCTAAAACTGTAATAAATTCCCAATCTACTGGATGATCTATTTTACCAGACTTTTTACGTTCTTTATTTTCCATAGCAAACCGAGTAGCTTGAAGTTTTGCATCGGTAATTTCTGAAAAACAGTTCCCAAGCTCAATTCCCGCTATGTAAAACTCAAATCGCTGTGCGGTGTTCCCGTCGGCATTTGGCTTTGATAATGCAGCAAACTGAACAGGATAATCATATAATACCGTTGGATATCCATGTGTACCTAAGTGATGCTCAATCTCTTGTACATACATCTGTGACCAGAGATCATTATAGGTAGCGTTTTTAATTTCGTATCCTTTTTCACCAGCTCGTTTCATAAACTTCTTTTCATGAAACAGTTCATCAGGTTGTACATCAGCATATTTTTGAAATACTTCGGCGACGGTGTACTCTTCCCATTTATGAAAAGAAACCTTCTTTCCTTGGTAGACAATTATATCTTTCTTATATAGTTGATAACTTATTGCTGACAACATCTGAAGCACTTCTTGTGCCATAAATTTATAGTCTTTTCCAACTTTATAAAACTCAAGCATGGTAAACTCAGGTGAGTGAAGACTGGAATTTGGTTCACTATTTCGAAATGATTTTCCAAGGTAGTAACAGTCTTTGATACCGTCAGACAATAACCTTTTTATAAAAATCTCAGGTGATGGTGTTAAAAATAGTTTTTCTAACGTGTCAAAATATCGAAACTCTGTTTCAAAAATTTCTAAATAACTTTCTGGAATAAGCGCAGGAGTCAAAACTGGCAAATCCAACTTGAGATATCCCTTTTCTTGGAGAAACATTTCGATACATCGCACAACCTGAAGGTATGTTTGATAGTTTTGAAGATTCTGGGGATTTGAATGAATCTTCATAATTCATACTTCAACTCTTCAATCAATTTTTTTGCTTTTCTGGAAACACTTTGAGGAATATTCACTTTCCATATGACGTACTGATCGCCTCTTTGGCTTGAGTTGGGATACGGCACTCCTTGTCCACGAAGGCGAGTCATTGTTCCAGACTGAGTACCTGGCTTTACTTTGAGCTTCAGAGGATTATCAATAGTTTTGATGGAAACTACATCTCCAAGCACGGCTTGCGGAATACTCAGTTCATGTTCAAGATATAGATCGTACCCATCTCTTCGAAACTCGGAGTCTTGTGCTACTTGAACCACTACATCAAAATCCGAAAATCGGATTCGTGTTCCAGTGTCCACTCCAGCAGGAACTTTGATAGTTTTTTCGGATCCACTTATTACTGTCTTTTTCGTAACACCGCAAACTGCTTCATGAAAGCTAAGATTCATCTGGTAAGAGGACCTCCTTTGCCTTCGTGAACTACCACCGGGAGATCGGAACCCAAAAAACTGTTCGAAAATATCAAATGGATCAACTCCTCCAAAATCAAACTCAACACCCTGTCCTCCCATGTTGGTGTAATAGTTGAATCCTTGTCCGTCATATCCAGCAGGTCCTCCTGCAGCTCTTCCGCCTGATCGAGTAAATGAATCATGGCCAATTTGATCGTATAATTGTTTCTTTTTTTGATCTGACAAGACCTCGTATGCTTCGTTGATTTCTTTGAATGTCTTTTCTGCTTCTTTCGTCTTATTTTTATCAGGATGCCACTTGAGAGCAAGTTTACGATATGCTGACTTTATTTCTTGTATTGAAGCATCCTTAGCAATACCTAATACTTCATAATAATTCATACTGTAATAAACTTAGAATTCAATATCGTTACTCAACAACCTCTCCTTCTTCGACGTCTTTATCCTTTGTGTTTGATTCGCCCTCTTTTTTCTTGTTTTCGTCTTTGGTCTTTGGTTCTTGGGAATCTGGAGCCGATTGACTCTTTTGATATGCCGCTTGACCGATTTTCTGAAGGCTATCTGACAACTCACCGACTTTTTTATCAAGATCCTCAGATGAAATATGTTCTTTGCCGATAAGCTCTTTGAGTTCTTTTGTTTTTTCTTCAACCTCTTTTTTTACTTCTTTTGCAACTTTGTCTCCAGCGTCTTTGAGCGCTTTTTCAGCCGTATAGACAATATGCTCTGCTTTATTCTTTGTTTCAATGAGCTTTTTTGCTTTTTCATCTTCCTCGGCATGTTCCTCAGCTGCTTTTTTCATTTTTTCAACCTCTTCATTTGATAGTCCGGTTCCACCTTGAATCGTAATACTTTGTGATTTTCCCGTTGCTTTGTCTTTTGCGGTTACCGTAAGTATTCCGTTTGCGTCAATATCAAATGTTACTTCTATTTGCGGAACACCCCGAGGAGCAGGTGGTATTCCATCAAGCGTAAACGTACCCAATGACTTATTATCCGCTGCCATTGGGCGCTCTCCTTGCAGTACGTGAATCTGTACCTGAGTCTGATTGTCTTGCGCAGTTGAAAACACCTCTGATTTTGAAGTTGGAATTGTTGTATTTCGATCAATAAGTGGTGTTCTCACCGAACCAAGTGTTTCAACTCCAAGTGTAAGCGGTGTCACATCAAGCAAAACTACATCTTTCGCCTCACCACTCAGGATTCCAGCTTGAATCGCAGCACCAATTGCCACTACTTCATCTGGGTTTACTGAACGGTTCGGTTCTTTTCCAAAAAATGATTTAACCTCAGATACAATTTTGGGCATCCGCGTCATACCGCCAACAAGGATAACTTCATTGATGTCTTTTGTTTCAATTTTCGCGTCTTTTAAAACATCTCTGACTGGACCAAATGTTTGTTTGATTAAATCGCCGACTAATGACTCGAGTTTTGCTCTGCTGATTTTTTGGACTAAATGTAGTGGATGATTGTCTTTCACCGTAACATAGGGCAGGTTAATTTCTGCCTCTTGTGATGACGAAAGTTCGATTTTTGCTTTTTCAGCTGCTTCTTTTAGGCGTTGTAATGCTTGTGTATCTTTTCGAAGATCAACATTCTGATCTTTTTTAAATTCATCTGCAATGTAATTGATCACTATCTGATCAAAATCATCTCCACCAAGGTGTGTGTCACCATTTGTTGCTTTTACCTCAAAAACCCCATCTCCAAGTTCAAGAATCGTTATATCAAAGGTACCGCCTCCTAAATCATATACAGCTATCGTATGTGTATGAGTTTTTTCAAGTCCATATGCTAAAGCTGCTGCTGTTGGCTCATTGAGTATTCGCTCAACTTTGAGTCCAGCAATCTCTCCTGCCTGTTTTGTGGCTTGACGCTGTGCATCATCAAAGTACGCTGGTACAGTAATAACGGCTTTATCAACAGTATCACCAAGATAATTTTCTGCATCTTCTTTGATCTTTTTCAAAATCATTGCTGATATCTCTTCTGGTGTATATTTTTTACCATCAACTTCAACAGCAACTCTTCCTTCTTTCCCATCAACAATTTTATATGGAAGAAATCCCTGTTCTTTTTTGACTTCCTTATCTCCTGTGCGTCGGCCCATAAGACGTTTAATCGAGTAGATAGTATTTGTTGGATTTAAGACAAGCTGTCGTTTTGCAACGTCACCAACAATGCGTTTGATAGGATCAACAACAGATGGTACCACATTGCGTCCTTCCTGTGAATATATAATTTTGGGTTTCCCCGCTTCCATGACCGCAACCGCTGAGTTTGTAGTTCCAAGATCTATTCCAATTGTTTTTGACATATTATGAATTGATTAATTTGTAATTTTAATTTTTTTGCTGTATCGATTTTTTACTAACCTTCACTTTTCCGTGCCTGATCACTGTTCCATTGAGCTTATAGGCTTTTTGCAACACCTCAATAATAATATTGTCTTGTTTTCCTTCAATGGCTTCGACAACCTCTGCTTTTGATGGATCAAAATCTGTACCTAATAGTTCGATTTCACTTACTCCAAATTCATCTAAATACTGACGAAATGACTTGTTGACTATTTGGAGTCCTGGATCTTTATTAAACACTTCCGCTTGATCAAGATTGTCCAGAATTGATAATAATCGTTCAACAAGCTCGCGCTTTATTGCATCTCTCATGCGGTACCGCTCTTGCTCAACACGATGTTCAAGATTTTTATAATCTGCAAGTGCGCGCAAATACTGCTTTTTAATCTGTTCGCACTCATCTTTACATTGCGTTAGCTCTCTATTATTTTGTATGATATGTTGCTTTTTTTCTGATTCTTGTTGTTTTTGTTTTGATTTTGATTTCATGTAAGTAATTATTGTTCTTTTATCATGTCTTCAATCAGTTGAGAAAAAAATCGGATCTGCGGAGCGATCAACTCAAATTTTAGGTGTTTTGGACCGACAACTCCAATAATTCCCCGTACA
>LBTJ01000010.1 GCA_000990445.1 Candidatus Roizmanbacteria bacterium GW2011_GWA2_37_7
TTTCCATTTTTATCTATTGGTTCTTTGGGAAATACGTCAAGTCCAGCACCAAAAACTTTGCCCGACTCTAAGCTTCTTATAAAAGACTGCTCATCCACGACCGCTCCTCGACCCGTATTGACGATCACGACTCCTGTTTTCATCATGGCAAACTCCCGATCTCCCACCATTCCTTTGGTTCTTTCTGTTAATGGAGAATTGATCGTGATACAATCACTTTCTTTTAACAATTTTTCAAAATCAGAAGTTGATGATTTTGAATTGACATAAAGTATTTTCATATCAAACCCTTTTTCTGCTATTTCTGCTATCCTTTTGCCGATTGATCCAAACCCAATGATGCCTAAAGTTTTCCCTTGCAATTCATGACCTCGATATTTCATAGGATCCCAGATTCCTTTTGCGATACTTTTTTCCGCTTCAGAAGCTCTACGAATGGTATGAAGAAGCAAACCAATCGTATGCTCAGCTACCGCCTCTGTGCCATATCCGGGCGAGTTTGAAACAACTATCTTTCTTTTTCTTGTTTCATTTACATCTACCCAATCATATCCTGTTGCTGCAACACAGATCATTTTTAAGTTTTGACAAGCCTTTATCACTTGAGCCGGCATCTTAAACCAGTTGTCTATCACAATATCTGCGTCTTTTATTCTTTGTATCCCTTCCGCTTCATCAGGAATATCGTTGTAGATAGTCACATCACCTAGTTTTTCAAGCTCTAAAACATGCTCTGGATAGATTACTACCTTATCGACACTAATAATTTTCATATGTTTTATATTATTATTTGTATTAAAGTGCTAAAATTTTATTGATTTAGCTTGTCGGTTAGGCTCCTTTCAGCGCCTGTAACTCAAAAATTAATTGGCGCTCTCGAACAATTAAATCTTATAATTCACAAGACCTTTTAATACTGATTGACAAGTTTCTTGCGCGAGCTGCGCTACTCCATCAGTCAATGTAAAATCACCAAGAAGCTCTCGGTTTATGTGAACATAATTTCTGAAATCTCTAATTACGTTTAACTTATTTCTGTTCGATTCAGTAATGAGTTTTTTCTTATAAGACTCCTCAATGAGAGTTACAAAGTTATCTCTATCCCCCTTTGTAGCATAAGCTAAAACAGCCTCCAAAACTCCAGAATATAAAACGATCGATGGTTTGTTCAAACCAGCTTTCAAACATATATTTCCAGTAGCAAAATCTCTAAGAGCCTGTTTAGATTCTTTGACTTGTCATCACGCTTTGTGGTAATCTGAAAGGATATGATAAAACAGAATAATATAAATTTTAATTTGTTGCGGATAATTTTTTCTGCTGGCACTATTAAACTTTGTAAGCAACTTCTACAAAAAACAAATTCAAAAACAATTTATCATCACTCATCCTACTTTTATTCTACCTAAAAAATCATATTTATATGCTTAAATTACTGATAGAATAGCTTTTACTAAAGCAATAAATAATTAACGGTGGTATAATCACTGCAAATGCCACGGCCAAAGAAAAATCTTGTAAATTTGAAAAGCCAAATACCGACCGCACCAGTTCTCTCTCAACCACAAAGCGCTGCCTCAGCAACTCGACCAGTGGTTGCAGTAAAAAATAACGTTTTATTTTTCATCGAGCAAAGTAAAGCCAGTATAAACAGGAGTTGTGTCGAACAGGTCGAGGAAGAATTAAAAAATTATACTGACGGCAATCTCTTTTTAATTATCCATACATATGGTGGAGACGTCTATTCAGCAGTAAGAATTATTCGTGTTCTTCAAGATAGATTCAAAAAAATTAATGTGATTATCCCTGATTTTGCTTTTAGTTCAGGAACAATAATGTCGTTGGGTTCGGATGAAATTTATATGGATAGGGACGCAATGTTAGGTCCTTTAGATTTACCTATGGAGCATCCCGCTGATGGCTCACAAATATCGTCATTGGATATTACAAATACTTTATCAAATCTTTCCTCAATTTGTACTTCAATAGCTACTACAATTTATGCAAAATTAAGGGAAGATAATTCCAATTTTAAGTTAGGAAAAACAGAAGCATCAAAGATTTCTTTTGATACAGCAACTAAAATTATATCTCCAATCGTTTCTAAAATAGACCCCTATTATTTACAGCGAGGCTATAGAGAAACGAGAATTGCGTTATATTACAGTATTGATTTACTAACCGTTAGAATGATGAAAGATAATTTTTATCAGGCACTCGATACAAGTAGCGCATTAGTTAACAACTATCCCTCTCATGGTTATGGTATCTTTAGAGATGAAGCTAAAAATACATTGAAATTGAATGTTTCTAACTTGGAAAATTTGAAGGAATGGAAACTATTTGAACCGACTTTTAATAAAGTTAAAGATAAGACAAGATATATAAAATATTTACAAATATGAATATGTTCATACCGTTATATTCTGATAAAAATCAACCACAAAAAGAAAAGAAAGGTGAATTAACAGTCACAGAGATAATTGAAATGGGTAAACAAATAAATTCCGACTGGCTAAAAGGAGAAGTCGAAAAAAAAATAGGAAATCAACCTCACCCAAAAGAAAAGAAAAAATAACGTATTTTCCTTACCTCTCATTATTAATAAATCTTTCAATAACATTAACACATTTCTGAGGCGATTTAAGAATATCGGTTTTCCAAAATCTGATAACCTTCCAGTTATTTTTCTGCAACTTCTTATTAACTTCTTCATCTCTTATATAATTTCAGGGACGTGTTCTAATTATATTGTCACAATAATATAAATTTTTATTTTGTTGCGGATGGTTTTTTTGCTGGCGGTTCACAAAAATGTCGAACATCAATGGGTTAGCCCCTCCTTCGCAAAAGCTACAGCAGGCCAGGCCAGCTGTGCCTCCGAAACTGTCGGCTCGAACTTCTTTTTAAAGGATCGTCGACTGTCCGCAAGTTTCATAAAAGGCGGATTTGACGGGCTTGCCGTGGAAACGCCCTACGTTCCTCAGAGTAAAGGCGCGGCAAGCGCTACTTCTTTGAGGCTTTCTTCTTCTTACTGGTTGGACAAATGGAACGATTTTAGGTCAGCTAACTGGTTAGACATCCTGGAATTTCCAGAGACAAACCTCAAATACACCATACAATTTTTAGCTATTGGCGAACCTTAGTTTCAACTAACAGCTTTATTGCAGTTTTCCAAAGTAAGTATAAATCTAACCCCAAGCTAGCATGCTTTGTATAAAAAACATCAGTATGATATCTTTTGTCATCTTCTTTGAACTGAGAACCAAACACCTGATTCACTCCAGATAATCCTAAGCGCCCACTCAAATAGGCATCTCTCCATTTTTCAAACCTATCTTGACTCCAAGTATTTTGTAGATGATCAAGGTTGTATTTTGTATTTGGTCTTAATCCTATCACAGACAATTTACCCAACACCACCTGAAATAACTGAGGTAATTCTTCAAATTGATATTTGCGCATAAAAGAACCTAATTTTGTATTCCTTGGATCTTCTGATGGTTTAAGCCCTTGTGCAATTTGCACATTGCCACTTCCTGCGTCTGAATTTGGTCTCATGCACCGTATTTTAATAAGATTTATGGTTTTTCCTGGCACATGGCTTAATCGTTCTTGAACGAAAAACATCGAACCTCCATCTTCAACTTTTTTTGCGAAACCCAAAGTGGTTATCACTGGGGTTGCTACCACAGCTGCTGGTATAGATACAGCCAAATCCAACAACCTTTTGTATCGGCTATTTAAATATCTTTCCCCTTGGTAAGGGCATACAATGTGGGCAAGCCCTGCAAATATGGTGTCGCTACTTCTTAAATAACGATCTAATTTCTCTACAAGCGGGCGTTTGGGTCCATCTATCGCATTCGAGGGGTATAAGGTAGTGTAATAACTACCATGGTTATCGAACCCAACTTCCTCAGTATTTTTTCCACTCAGCAAAATTGCTTCTACTGGCACAGGACTGACCCTCTCGCTCATATTCCACATATTATAGCTCTTTTGTCGGAAAACTGTATAATTTTCAGGGACATGCTCTGACTATATTGTCAAAATTATATAATTTTTTATTTTATTGTGGATATTTTTTTCCGTAAACCGTGGATTTATCCTGAGCATAGTCGAGGGACAAAGTTCGAACCTCCATAATCAGTAATGTATTCAAGTTCCGACTTTTACTATTCAACCAGCGACTCCATAACGGATTTTTACTTTTCCTTCTTGTGAACTAATATTGGCAATCCAGATTGTACCAATTTCCTTAGTAGTTTTTACATGCACGCCACCATCTGGCATTGGTGCATAACTGCCGATCTTGATCATTCGCAAAGGTTTATCTTTTGGCAAATGTGGAGGTAAAAATCTACATTCTTTTTCGAGCTCATCATAGGTTGATTCTTTTGTGTTGACTGGTAAATCTGCTTGTAAGGCTTCATTAACTTTTTTCTCAATCTCGTCCTTCTTTGAGGCATCTAATTCTCCTTGATATTCTAAAAATGCTTTCTTGCCATGACTACCTCTTATCGGATATAAACCTTCAAACATAGTCATTAAAACATCGTGGAGCGCATGTCCTGCCGTATGAATTTTCATATATTTATATCGCCAATTCCAATCGAGAAGTGCCGTAACGTTTTCTCCTGTCTTTAACTCTCCTTGTACTTGATGGATGATTTCACCGTCAGACAGCCTTACATATTCAACTTTTGCTTCACCGATGTGTCCTTTATCTGAAGATTGACCTCCACCTTCGGGATAGAAAATCGTTTGATCTAAAACCACATTGAGTAAAATACCTTTTGGTTCTACCGAAAGGATATTGCACTTGATCTCTTTTTGATAAGAATCCTCGTAATAAATTTGCTTTGTTTTCATCTGAAAATATTCCTGACTTTTTTTATTATTTCCCGTCTTTTTTTTTGGGTTAATACACCGGCGATATCTTTAATAATAGTTGCGTCAGCGGTAAATAATTTATCAGGTCTTACAAAACTTACAACAGGCAGCGAACCTTCAATAAAATCTGATGATTCGAGTCGAATCGCGGTTTTGCTTGAGTAGGGCTTTGAGGTTATCTGACATAAAATCAAATTGTTAAATTCTCCATGGCTAAGAACCATGGCTGGACGAATTTTCTGCCCTTTTAAATTTGAGAAGGGAAATAACACAAGAACTATAGTTCCTACTGTAAACTTTTCCATGCAATATCCTCTTCTGGATTATTCCAATCAGTAATAAGCGCCTGTTCAGACAATAATAGCGTATCTTTCGTGGGTTTGGTTTTTTTTGGAGCTGCAATGATTCTTATTTCACCTTTTTTCACGAGTAGTTCGACTTCACCTTTGAGATTGCTTTCATTGAGAAGCGGTTTAGGGATGCGTATTCCACGTGAATTGCCGATAGGTATAAATGATGTAATCATACGTAATTACATTGTAACTACTGATACAATGTTTGTCAATATATGAGTGCATGCAATATTTTTTCAAGGATGTGGTTTCATGGATATTTTACCTTTCTATATAGCCATCATTTTTCATTGAAGGGTCGCGATCAACATAAAAATTTCTTTCCCAAGCATGTTTCTTCAATTTTCAGGGACGTGCTCTGATTATATCGTCAAAATAATATAAATTTGTATTTTGTTGCGGATATTTTTGGCTGGCACTAATAAACTTTGTGAGCAACTTCTATAAAAAACAGATTAGAAAACAATTTATCACTCCTCGTCCTTCTATTATTTTACCTCAACCTGCTTTATCTTTAAGCTAAATACTCATTTTCCACTTCTTAATAGGGCCATTTGACCTTAATCCACGCTTCAAACCAGTTAATGTTCCAGGAATTTGGTTATTATTTATGTATTTCTCAAATGATTTGTAAATAGGATTAACAAACTTAACGATTTTATCAAAACTACCAACTATTTCACCTGATAGAACCCAGCTTAAATGAACGTTCTTCCATCCATTTTCGTCACAGTTCCACAGTCGTGTTTCGCTTGGGTGTTCGACAATATCGCGCCTCTTGAAAATATCTATGAGAAATTCTGGAATATTTTCGTCTAATTTTAGGTTGTGTAAAAGTATTTTAAGTCGTTCAATCAGGTCTAAATTTTCCCAGCTTACTTTTGGAATACTTTTTTGTTTTAGTCTTTCGGTATTATTTAAGGCATTAAGAAGCTCTATTGTGAGGTATTCAAAAGCAAGTTTGGTAAAAACGATATAAAACATGGAGTAAAATTCAAGTTGGTTTCTCAATTCATCTGGAATAAACCTATCGTTTGTTTTGTCATTGATTTGAAGTTTACGACACTCATTTAATAAGCTTGTTGTTTTTTTGTAATAATGTTCAAGTTTTGCAAACAAAGAATAGTTTCTATGGTATTGGTTAAAGTAGTATTTGCCCCAGACATTATCTTTTGCTGGTTGAACGTAGTTTATCGTAACACCTTGCTTATGAGATTTTGCTAATTTGGGGTCTGAAACGTCTTTAAGGGTGTTGCCTTTGACTAATAATTTGTTCATTTGTTTTTGCTTTACTTGATTTTACTATTTTATAAATAAGTTTCCAGGGACGTGCTCTGATTATAACGGGAACGTCGCAATCAGTTACTGTTTTTTAAAATATAATACGTGGCTTTCCCTTTTCCTTTTCGTTCAATCATCTGTAGCTCCAAAAGTTTGTGAAAATCGAGTGTCCGGGTGGCCTTTGCCCGATCGGTAAGCTTCGCATATTCGCGATCAATAATATAGCCATTTTCTTGGATATGTTTAAGGATTGCATCATGATATGGTTGTAGTTTTGTTTGAGGAGTACGCGCTGCTTCGGGGAGGAGCTTTTTGACTCTCAAAACCTCATCGATAATACCGTCCGTAAAATACTCAAGCCAGGGGGTAAAATCTACCTTGTCTTTTAATTCATAATAATCTCCATATTCTCCAACCGTTTGAAAGTACTTTGTCACGTTTTTGTTGTAGTAATTTTCGAAACTAAAAAGATGAAAGGTATTGAGTCCTATTGCTGCCAATAGGATTTTCGTTGCCAGACGTGTTGTCCTGCCGTTGCCGTCCATAAACGGATGAATGATAACCATTTGTTTATGAAATATGCCAGCAAGAATGAGCGGGTCGATAGTTTTACGATTCGTGTTTACGAAAATAATAATATCTTTCATCATTGGCAGTACGTCTTTTACGTCAGGGGGTAAAAATACGATTTTACCTGTTCTTGGATCATTTACCACGACAGGCTTATGCCTTAAACTTCCGGAGTCGACTGGTGAAAGGAGTTTGTCGGTGATTTTTTTTTGAATCGAGAGTATGAGCTCAAGAGTCAGTTCAAAAGAACCTTGATTTAACTGCTTATTCAAATCCTCAAGTGCTTTATTGTAGTTTACTATTTCAAGTTCGCTGTCCCTTATATTGGAAGGCCTGAATTTGAGGATCTTTTTCACTTCTGTCAAAGGGAGAGGGTTTCCTTCAATACTTGTTGAAGCATGGGTCGAAACAGCCCGTGCCATGCGTTCAAGCTCCATAAGGACAATGTTCGGGAAATGGGGAGTATTGAGTTCTGTGATAAGAGAATTGATACGCTTTATATTAGCAAGCAGTCTGTTAGTAATGGTAAATGACGGAGTAAACATTAGTCTAATTTTAGTCGAATATTAGCCGATTGTCAAGAAGAAGTCTTATCCAATCAATTTTAATGGACTTTCCATGGACGTGCTCTGATTATATCGTCAAAATAATATAAATTTGTATTTTGTTGCGTATATTTTTTTCAGCTGAGCGTGTCGGTCTGGACCCTTGTAATGCTATAATTTCAACAAGAAATGTCTCACTCTTCATGCTAATTGAAACAAATGAAACATCTAAAAAAAGGATGTCTCAATTTACTCATGACCAATAAACTTGACTACATACATAATGACAAGACCCAAAAGAAAAACACCAAAAGAAAGCATAGATTTTTTAAGACTGGCTTCTTTTCTTATTTCAGGCATTAAATCGGAAGCGGCGATATAAATAAATCCACCTGCGGCAAAAGGAAGAAGATACGAAGTAATATTTTCTATTTGAAAAGATAGGAAGTATCCAAAAATACCTCCAAAAACCGCGGTCAATGCAACTAAAAAATTTGCCAACAGAGCTTTTTTTCGGCTAAATTCTGAATAAAGTAATACACCAAAATCACCAATTTCTTGTGGTATTTCATGGAGAGCAATGACAAAACTTGTAATAATACCCAGTTTTACATCTATTATAAAAGTCGAGGCGATAACTAATCCATCAATGAAGTTGTGAACTGCATCACCAAATAGGTTCATATATCCGAATGTATGAACTTGGCAGTTTTTTTTATGACAATGCCGCCAATGAAGTAGTTTTTCTATTAAAAAAAACAGTACAAAGGAAAACAAAACTATTGGATACATATTTCCATTGTTAAGTTTTTCAGAGGCTTCAGGTAAAAGATGAAGAAAAGCTCCACCCATCAAAGCGCCTGCTGAAAGTGAAATAAGAAAGAGAAGAAATTTTGATAAAGTTTTTTCTTTGATTGAGAGAGTAAAAACCCCTATTAATGAAGCAAGGCTAATCAAAAAAGTTGAGGCGATAATATAAATAAGTTTCTCCATTTAAATAATGTAATGTATAAAGATGCAACTTAGTTGCAATAAGTAGTATAATATACTTTGGTTGACTACCTGTCAAGAGGTACAATATCAATCTATACCCCTCTTCTTCCACTTTGCAACCACAAAAAAGGAAATCAAAACCAATATACCCATCTTACTCTGGTTTGTAGCTCGTAAGAGCGAAAAAGCAGATTAGTCCATTCGATTATACTCAGGACTAATCCTGAGTATGCCGAAGGATTATCCAAATAGATAAAAAGCTCCTAACGAAAACATAATTATACTTTCTACCAAAGTAAGCCAGGTAATAAATTTAGGAGAGGCTAACCACAGTTTCATAGTAAAAAAGGCAACAAGAAAAACCAACAACTCATCAAGCATATAAAAAATCACATACAAAATAATGTAAAAAAGATAAAGCCAGCTTGAAAGTTGAGCTTTGGTTAATATACCAGCAAAGGCAACTGGCACAGCGGCTGAACATGGGAACTCAACAACTGTAATCACCACAGCAAATAACAAAATGGAAGTTAGAATAGTCAACGTTTTTGCTTTGTTATCAATAAGAGATTGAAATCTTTTTGAAAAGCTTCCTTCTATCTTTTGGGCTGTCCCGATTTCACAGGTTGGTCCTTGTTTTCTAAACTTTATAAACTCTCTTAAAAAATAGATTCCACCTATAAAAGTTAAAATACCTATCACTATTTCCATCTGCCGAAGATAGGGAGAAATGATGTTAAATAGTTGATACCAGAAAAATATCAAGAGACCATATATAAAGGCGGTTGTTAGTATAAAACTGCCTCCAAAAATGAAAGTTTTGAGTCTTGATTTTAAAGCCAAAACTAAAGCTAAGATAATAAAAAGCGCCCCTAAAGAACAAACATTAAAAATAAGTTGCGGATAGTCTTTTTTTACCTGGTTTATAAATTCTTTCGCTTTGGCACAATGGGGACAGGTGGCACTATAGAAAAAATCAATCTTAACAGATTGAGCAGAATAAACGCTTTGTTGAAAAATAAAGTATGTTCTTCATTTTTCTTCAATTCTAATTGACTTTCCTTTAATAATTGCCAAGACTACTTTTTTTATAGCACTATCCAAAATTCTAGCAAATGTTGGCTGGGAAATTTTCATTTTTACAGCTGCCTTTTTTTGATCCAATCCATCAACTTCATAAAGTTTAAGTGCTTCAAGCTCATCAGGCAATATAACCACTTCTTCAAGTTGGCGCAAAGGAATACCCTGAGGTTTGAAATAATAAACATTAGGTTTAAACCGCAAACAGCGTCTGAGTTTTGGTCTCATATATTTTTTGGTAAAATAACTAATAAAGTCCCTGCCTAGTCTTAATCGTTTTGTCCTTGACTAAGCCAGGGACTCTCTTTCTTCTCACTTGTTCAGTGATCCTATTTCTTTTTCTACTTCTTCCATTTCCTTTTTTAAATTATTCTTATAATTTTCAAGGTCTTGTTTCGTTGGATTTTGGCCTACTCGATCACAACATCGCACCATCCTGCGACCGAATCCTCTTCCCATTCCTTCTTGTCGCCCAACTCCTCCTTTGCATGTTCCCATTCCTCGTCCTGTTAATGGACCTTTCCCTTGTGGTCCTGTTCCATCAAATGCTGGCATATTTTTTCACCTCGCAGTCTATAAGGTATAACTAATAATAATGAATACGTATTCATTATAATATTCATAAGTAGTCTTGTCAAGTAGAAAAATACTAAACAAAAAGCAGACTTAAAGAAACGATCATCATCCCTGTCATAATTTTTTCAGCTTTTCAGGGACTTTTTCAGGGACATGCTCTGATTATATTGTCAAAATAATATAAATTTTTATTTGCTGCGGATATTTTTTGCTGGGGGAACTGGAACAAATTAGAAACACCTTTTTCCATTATTAATTTAATCTTGGAGTATAGATATAGGTATTTCCGCATCATAAAGCATGGGTTTCTTTCTATTCATTATCGCCTCATAGCGGCCAAGTAATCTATTAACCCGTCTTTTTAGGTAATCTGGCATGTCTAAAGAATGAAGATAATTTCTAAGTTTAGCACTGTCAAATTCGTCAATTTCAAAAAATCTTATTGTGTTTGTGCTTTGGTCAAGACAATAATCGCTAGGATCATACCACGGTACACCGATACCTGCTTTTTCTAGCCCTTGAGCCACCTGATAGGCTTTTTCATCAATATATAGATGGGATGCCCGATGTGTCGCACATGCTTGGCAGCTGCAGATCGATCTTTTATCTCCCAAATCATCAGTCATGTGAGCGGAGTACACTGCGTGATCTTTTGGTATTTTTGCCATTTTACTCAAATAATAGATAAACGAATACGGCTGACCTGGTGTTTCATCGTATCTTACACCACGGTAGGTAACTACTGCATTCGGAAAAAGAAGGTCGGCGATATGAGTCTGATAATACTCAAGAGGAAAAAAACCATTAGGTCTGCCTAATTTAACTCTCACAATTTCTGCTCCTCTTAAGAGATCAATTTCTTCTTGGGTAGACGCTCTGTATACTATCGATTCCATTCCTCTGCTAAATTTTTCCATATTAGTTGATAAATTAGTACCATTTATTGATTAAGCCATCCGTAGCTTTCTTGTCGTCCGAAGCCTTGGCGTAGGAGGAAGCGAAGAATGGCTGTCTGTCTTGAACAAAATCCAAACTTTTTACCGAGAAAATCCTGACGTTGAATTTTGATAATTTTCGTTCGGGCGGGCAAAAAGGAAGGAGGTTTTGGGTGGGAAGGAATTTTTGCCCGCCCCCGCTTTCCACCACCACCGAATTTCGTGCAAGTGAAACTGGTGCGCCGCTAAAATTTTAAATAAAATCTCTTACTTCTAATGGCTTCCTATATCCAGCAATATCTTTTGAGGGATGTGGAAATTTTATCAAATACGCAAAATCTTTGGGCAATTTTTTCCAATTATCAACGAGTTTTCAGTGACATGCTCTGACTATATCGTCAAAATAATATAAATTTGTATTTTGTTGCGGATATTTTTTTCTGGGAACTGTGGAAAAGGTTAGAAACTTACTTATAACTGTGTGAATATTTACCAAATTAAAGTTGATATTTTCTCCTCAGTTTGTTAGAATATTGATATTCAGACGAAGAGGGATCCAAAAGGCTAGATGCCTAAGGAGCCCTTTTCTTTTTTATACAACTTTTTCATTATTTGAAAGATAATATCTGAATCTACATTGCCTTTTTTCTTACCTATCATTGCCGTGTTGTGCTCTCGAAATATGAGTACAAACCCAGCCTTTTGTATTTCCTCATATAAATCTTGATTTGCTACCTGTACATATCCCAAGAAATAGTAAGCATTCGATACATCGTACTTTTGCTCAAGATATATTCGAAAACGTGCTAGATTGATTTTCCATGGGTGAACTTCAAGTTTTGTAGTACCCATATATAGGTTTTGACCATCTATAAAAGCATAATTCTTGTTTTTAGTTTTCTTTTTATCCATGTGTATTTTCTAATATACCAATCGTTGCTCATTTTGCAAATATTTCAGCACAAACAGGAGCTTAGAGCTCGTCCATCAATAACCTGATAGATTTTCAGGGACGGGGTCTGAATATACTGTCATATCAATAATAAATCTGATGAAAGGACTAATACTTATCATGACTTTTGAAAACGTTCATTCATGAATGATGATTATGCTGATTTAGTCGAATCAGCTGGGGAGCTAGGAACCTAGAGTCTTCTGCTCTCCCGCACAAAGCTGCCCAGCTTGGATTCGAACCAAGATAAACGGATCCAAAGTCCGTTGTCCTACCATTAGACGACCGGGCAGCACTATGCGGGACAGGCGCCGGCAGACGTGTTGTCATTGCACCACTCCCCATATCTTTGTTTCCTATGTGAAAGAACAAACTCAATTGTACCAAATGAGAGCCTATTTTACAGTTTTGTGTAGGTTTTTTTACTTAAATGGATTGACGACCTTTATCTCTGAAAAATATGAGAAATGCTTTTCATTAGAGGTTGCAATCGTATCAACGTCATTTGAAATCATTGTAGCGACTAAATACGCATCAAAAATTGCATTACCAGCCAGATTATGTTCGTGAATGAGTTGTAATGCTATCGTGGCAGTAATCTTGGTTGGCGAGATGACAGTAAAAGGCTGGATCGCTAGAGTTATCTTCTCAACTGCCTCTTTGGTTTGGATTGTATTTGGAAATGTCTTATGCGTCAATACTCGCAAACATTCAAAAATATTTTGATGAGCTACTATCAGGCGGTAAGGATCTGTGTAAATAAATGAGCGCGCCTTTTTATAATAAAAAGATGTCTTATTGAGAGCATAAATAATGACGTTTGAATCAATTAGCATGGTATTTCCGGATCACCATAAATTTCATCACGAGTGAGGTTGTCAAGCGGAACTCCAAGATCTACAGTAGGAAAATGCCAGTTTTTCAGTATTTTCTTGGTTTTCCTTTTTGCGACATACTCTCCCACAGCTTCACTGACAACCTTCTGAAAAGATGTTTCCTTTTCAATAGCCAGCGTTTCAGCGTCTTTCTTTAGTTGCTTTTCCAATCTTATGGTGGTTCTTACAAGTTGCATATGAGTTATTTTGACATAAATATGACAATATGTCAAGAGTAATAATGGTATAATACATTTCTATGAAAGAAGGCATTGTGCTGCTTCTAGGACGACCAAATGTCGGCAAATCCACATTTGTAAACAATGTTATCGGCCAGAAAGTAGCGATCACCTCACCCAAACCGCAGACCACCCGCTTCCCGATTCAGGGACTTTTTGAAGATGAGCGCGGGAAAATTATCTTTACAGATACACCGGGAATATTTAACAAAACCAAAGATTTGCTTGCCCAGAAGATCAATCAACAGACACTGAAGGCTGTCAATAAAGAAGCCGATGTCGTGCTTTATTTTATTGATCCAACGAGAAAACGTGATTTTGAGGAAGCAAAGGTACTGGGGATTGCCCGAAAAATAAAAGCACCTGTTTTTTTGGTCATAAATAAAAAAGACAAAAAACAAACATATCTTGCCCAATACATGTTTCTCGAGGATGAATTTTCGCAAGCGTTTCATATTTCTGCACTCAAATCCCATGGGTTTGATGCCCTTCTTAAACGCATCTTCGAACTTCTTCCTGATCAAGGAGAACAATCAATGATCCAATCTGATCTTCCCTATCCGCTTCTCAATATGGATAGCAAAACCTTTATCGCAGAGCTTATCCGGGAAAAAGTATTTATTATGATGGGTGAGGAAATCCCCTACTCAACAACAGTGGTAGTATCAGAAATTAAAGAACGAAAAAATGGTTTGATGTATATCAAAGCACAGATCCTCACCACTACGGACCGCCATAAAAAAATGCTGATCGGAGCAGGTGGACGGAAGATCAAAGAGCTGGGAAGTTATGCGAGAAAAGAGATCGCCTTAGCGATAAATAAAAAAGTGTTTCTTGATCTGACTGTTGCTACTGATCCTCATTGGCAGGATGTTTTGTATTCATAAAGCTCTCATTTTGATATAATATCACACAGCTGTCATCCTGAACTTGATTCAGGATCCATTGTTTATTGGTGACCGTAGCTCAGTTGGTTAGAGCCCCAGTTTGTGGAACTGGTTGTCGCGGGTTCGAATCCCGTCGGTCACCCCTAATGCATTTTGTTCATTTCGAACATTGCAAATAGCTTGATACTCCGTGCTAAACTGCTGATTCGATAAGCCGGGATACTGCCAAGCCAGCCCAGTGGGACATATCGAACCAAGCAGGACTCTTTGTTGTCCAGGCTCAGAATCTAGGTATGTCTGTCCCAAATCTTTAAACTTATCCATCATAAATTTATCCACATCATCCATCGTATATTTATAGAATGTGTTCTTCCCCATAACCTGTTCAAAGGCAGCGATTTTACTTTCAATCTTCTTACTTTGATCTTGATATACTTCATCAGAATAGATCTTTTTTAAGTGATTCATAACTAAATCTTCTCGTAATTGTTTTAACTGTATAATTTCTTGCTCTGCTCTTTCTC
This sequence comes from Candidatus Roizmanbacteria bacterium GW2011_GWA2_37_7, assembly GCA_000990445.1. Lineage (GTDB taxonomy): Bacteria > Patescibacteriota > Microgenomatia > UBA1406 > GWC2-37-13 > UBA1450. Next base: position 14,707 of record LBTJ01000010.1, read on the forward strand.
TTTTAGTTCTAATCGCATTAATGTTTTGGGCAAATTTCTTTCTAAGAACCATTAGAAAGACTTCCAATTGTTCTTTAGTTGGAGTAATTCCATGAAGAAATTCGATTAATGAATCACTTAATTTTTGAACTGCAATAGACGATCCTCCACAACGGTTCTTGCAAATATAATAGGCGTATTTCTTTGTTCTGCCCTTACTCCAACCTCCTGATAAATGTCCTCCACACTTACCACATTTAATAGATCTCCTAAGCGGAAAGTCCGGATGATCCTTTAGTCTTTTGCCTATGGTCATACCACAACGGTTTCTTCCATCAATAATCGCCTGAACTTTGTAAAATTGTTCCTCTGTTATCATCGCTTCATGTTGTCCTGCTACTTCTTCTGGATATTTATTTGAGGTAAGAATACCCATATAAAACTTCATATGGAATAATCTGCTCGTAGTTTGCGATCTTAATTTATATTCTTTGCCTGAAATAACTTTACGCATACCCCATCCATTCATAATCTGCGCTATTTCTTCTAAAGATTTTGTTCCCGTTGCCATTAAATCCCAAGCCTTTTTCATCTTGTCAAAATATTCACCATCTTTTACTGCGTGGCCATGTTCAGTCTTATATCCTAATGGAGCATGACCAGTACAAAGACCTGATAAAAATCTTGCTCTTAAACCATTTCTTGTTCTTTCTGATCTTACATCATTGTCATGTTGAGCAAAACTTGCCATGATTGTCTCAAGTAATTTGTCAGTAGGAGAATTACCTGTAGGTTCATTAGCTGAGATTATAGATATTCCATAATCGAAAAGTCTTTTACGGATATATAAATAATCCTGTGTTTGACGGGAAATTCTATCCAGCCTGTAAATCAATACAGCGCCAACCATCCTGCGATTTCTTCTACAAAATTCCAGTAGTTTTAATAATTCTGGTCTGCCGCTTATATTTTTAGCTGACCGTCCCTCTTCCCGAAAAGTCTCAATAATTTCATAACCACGTCGGGTTGCTTCTCTTCTGCAAATTTCTTCTTGAGTAGCCAAAGAAAAATTCTCAACTTGTTCCTCGCTTGATACCCGAAGATATAATATAGCGTTTTTAGTTGTGGCAGAATTTAGTTGCATATTGTTACAAATCTCGTAACAGCTCTTTTAAGGTTTTTTTGTTTAAAATCTTCTTCTCGTACTCTTCCAACCAACCATTAATAAGATACTCATAAGACGCAAGCATTGATTTTACTTCTTCTATTGTATATTTATCACCCAATATCTCCTTCGCTTTTAAAACAGTATTATTTTCGTGGGATTGCTCCGGAAACATTTTATGCATTGAGTTTGCTAATATATCTGTTTGAGGAAAGTATTTTAAATCAAAACGTGGATTGCTACCTTGTGGGTTCTTATCTTCTACCTTATCTAAATTATTCTTAGTCAAATTATTCATAAAAAGCATCGTTATTAACTGTCCATATATAGACAGTATATATAAAATGGCAACTGCTTGTCAAGAGGTATTTGAGCCTAGAAACTTCTTTTTCGATCTATGCTCATTTAAACTTATTATTCTTTACTTATTGCAGTTTATCTGATATAGTACGATCTACTTAACAATTACAGGCTATTAACTCCTGCCCCCTAAGGCATGGAAATCACTAATCCAATCCAACTTATTTCTCAAACTCCAATTGATCAGCGACAACTTGAATTGCTCCACCAAGTCCAAACTCATGTACTATCTCCACTTCAAGCGGCACTTCTTGGTTATCTTTTAACATTTCAACCAATCCAATGGATAATTCCTTCTCTTCAAACAAGACTACACATTTATTACTTTCTAGCGCCTATCCTCAGTCATTTACCTATTCCGCCATTTCTTGCAGTAGCGTTTATTCTGACATGGCCTGTATGGATTCTAATATTTGTCGTTGCATGTTTTTATCTTGTCAAAAGTATTCTGGAATTAATTCGAATATTTGCACCAAATATATTTAAGAAGTTTATTCCGGTAGAGGAGACTGTCTTTTTGGAGGTTACTTTTCCATCAAGTACCAGTAAATCTGCCTATGCCACAACTCAACTGTATACATTGCTTCATACATTAGCGCGTCGAGGACGACCTTTTGTTCAAAGATTTCTTGGCCAAAAGAAAACATATTCTTTGGAGATTGTCGCAACAAAGGAACACGGAATTCGTTATATCCTAACTACTAATGCAAAAGACTCACACGTCTTCAAATCTAGTCTTTTGTCCTACCTTCCAGGGGTAAAGGTAAAAGAGGTTGTAGATTATTTACCTGATGATCCAACTGGACTTCATGCTGATAGATACGGAGTGAGCGAGCTGAAATTGAGCAACGCCTTCGTTCTTCCCTTAAACAAGCAGAAAGTGCTTGATGAGCATGACTCCATCTCATACTTAACGGGCAATATGACCAAACTCTCACCAGGCGAGCTTGTTTCATTTCAAATGGTAGTTACGCCTGTCCTCAATGCTATTCATGGTAACGCTTTAAAAGAGATGAAGGAGCTACGAGGCAGGATGCTTCAAGGATTGCCAATAAATCTTGTGCTCAACAAAAATCCTTTGGACAAATTTCTGTCGTTCCCGGTCATTAAAATATTGTGGTTTTTTACTAAAGTTGCCCTCAAGTTTTTACAGTACTTTGTATTATTTGTCATTGATATCTTCTTTAATACTATGGCTAATGACAAAGGTAAATCTGTGATTATTACTGCTGAGGCAATCAGAAGCATTAAACCACAAGAAATCTTAAACCCCTATGAACAGGAGCTGCAAAAGATAGTCAAAGAAAAAATAGATCAGCCTCTTTTTGAAACCTCGATCCGGCTCCTAGTTGCTACAAAAGATGACATTGAATACGAAAAGAGAGTAAATGGGCTGCTTGCTTCTTTTGGGCCAATGAGCAGTTCGTACCAGTCTCTTACCGGAAAAGGTTCACTTCTTCGCTACAGGCTCGCAAAGCGCCGTTATATGCAGTTTAAAGAGCGCGCTTTAACCTCCTATTCCTTCGACTCAAATCCCATTCTTTCTACTTCAGAAATCTCAGATCTTTACCATTTCCCGGATACAAATACAACCAAGACTGAGGGTTTGGTAAAAAGCAGATCTAAAGAACTGCCAACACCATTATCTATGAAAAAAAGTACTACTAATATTGATGTCATTTTAGGAACAAATCAATATGGCGGAGAAGTCAATCCCATTGGGCTAACTCTTGCTCAGAGGCAAAAGCATATGTATGTGATTGGTAAAACCGGTATGGGTAAAACAACACTTTTAACAAACGCTATATTCCAGGATATGGTCAATGGTAAAGGTATCTGTGTGCTTGATCCGCACGGCGATATGGTTAAGGAACTGCTACGGATTGTTCCTAAAAAGCGGATAAAGGATGTTATCTATTTTGATCCTTCAGACAGAGATTTTCCACTTGGACTGAACATTCTCTCCCCGGGTATTACCTTTGGAAATAAAGAAGACGCGGATGAGTGGATTACAAGCTCTGTCCTGACAATATTTGCCAAGCTGACGAGTAAAGAATACTGGGGACCAAGAATGGAGCATATTCTTCAAAATGCTTGCCTTACAGCGCTGCAAACTCCAAGTCCAAATCTTTATACTTTGCAGCGATTATTAACGGAAAAAACATACCAGAAACAGGTTGCCTCAACTCTCCAAGACCCGGTCTTAAAACAGTTTTGGCAAAAAGAATTCTCACTCCTTGGAACTATGCAACTTTCAAGTGTTACCGCTCCATTAACCCAACGCCTTGGACACTTTATCACAACTAAAATGTCCCGCCATATCTTATTACAGGAAAAAAGCACTATCAGTACGCAGCAGATCATGGATCAGGGCAAAATTCTGTTAGTCAATCTCTCAAAAGGTGATCTTGGAGAAGCGCAAAGTTTTTTCTTCGGTACGCTTATTACCTCACTGATTTGGATTGCAGCCTATCAGAGAACAAAAATTAAAGAAAACATGCGGCGTGACTTTTTTGTCTATGTTGATGAGTTTCAAAACTTTGCGACTCCCAATTTCGCGGAGATTATGAGTGAAGGCAGAAAATTTCATATTTCCTTAATTCTTTCGCATCAAAGCATTGCTCAAATTGATGATATGAAGCTCGTCAGGATAATCGCCGGTAACGCCGGAACGATTCTGTCTTTAAAGGCTAGTCCGGATGACGAACAGTTCATTCTTCCCTTCATGCGACCAGAGCTTGAGAAGGGCGAAATTGTTAATTTACCACCCTTTCATTTCTATATGAAAGTTTCAACAGATGAAAGCGAGGATGCATTCTCGGGGCAAACAATACCGTTGGATAGCAAGGAAAATGATAAAACAGCAAAGGAGATTATTGCCAATACCAGAAAAAAGTACGGCACTTCAAAAGATATAGTCGAGAAAGAGCTTAAGCAGCTTTTTGAAGGAGAAGTTAAGAAAAAAAGTACGCCTAAAACAAAAAGTAAATACAGTAAATCAACTAAAAAAATTTCTAAAAAACATAATATATAATGCCCTCAAGAGCGAGGGCAAAAATATTCTTATTTTGAGGCTAAATTATTAATAATTGTTACACCTACCCTTAATAAATACGGAGTAGGTGGGATTGGCAATAAACAATACACTATTCAACATACATACATACATACAAACAAACAAACAAACATACAAAACAATGACACTCCCAAACATAACTAACAAACAAAAAGAAATACTAAAACTCACCTTTCAATTCAGATACTTAAACAGGATCCAAATTCAGAAATTCTTACATCATAAAGATAAAAAAACAATCAATCTCTGGCTAAAAGATTTAACACTTAAAGATTATCTGGTAAGAATTTATGACCCGGAAACATTCGGAAAAAATACCTTACCCGCAGTTTATTACTTAAGTCAAAATGGTATAAGGTTTTTAAAGACCCAAGAGAGTTACGATAAAAAATCATTACTTAAATTTTACCGTGAGAAAAATAGATCAGAAACTTTTATAGCAGACTCCCAACTTTTAGCCGGCATTTGTATTGATTTAAAAACTAGAAGTATTGACGGCATATCCTTTGACTACGTAACACAAAGTGATTACAAACGTCCTGATTCTATATTCCATTTTCTCTCAGAATTTAAGACCCGACTTTTTTTTAGCAAACAAGAAAAAAACAAAAAGAATTTTTATCTTCTGGATATTTTTGATACTACTCTTCCCAAGTATAGAATCAGGAAAAGAGTTAAAGATTATGTCGCATTTCTCTCAAATTATGAGTGGATTGAATATTTTAAATCAACCCCAAGGATTCTTTTTATTTGCCAAACAAAGGAGCTTCTTATCGCAACAAAAAGATTTACTAAAAAATTCTTAGTTGACCCTGACAGCAAAAATATACATATCAGTTTTGCATTAGAAGAAGAGGTAAAAAAACAGGGAGTAACCGCAGAAATTTGGGAAGAAATTGAATAAAAAAACCGCAAGCGAAAGTTTCCTCTCACCTGCGGTTTATAGTTTATGCCTTCTTAGTTTCTGATAATCGGCGAGGTGTAAAGAATCTATCCCGCTCGATTGGCAGTCCCAGCTTACCTCTGTTTGATTGCAGTTCTGACAGGGTAAAGTAGCCGAGTTCTTCCTCGTCACCGTCTACTAGCCCGAAAAAGGTATCTTTACCGTCAAACTCTATTGCATACCACGTCCAGCTGAAATCCGGGTAAAAGAACTTGCAGATCACCATCGGATCTTTCTCATTTTCCTGAGAATAGAGTGGTGGTAACTTTTCTAATATTTCCTTAGTAAGTAACTTCATCATTTTCACCCCCTTTCTTGTTTTGAAATAAATAATCTGGATCAAAGACTTTTTTGTCCTGTCCATTGAAAAAGGGGCATGGGGTGAAAAACAGATGTCAAAAGTCCGACGCCAAAGGCGGAGGAGGATCGCAGACCCGCCTTTTGATCAACTGCTTTGAACCCCATATAATGGGAAAGCAGGACAGGACAGGATAAAAAATGCTTGTAAAAAATACTACATAAAATATAAAATGGATATATGAATACACTGTGCCAACGAGAGAGAGAGAGAGAGAGAGTAGAAAACCCGCCGTCTAAAAAATACCTCAATCGTCTATATTGCATCTTCTTCAATTTATCTTACCTTTAATATATGAACATTGATAAGCTGATTATTTTCCAAAAAATTTATGACTTTCTTCTGTGGCTGGATACGAGGAGCATCCAAAAAAGTTGGACTTGCAAAAACCGATACAAATATGACATTATTTTAAGCAAGGGGAAGATGAAAACGCCTTCAAACGGGGCGGGAATTGGAATAATACCTCAAATGCCGGAGTCTTTGCACTCAATTTGAATAATATTCCAACCAATCAGAACAACAACATTGGCTTTCGTTGCGCCAGCGATCAATGCATACGCCAGGATGAGTTGATACCTGTCTACGGATCGGTATTCAGGATCCTATTGATCACAGTTGTCTTCTCCGGTCTTCCCATAATGGGAGGCAAACAGAACGCCTGTATTTCCCGCTTTTTAAAATGAGAAAGAGCGGGAGTAAATAGGTAGACCGAGGCCGGATATCCTCCGGCTCGGTCTTTTTATGGAGCGATTCATGTACGAGATAATTAGTAGTTTTAATAATTTATTACAGGCGTATTACCAATCAAGAAAATGTAAGCGGTATAAAGCGAGCATTCTTCAATTTGGTTTTTTTCTTGAAAGTAATTTGCTGAAATTGCGTCAAGAACTAGTTTCTGAACAATACTTGCCCTCTCCATATGTCTATTTCCGCGTCCATGATCCGAAAGAACGCAATATTGCCGCACCAGCCTTTCGTGATCGTGTGGTCCAGCATACGCTTATTGATTACATTGAGCCATTGTTTGATCGCCAGTTTATTTTTGATTCGTATGCATGTCGTAAAAGTAAAGGTACGCTTGTGGGCTTGAAGCGAGTTAAAAAATTTCTCCAATCGGCACGATCTATCTCTGGTTCTCAAACGCCACTCTATTCTTTACAGATGGATATTTCAAAATATTTTGCCAATATTTCATGGACTGTTCTTTTGCCGGTTATTTTTAAAACAATCCATTGTCCAAAAACACGGCGACTTATTGAAAAGATTGTGACTGAGCATCGGTGTTTCAATCTATCCAAAGCTCCTTTTGATGTCGTTTCTCCGAGCCTTAGAAAAGGTTTGCCTATCGGGAATCTTACCAGTCAACTCTTTGCCAATATGTATCTCAATGAACTTGATCAATTTGTAAAACACGTCCTGCATGTCCGGTGGTATGCCAGGTACATGGATGATTTTCTGATTATTCATCCTGACAAATCATATCTTCATACCATTAAAGCCCATATCCAGGCATTTTTACAGGAGAAATTACATCTTATCCTTTCTGAACGGAAAGTGATTCTATCTAATACCAAAAATGGGGTTCCATTTGTCGGGTATCGCATTTTCTATGACCATATTCTCATTCGGGGAAACACACTGTCTCATATGCAAAAGAAATTGAAACGAAGAACAAAAGCATACAAATACGGTGCTCTTTCTACTTCCTCTTACCGCTCAAGTCGCGCTTCAATTTGCGGACACATACGCCATGCCGATAGTTTTTGCCTTCGTAAAAGACTTGCACTGTGGAAGTAATAATCAGACCTTCTTTTAATTTTAACTGCTCAGAGAACTATGTTTTAACTCAAAAAACCAAATAGATAGAGGGGAATAGTATGTAAAGAAGCATATAGGATGTCATCTTTCACGATATAGGTCTTATCTTTATCCCTAATTTGAATAGCTGTTTTATTTGCGCCACCTATTTCAAATACATTTCCTTCACATAAGATGTCGCCAGTTTTTGAGTAGAACACAGTATATCCAGCGTTTTCCAGCCCACTTATCACAAATAACTCTCTGATTGACCCCACATGTGTTTCTTTGCCTATCTGATTATTGATAGCATAGAGCAAATTGGTATTATCAATATAAATTTTCTCGGCATTTCTCACCAGCGCATGACCATATTTATCAATAAGCAAGAATCGCAATAGTCCTGTATCTCGCAGTATCTGCACATATTCTGTGATCGTTGTATGGTCTTTCCCGAGGCTGTTAGCAAGTTTGTTAATGCTGACGCTTCCTGGAAGAGAGGTGGCAAAGAAATAGATGATTTTTTTCAAAGTATCGAGATTCTCTGTCTTCAGTGCATAGAAGGTGCTGATGTCTTCAAAAACTGTTTTATCAATAATTCCGATAAGTGTATCTCTAAATGCTTCGTAGACTGGTATAGCTTGAGAAGTTGGATAATACCCTTTCTGCCAATATTTATGCAGGTATCCAAGTAATTTTTCAGTCTTACCGATTCCGCTATCCACATGCTTTGAGGAATTAAGAATATTTTCAAGTTTTACTGTCGGATAGGTATTTCCAGTTTGAATTTCTAAAAATTCTCTAAAAGAAAAACCATACATCTGGCGCAGAATTACCCTTCTTGAAAGATCATATTTTCCTTTAATAAGATCAATACTGGAACTGCCTGAAAATAAAACCTTGAGATTTGGATACGAGTCGTAGATATTTTTTAACTCTTGATTCCAGTTCTTGTATTTATGAATTTCATCAATACAGAACAGCTCTCCACCATA
>LBTJ01000011.1 GCA_000990445.1 Candidatus Roizmanbacteria bacterium GW2011_GWA2_37_7
TTGGAAAGCCCTCACACAGCAATAGCGTTAATAATACTGTTCTCAATTATTCTTCTTCTCTATCAAAAGAAACTGTCAATGAAGTTTCGTTTCTTGATTAGTTTTTTCGTCTTTCTTTCTTTTGGAATAAAATTTTATGTTGCTTGCTCAATAATTGCTATTCTTTTTTTCTATGAACTCTTTCAACTTATTAAAACGAAAAATATGCGATTTTTTATCTTTAATAATTTGATATACGCCGTCGGTGTACTTTTAGCGATCTTCCTTTTCTATGATCCAATGGGTAACTCAAATTCGGGCTCTGTTTTCGTGTTTTCGCCATTTGCAACGGTGCATCATTTAATTGAAAGTCCTGACATGTTTTACCTTCCTCAAATGATTTTGGCTCGGTACTATCTGTATGAACATGGATGGTCGCCTCGACTTATATTAATCGAATTATTTTCTTCTTTTTTGTTTGTATTATTTTACTTTGGTACCCGAATCGTAGGATTGATTCAAATTGTGGTACAAATTGCAAAACGAAAATTTAATGAAGTTGAGCTTGCAATAACGTGCTCAATTGTGATCTCAATAGCATGTTCTCTATTGTTTATCCAAAAAGGAGACTGGTTTAATCCTATTCAGTTTGCTGTTCCAGCGGCATTTTTGTCAAATATTTTTGCTGCTAAACTCCTCTATTCCCTCCTTCAGAAATCAAAAATCCTTGGTATCGCTATATTGTTCCTGATAATTATCATTACCTTTCCCGCAAATTTGAGCAATCTCTTTTATCTATCAAACCCTGGTCGATTTGTTATACCGCAAGAAGAAATGGATGCGCTCAATTTTCTGAAAAAACAACCCAATGGAGTTGTCTTCGCGCCGATTGATGAAAACGATATGGCATATGTATCTGCTTTTACAGGAAAACCAACGTATGTAAATTTTGTAAGTGTTTTAGAAAATGCAGGAATTAATTTTGAGAAAAGACTTTCAATTATTGACAATGAACCCATGAAAATAGTCAATTCACAATTAGTAGATTATATTTATATTCCTATTATTCATAAAAAATCGGAACAATTTAATACTATGTGTGAAAATACTAATAAATATATCACTAACTTTAAAAATAAATCAGCTATTGTTTGTATAAAAAATACAAAATAATTAGTACGCTGGCGACTTCTTAATAAGAATCTTAAATCCTAACAAAGAATTGACACCCTTAATTAAATGTATTTGTTTAAAACCGATTTTATCTGGACAATCATATTTTTCAACAAAAAATGTTGATTCAGTCCTTTCTGCAAAACTCTCTGTTGGACAACTAGATTTAACAAATTGAGCTTTCCCAGCAGTGTTAAGTCTGACATCGTGTTTAAATTTTTCTACATACGACTTACTAAAATCTTTGTTATAAAACAAATAATATATCGCCAGAGCACCCTCAGAAGGCATAATTGCATTTGAATAGCTCTTTTCATTAATTCTTAAGTAGTCAATAAGCTCTCTATATGCATCATTTCGCCGAATTGAATTATGCAGATCACTTTGCACTGAGTATTGATGCCAGAAATAAAACAACTCTACGATAAACATTGCAATAATAAATGCAGAAATAATTTTCTTGTATGGTAATAGTTGAAGTTTAGTAAACCCGTAAGTAATTGGAATGACGATAAGAATGCCTAATAATGAAGATCTATGAATATTAGGTGAACCAAAATATGAGAATGCTGCAGGTACTGGGGAAATGAGAAGGAGAAAAAGAAAATAAAGAATATATTTTTTATGGATATTGTTTTGATTTTTTATTGGAATAACCGCAATTATCAATAAAATTAAATATGTATAATACAGCAATCCTTGTTCCGGTACTTCATATCTTGATTCTGCACCAAAACCAGTAAATAAAAAATCAGGGGAGAAATAGGATATATACTGTTTAGTAAATTCTCTGCTATAACCAATCAGCTTATTATGAAATATTCTCGCTTGAAGCACTTTCCCCTCTCCAATTGCATATATCTCTTCTTGAATTTTTCTTTCTACTCCAGAAAGCGGACTAAAAATTGATGTTTGTTTCAATCTGCCAGAACCCCACGGAGTTGTGATTATATATCCTGTCAATAACACAAACGCTATAAATACTCCAACAATGCCAAAAAACGCTTGCTTATTTTTTCTTAATGCTGGAAATAAAAATGGAATTGGGATAAAGACGAGCGGAACATATGCTCGAAAGGGATGATAGATAAAATATGAAACTCCAAATAAAATTGTGGATATTATGAGGTATTTCAGTTTTAACTTTTTAGCAAAGTACAACAACAAACAAATACCACTCAAAAAGATTGTGCTTCCGATCACGCCTTCTGAACTAGATCTTGAAATAACGAGATGCCATGGGGTTACTGCAGTTAAAAAAGCAGCAGTTAGGGCAATTGTTCTTTTATTAAAAATCAACACGCTTAATGAGAATACAGGAAACACCACTAAACTTCCAAATAACGCTGCTGGGAAACGAACTGCAAATTCGTTTACTCCAAAAATGAATGTTGAAAGTCCGGCCAAATACATTGGTCCGATGATATAATAGTCACCAAATTTATCAAAATACCAGATCGGCCAATGATTTCCATACAAATCGACTCCATTTTGGAGAATAAATCTTCCCACATAACCAACAAGTACCTCATCTTCCATGAAATTAAAAGGAAGGGATCCAAGGTGATAAATACGAAGAAATAAAGCAAAGAGCCAAATGAGTCCTAATAAAATCCATACTTTATGTTTATAAAAAAATTTATCATGAAGCATAAGGAGCCAATGAACTAACTCTTTTCCTAAGTGTATATAAAGAAATTAATAATATCAACGAAGCAATGCTAATAACATCCCCTAGAATACGTGGTTTCGTACGAGTAAATATAACGGATACTAAATGGTTTCCGGATGGTACTTTGTAGGTGATTACACCGCGTTGAGCAGGATCCTGGAACTGAATGGGAATCTCATCTCCATCAATATACGCCCTCCACCCTGGGAAGTAAAATGTGTAATCTACCACGTTAAGCTCTGTATCTGCCTGTACTGTGAAACTTCGTGATGAGTTTGAAATCTGGAGACCTGACATTTTTCCTTGACCATCAAGAATTGCAACTTTTTCTTTTTGATATGGATAATCCCTCACTTCTCCCATCCATACGGTATTTAAAATAGTACCGTGCATATTGTCATCTGTTATGAAATAACTTTCCTGTGGGTACATCGTATAGTTTTTTCCGTACAGTTGTGGAAATCTAAGAAGTGCAACTACAAAAATGACAACGATAAAGAAAATCTTCTTGTAACGAAATTTTTCAACAAAACTCGCTAAAAGAATTGGAGGAACAAAAATATATCCTGTAAGCATGCGCCATGGGTGTTGAATGTTGCCGAGAAGAACTATTTTTTGATAAAAAATATCGCTTGGTGGAAGCATGAAAAAAATGTACGTGATTCCGACAATAGTGATCATGAATAGTAACAACTCGAGCTTTTTATATTTGATATATCGAAATGACACATATATTATTGAAACAAACAATATTATTCCTTCCAATACCCCCCCCACGAGCACATGCCCGCGGGGTGCAATATCCTTAGATGTGAAATATGGCCACGAATCAATAAAAAATCGTTCTAGAGTAAGTAAATTTCCAGATGCATAATGAAGATTTGAGCTACCATAGTATAAATACTTAACTTCATAAAATAAAGGAACCAAATAGTAAGCAGAAAGTCCAACGCCGAAACCAACCATTACCCCGATTCCTAATATCTTTTGAAATACATAGTTTCGATCTTTTAATACTAAATATGATCCATACGGGACAAAAAAAATGCTTCCAACAACCATCATAAATGGATGGGTCAAGAGAAGCATACAGACTGATATAGCAAGTAGTAAATATCCAAACAATTTCTTTTTCTCCAATGCAAGATATAAGGATATTAGTATCGAAATAATAAAAATACTCGCGTAAAACTCAGGTAACGCACCTCTTACGTATATATTGATGATTCTATAGGGAGCAAAATGAAAAACTGTTGCGCCAAGAAGTGCAGGAATAAAGCCAACATAAAATCTCAAAAAAATATACAGTAAATATGTGGACAATAGCGCACCGAGAAATATAGCAATATTATATGAAGTTACTATATCCCGACTAATAAAATTTAATATCGCCCCGGTGTATGAAGGAACTTGTTGTGCAAACAAAGGTGCCGGCCAACCATATCTTGCCCATCCAGCTCCCCATCTGACAGGAAAATCTCCATCCTTCAACCCTTCATACACTTGTGCCATATTTGCAATATGCGTTGGTCCATCAAATGTTACAGGACGTCCTGTGTGAACAAAAAGATCAAACACAAAAAAGATTGATATAATGAAGATAAAGATACAAGCAAAAAAATTATTTCTCCGCATGAAGGCCATTATTCAATTATACTCGAAACAGCATAGACTAATCCTACTTTTATATGGTATTGCACTTCTTATATTGATATTTGTAATCTTCCAACCTACAGCTTTTGCATTAGTCAACAAATACAATACAAAATCACACGTTGCACAATTATTGAATGACACCATAAAAAATAAGACCATAAACCCCCAAATATTTTGGATGGCGCGTGAGTTTTCTTCACCCGGCAACTTTTTCTTTGAAAGAGATGGAATAAACACTTTGAAAGCGCAAAAAACTCTGCAAACTCTAGGAGTCAATATGAACGTCAATTCTCTGTATCCATTTTTGATTTTCTCATCACCAACTTGGAACAGTATTGAGTTTTTGACAAAAGGGATAATGCTTACAGATATTGTTCCAGAAACCATGTCCTCATGCCAAGAAATGATGTTTGAACAAAAAAATGAATTTATCTGCAAGAGACAAGACGGTATTGTCCTTGTTGTTTTTTTGAAACCCTTCAATGAAATGAAGCAGGCAAATGCTTTTTTTGATGTAGCCGGACGAGATGGAAAAATTGTGGAGGGAAAAAATTGGCTCGTAGTATCAACAGTGCAAATGTAGTTTATTTTCGTTTAAAAATACGTACTTGTGAGTTTTCAAATACTTTGAGAAAATCATTATCAACCACGTCAAGACAGCTCTCCAACAATTTTCCGTCATGTTCTTTCACATAATAAATATAATCTACTTCTTCAAATACACTACAATCATTTCCCAAAACTCGCGCCAATCTTTTTTTAAAATCTACGCCAATAATATTGAGCGGACCTAAATGCGCAAGATAGAGCTGCTTCCCAGTAAAAGCCGCAACATACCCCGAGGTACGATAATCAAGAAATGGATAGCCCTCTTTTGCCTCAAATGAATTCAATACGATTCCGTCAGGTTGTTTTTTCAAAAACTCCATTGCCTGAATTTCTTGTCGCGATATATAGAGAGTGTCAGTGCTCGAAAACGAACTGATAGTGCGAAGTGTTCCCGGAATAGTAAAAATAACAATAACTACTACAATGACGATTCCAACTTTTTTAAAATGGATAATAACATCATAAATAAAAATGGCTAGCAGAAACGTAGACAAAAAAATACCATAATATCCAAATTGCACAGTATTCCACCAATCTCCTTTTTGAATAAGCAATACTGAAAGAGCAGACATCAAAAAAACAGTTAGTAATATATATATCTCGATGCGTTTTGCTTTTTTTGCAATAATTTTTCCAATAATATACATAACTCCAAAAATACGTGTACCAAAATTAATTACCATATATAAAGCAGTACTAAGTAACTCTATATATAAAAGCCTTGGACTCCATCCATGCTCGTAAAGAAAATAACGGGCATTCACCATATCTGGAAGATATACCATGTCTGGCGCCTCAATTACGGAATGAACAGTAGCAAAGGGTGAAATTGTAAATATAGATCTTGATTGGGTTGCTTGAAAGGGATTATAAAATATAATTATACTGAGCAAAGTTCCGACAAGAATAATACTCCCTTGTTGTAACACCCGAATAAAATTCTTTTTTTGAATGAAAAAATCAATTACATAAAATCCTGCTAATATGAGACTTGCAATACCCCCATAAAATTTTAATCCCATACTAAAAAAAACAAGGACACTCATAATCAATGAATTTTTAAAAGTAAATTTTTGTAATTTTAACAATATAAGCTGTGCCATAATTATCGGCAATGTGAGGGCAAACTGAGTATTGAGAAGTGCAGTCATTGACTGCAAACCAAATGACTGCGAACCTTTGAAAATCGAACCATCATAATACAACTGCAAAATGTATCCAAAATGATCAGCAAAGTAAAGAAAAAATAATGTAATAGCGATAAATAGAAGAGAGTCTTTCAGTTTTTGAGAAAATGTTATAGCTATCAGGGTATACAATACAAACCAAATAATCGGAACAATTTTAAATAACATTATTATTGGGGGTATTCCAGCGAGAGATATTACAAACACTATTAAATCCATGAGAATGTTGTAGCCAGAAAGTACTGATCCTGCAAAAGTTGGCACTAAAAATGGATATGATTTAAAAGCAACAGCCGCTATTTCTAGATGCCACATACTGTCATGGCTATGTATTCCCCAAAAATGATAGCCGCAATGACCATTCATACAAATATTTGAGCCACTTGGCATCATGACAAGCATTTGAAGTATAAACGCAGGTAATATCAGTAAGATTAATGCCGTATGTTTTCTGATATAATCAATCGCATGGCCAAGCATATAGCCATTATAACGGTAGTCTACAATAATTACACGATCCTTGAAGATTTTACATCTTCTTTACGTGCACAGTCCAATCAAGAGTATCACCTCTATATTGCAGATGCTTCAGAACATAAACAAGAGATCATGCTCAAAGATATTCCACACACAGTTATTTCAGTTGAAAATAAAGGATACGCTTATGGTGTAAACGAATGTATACAACAAGCGGTTATAGACAATATTAAAGAGTTTTGCATAATAAATGACGATGTTTTTTTTGATGCATTGTTTGTCAAAAATCTTCACCAAGGATTTCAAGCACATCCCGATTCAATATTCGGAGGGAAAATTTATTATGCATCAGGATATGAATATCATAAAAAAATTTATCAACCTGATGAATTAGGAAAGGTGATTTGGTACGCGGGAGGATCGGTTGACTGGAATAATGCTATTACTAAACACCGTGGCGTTGATATGGTCGATCCTAAACTGTTTGAAAAAATTGAAAATACCGATTTTATCACTGGCTGCTTTATGTGTTTTGACTCCGAAGTTGTAGATAAAATTGGATTCTGGGATGAAAAATATTTTTTGTATTACGAAGATGCGGATTATTGTGAACGTGCAAAAAAACATAATATCAAACTTTGGTACGATCCATCAATTGTAATTTGGCACAAAAATGCTCAATCCACAGATGGATCTGGTTCTGTCACTCACCAAAAATATCAAAAAAAAGCACAGATGAGATTTGCACTAAAATATGCACCACTTCGAACAAAACTTCATGTATTGAAAAATTTCCTTTTATAAAAATGGGATAATAATTTTTCAGAAACAATTAAATAGACAATAGTAAGTATAAAACCTAGTAGGATGATATATTCCTTCATCCAAATCTGATCCCAGTTTCCGAAACGTATAAATGGATAGTAAGATAAAAGGAGACAAAGAAAAAAAATGTTCAGTTTTTGAATAAGGTTTGGATAATATGGTAAAAAAAGGAATGCTGCCAAAAAGTACCAAGGTTGAACCCCTCCATTAAAAAACATGTAAATAAAAAGTACTGTCTGCAAGAAAAATACCACATAATTTATATTGCTTTTTGAATTCTTAACTATAAAAACAATTGGAAATGTCAAATATTTTATTCCAGCAGAAGTTATAAGAAGTATCCTCGAAACAACGCTCCTCTTCTTTTGCAATAAATAAATACCAATAATACCTAATACTACTGCGATAAGATCGTTATGAGCATTCACCAGACCTTCAATAATTACGAGTGGATTCGTTGCAAAAATAATTGACCATTTTTTATTCATTTTATTGAGAAAATATATCCCTGCACCATAAAAAATAAAATTAAGTACTTTGAAAAAAAGAAAATTTAAGATAAATTTTCCAAATGCAAAAAATGAAGGCACTAATGTCAAAGGAAGAAATACCGGACCATACGGATATGATCTGTGTGTCCAGTGCATAAATCGAAGCCACTTGTCATCAGGATAATTTCCGGGCATATGTGTATATGGATTGTCTCCATAAAATGTTAGTATCTTTGCATCAAAAATGTAGTTGAAAAAATCATGAGATAAAAAAGGATATGCTAGAACAAGTATTACTGTTATCAGAATTACTAATTTCAATCCAGAATATTTCTTATAATATTTGACAAAATACCAGTGGAAAAAAAACAAAAATATAATTATGAAAATGTATGTCACTGTCGAATGAAGCCGTTGATAGTATCCAAAGTAGACCAAAGGATCTCGAAAAGATACCCACCACGATGCATTAATGAGTGTCAAATTCGGATCAATAAGCACATATGAATATATGGACAAACCAAGTAGTAATACTGCAAAAAGAATCAACATTTTATGGCTTCGTTATAATTGAAAATGAATTATTTTGCTCAAGAATTTTATATTGAATATTATTTTCTTTTAGATTATTCAGCGCCCAGTTTCTTGTGATTGCAATAAATGGTTCATTATTTGAATTAAAAAGATTTACTAGGGTATGACGTTCTTCTAATTCAAATGACATTTGACGCATAGTACGAACGGAGTAAAACACTGCTAAAGGAAGATAATCATCATCAAGAAAAATGTGAGCATCATATTGAGACACTTTCATTGAGATATCTACATCATCTGGAATATATTTGTTTTGCGGTATAATTTCATAATAAAAAGTCTTCACCTGTAAAAATGCAATAAAAAATATGAAAATAAAACACATTGTTTTCACTATGTTGTTAGTTAATTTCTTATATTTTTTTATACGCGCAATATCTAAGTATTGAGCGAATTTCAAAAACAATAAACCTCCATCCAAAATTCCCCATGCAACAATAAGCGCAACGACTATATAAACCGGTATGAGATGCCATATCTGTGTTTGATCTGTAGTCAAAAAGGGATACAAAATAACCGCATTCCAGAAAAGAAGTATAAAAATATTCTTTTTTAGAAATCGAAATGAAACTATCAAATATGAGAAAGACCCGATCCAAAGATAATACCATTTTCGAATTCCCATGTGAAGATAAAACAACGGAAGCTCATATTGAAGGTTTAAATATGAAGTAAACGATTTTTTCCTCGTTCCAATCTCAAAAAAATGATGTTGGATAAAATCAGAATATTTTAGATAATTGATCCAGTACCAAGGCAAGACTACTATGGCAAACAAAATCAATCCCAAGACAATCCACCTGTAATTTGATCTAAACTTGATGATTTGTGTGAAAATAATGAAAATAATAACCGGTAAAGCTGAAACACCTACAAGTGTTTTCGTCGTCATCAGTGCCCCAAAAGCTATCATTGTGAGTGGAAACCACTTAATATTACGAGCGGTTCGAAGTGCGGCGTATATTGTTAAGATATAAAAAAATACGAATATGGAATCCAAGTTGCCTGAACGAACACGTATCACATACCAGACAGATGTTCCAAGAATCATCGCTGCGCTCAAACCTACAAGTTTTTCTTTAGAGAGCTTAACCCCAACAAGATAAGTAAGCAATATACTAAACAAACCAAGTATCGCAGAAGGTAAGCGTGTTGTAAATTCAGAGATTCCGAATACTTTGTACGATATGGCAGTAAGCCAAAAACCCATTGGGGGATGGTCATAAAATGGAAATCCATTCCAATTCAAATGAAAAATATCTCCAGATTTAACAATTTCTCTTGCTATTGATCCATACCAAGCTTCATCCCAGCTTCCTAGTGTTTGCCAACCAAGTCGAAAAAAGAAAAGAAAACCAAAAAAAATGATTAAGAAAATAAGAAAAATGTTTCGAGATACAAATCGAAGTATCAATCGCATACATTATCGAAATATTAAGGAATTGAGCATATAGGGATTTGAGGGTTCTGTTAAGTCTTTTCCAGAAAGATCAAATTTCTGTATGTTATATGTGTTTGATATCTGTGTTTTTATTACTGGTTCAGCATTTATTCGGACATCATACAACTTCCAATCTATCGCGTTGACCGATGGATGGTCTCCCGGATCATCGACAAGTAAATATGTTACTGGTTTTTTCGTATACGGGGATCCGATTTTACGATCATCTTTTCTATCTTCATAATGCATTGCGTATTGGGAAGAATATCCAAAAAGATCGGTTGTGAATATGTAATAACCAAACTCCACGGGTGCATCTTTGAAAACTTTTTCAGCAACTTGATGAAAAAATTTCCAACCTCCTGTGGACTGCTGATCGTGTACATGCTTCCGAAAGAGCATATTGATATTGCTGATGAGAATTACGGCCATAATTCCAAGGAACAGTTTTTTTCCGATATATTTATGCGAGGATGCCACAATGATACTGATCACACTTACAAATGGCCAATAATAATATCCCCAGAATGCCCCTTTATAAGGAAGCGTTACTACCCAATATCCTATATATAATATTGTAAATAAAAGGAATGGATTTTGAACTGTAATTTTTTTTATCCCATGAGTTATTCCTGAAAGGATAGTAAACACAATAATAATTGTGATCCACAACACATTCATCCCTACCATTCCTGGCGCGTCATTAATAAGAGTATTTATTCTCTGCATCACAAGACCGTTTAAAGATATGTCTACTTTCCCTGTGTTTTCAACACCGCTTAAATAATTAATGACCGATCTGACCTGAAGAAAATCGTGACGAAGTTCAAAAAGAAGATAACTTGAAAGTGGAAGCAAAATCGATAATAGCGCAATAAAATGAAACATTTTGTTTATTTTTTTATCACAAAGAATTTGGTACAGTAGCACTGGAATCACTACAACAAGTAATGGCACGCCAAAGGCCATCTGAAACTGAATGATACACCCAAGAACAAACATACAAACTGCAAGAACATATGGATTCTTTTTTCGAATATAAAGCCATAAAAGGAACATAAATAGCGGAGCCAACATCACTGCTCCTGCTGGATTAAAAAATGCATACACAGAAGCGCCGGTAGAAGAAGCAAATAACAGTGATCCAAATATTGCAGTTGTGGTATCAAACATTTTTTTTCCAACATAATAAACAACTACAATACTTAGGATAAAAATCAGTAACCAAAACCAACCAACAACCACAGGATTTCCCGCGCCAATAATATATGCGGGAAGATTTAAATAAAGCCACAAAGGTCCATGAAACACCCCAGGTATACCGCCAGAACGGGGTCCAATAAGAGTAATATTGTGGTTATGATACACATCTTCCAAAAGGAGAAAATCGCGAGCAATGTCTGTATGAAAATCAATATTTCCGCGGATCATCGGCCATGCAGAAAATAAAACTATTGTAAAAAGCAGGATTAGAAATAATGCATAGTATAATTTCTTCATTAAGTTGCAATAAATTATGATAATAACATTCCCTCGCTAAATTATTATACAATCTAAATAAACTCAATGATAGCAGAATACCTCAAGAAATATTTTACTTCTCGCGTCGTTATATCCATTCTTTTTTTCTATTTTATTTTTTTATTACTATTACAGATATCAGTACACTGGAGAGATTATTCACGACCTTTCCGCAAAGACTTTCTTTATACTCTTTATTATCATTCTCAGTGGGTTGATCCCGAAAGCAAGTATGGCATTGGCGATGATGGTTTATATCAGGTTGCGGGACATACGCTCGCAACAAAACATGAATTTTTCACGATCAACCCTGAAATGCCCCCACTTGCTAAATATCTCTATGGTTACTCCATTCTTTTTTTTGGGAACGGAGAAGCAGCGGCATTATTGTTTTTCTGTGCTGCCCTTATATGTTTTTATTTTGTTGCAAAACAACTTATTCAAAATGCAATATTACAAATTACCGCTCTTATATTTTTCATTACAGATCCGCTCTTATTTGGTCAATCTTTTATCACTCTGCTCGATCTGCCTCAACTTCTTTTCCTTCTTATGCATGTGCTTGTGCTGTTTGCCCTGATGAATAAAGGTATTTCGCGAAGAAATGAACGCCTGCTATTTATTATAGCCGGAGTAACGCTTGGATTATTTATTTCAGTGAAAATTGCATTTCTCTCAGTGATTATTCTTCTTGCTGATTTAATAGTATTGATTCGTTTAAAAAAAATTTGGTTTCTTGTTCCGATCTGTATCATAAGCGCAGTTGTTTACATATCTGCATATTGTATGTATTTTATTCAAGGTCACTCCTTGATCGAATTTCTTAAAAATCAAAAATGGATGGTTTATTTTTATCTTTCTTCAAATATCAAACCAGTATATGGCACTGTATTTACAGCGTTGTTTTTTGGAAAAATAATTGGATGGTCTGAGCAATCTCAATGGACTCGGATTGCTGAATGGACTATACTATGGTCAGCCTATCTTATACTATTTTGTGTCACTATGATTCGGTTTATTCTTAAGAAAACTATTTTTAATACTAAGGAGTTATATCTCTTATCAATTTCTACAGGGTTGCTTGTGGCTTTTTGTTTCCTGCCGTTTTTTACACGATATCTTGTCTTGGTGCTACCGTTTCTCATCATTTTCTTTATTCGCTTCTTAGAAAAGTCTCGGTTGACACAGTGGTTTAAATATTCAACGATAATTTTGGCTTTTTGTATTCATTATTATATATTTTGGAGTATATGAAACAAATTACTATCATCATCCATACACGAAATGAGGAAAACAACATAAAAGAGTGTATAGACTCTGCAAAACTTCTAAGCAATAATGTCCTTGTTGTTGATATGGAAAGTACGGATAACACAATTACGATTGCAGATAAACTGAAGGCAACAGTAAAATCCTTTCCTTTTTCTCACTATGTCGAACCAGCCCGTGAATTTGGCATTAGTCAAGCAAAAACCGATTGGGTTTTTATTCTTGATGCTGACGAACGAATGACAAAAGAGCTCGCACAGGAAATACAATCATCGATCAGCCATCAACTGTCAGATTTCAGCAAAACAAAAAATGATTTACACCCTACTCACTACGCTATTCCAAGGAAAAACATATTTGGAAGAACAAAATGGCTCAAACATGGGGGATGGTGGCCAGATCATCAGATCAGGCTTATATATAAACCAGCATTTATTACATGGCCAAAAGAAATACATTCCTCACCGAAATTTACCGGATCACAAGGTCAACTCAAAAATCCAATTATTCATTACTTTCACGGCGACCTTCACACAATGGTACAAAAAACCCTTCTTTTTGAAGATGTCGAGTCTGATCTGCTCTTGAAAGCCAACAAAAAGGTCAGTACTTTTATTTTTTTTCGGAAATATTTCGGAGAACTCTACCGACGTCTTATCAAACATCGCGGATTTTTGGATGGTACAGTTGGTATAATCGAAAGTATCTATCAAGCGTATTCTAAAACAATAACGTATCTATTTCTTTATGAAAAACAGCACGCCAAAGACACAAAAAAAAGTAGCTCTGTATGATCCATTTCTTGATGTCATGGGCGGCGGTGAGCGACATGTTCTCTCTATTTTGCAAGTTTTGGAATCTGAAGGCTACGAAATCACCATTTTTTGGGATAATGATCTATCAAGCCAAATACAAACTACCCTCAAACTTTTGTTTCGTTCACTCGTATTTAAAAAAAATATTTTTACGTCTGGTTCACAACTTCAAAGACTGCAAGAGTTACAAAACTACGAGATGCTGTTTTATGTAACTGATGGGAGTTATTTTGTATCCTCAGCAAAAAAAACATATATTTTCTGTATGGTACCGGATAAAAAACTTTACAATATGCATATCATCAATAAAATGAAAACGGCAAACTCAACATATATTTCAAACTCAATTTTTACCAGCAAATGGCTTCAGAAATGGGGCATACAATCATCGGTCATTCACCCCTATATTGATGATGAATTCCTTCAAAGTCTGACTTCTACAAAAGAGAATAGTATCCTTTCAGTTGGAAGATTTTTCCCTCATCTTCACGCAAAACGACAAGATATTGCAATTGAATCTTTCATGAAACCCAAAAAA